>NZ_CP121648.1:1908333-2226388 GCF_029714205.1 Methylobacterium sp. CB376 | reverse complement strand
CGGTCGGCTTCACCGCCCGCGTCCGCGAAATGCGGGACGAAGACCCTTGAGCCGCGTCTACCTGGACCCAACCTCCTCCTTCCCCTATTCGTGGCGGAGGCGGAGAGTCTGCGCATTGAAGCGTGGCTCCGTGGCCCCGCGATCACGCCGGTCATCTCGGACCTCGTCGTCCTCGAATTCTCGGCGACGATGTCCAGGCTCGTTCGGGAGAGGCGTGCGTCGGCGGACGAGGCACGGACGGACGTGGAGCTGTTCGGTCGCTGGCGCAAGGCCCGGGGCCGCCCCCTCGTCGTCACGCGCCGGGCCTTCACGGTCGCCCGCGGCTTCGTCGAGCAGGCCTCCCTCGGCCTGCGCGGGCCCGACGCGCTCCACCTCGCCCTCGTCGAGGCGACCGGCCTGCCCCTCGCCACCTTCGACGTCCGGATGCGCGCGGCCGCCCTCGCCCTCGGCCTCGCGGTGACCGAGCCCCCTCCCCTCTGAGCCCCGAGCCATGGCGTCGCCCCCGCACTCTCCCCTCATCCTGGCCATCGACCAGGGCACCACCTCGACGCGGGCCCTGCTCTTCCGCGCCGACACGTCGGTGGCGGCCCTCGCCCAGGCCGAGTTCCCGCAGCACTTCCCGGCCTCGGGCTGGGTCGAGCACGAGCCGGACGACCTCTGGCGCACCACCCTCGCCACCTGCCGGGCCGCCCTGGAGAGGGCGGGGGCGCGGGCGGGCGACGTCGCGGCGATCGGCATCACCAACCAGCGCGAGACGACCCTGGTCTGGGACCGCCGCACCGGCGAGGCGGTGCACCGGGCGATCGTCTGGCAGGACCGGCGCACCGCCGGGCTCTGCGCCCGCCTCAGGGCGCAGGGCCACGAGCCCCTGGTCGCCGCGCGGACCGGCCTCATCCTCGATCCCTACTTCTCGGGCACCAAGATCGCCTGGATCCTCGACAACGTGCCGGGCGCGCGGGCCCGCGCGGAAGCGGGCGACCTCGCCTTCGGCACGGTCGACAGCTACCTGCTGTGGCGGCTCACCGGCGGGCGGCTCCACGTCACGGACGCCACCAACGCGGCGCGCACGCTCCTCTTCGACATCCACCGCGGCACCTGGGACGACGACCTCCTCGGCCTCCTCGGCATCCCCCGCGCCATGCTGCCGGAGGTGCGCGATTCCTCGGGCGATTTCGGCGCCACGGACCCGGACCTGTTCGGCGCCGCGATCCCGATCCGCGGCGTCGCCGGCGACCAGCAGGCCGCGACCGTGGGCCAGGCCTGCTTCCGGCCCGGCATGGTGAAATCGACCTACGGCACCGGCTGCTTCGCGCTCCTCAACACCGGCGCGCAGCCGGTCGCGTCGGGCAACAAGCTCCTCACCACCATCGCCTACCAGCTCGACGGCCGGCGCACCTACGCCCTCGAAGGCTCGATCTTCGTGGCCGGGGCGGCGGTGCAGTGGCTGCGCGACGGGCTCAAGGTCGTGGGCTCGGCGGCGGAGACCGGGGACCTCGCCGAGCGGGCCGATCCGGCCCAGGACGTGTACCTCGTGCCGGCCTTCGTGGGGCTCGGCGCGCCCTACTGGGAGCCGGACGTGCGCGGCGCCCTCTACGGCCTCACCCGCAACACCGGCCCGGCGGAACTCGCCCGCGCCGCCCTGGAGAGCGTCTGCTACCAGACCGCGGACCTGCTCGCGGCGATGCGGGCGGATTGGCCGGACGGGGACGGGCGCGCCACCGTGCTGCGGGTCGACGGCGGCATGGTCGCCTCGGACTGGACCATGCAGCGCCTCGCCGATCTCCTCGCCGCCCCGGTCGACCGGCCGGAGGTGAAGGAGACGACGGCGCTCGGCGCCGCCTACCTCGCCGGCCTCGCCTGCGGGCTCTACCCGGACCCGGAGCATTTCGCCGACCATTGGCGCCTGGAGCGCCGCTTCGCGCCGGCCATGGACGCGCCCGTGCGCGCGCGCAAGCTCGCCGGCTGGCGCAAGGCGGTGGGCTGCCTGCTCGGGCGGACCGAGCCGGTGCCGTGACGGCCCTGGAGGCGCGCCTCCAGGGCGCCGGGGCGCGCCTTCAGGGCGCGCGGGGCGCCTCGGGCAGGGAGATGAACTCGGTCTCGCCCGGCACGCTGTCGAAGCGGGCGGCGCGCCAATCGGCCTTGGCCTGCTCGATCCGCTCGGGCCGCGAGGAGACGAAGTTCCACCAGATGTGGCGCGGGCCGTCCATCGGCTCGCCGCCGAGCAGCATGAGGCGCGCGGCGGTGCTCGCCCGCACGGTGATGCGGTCCCCCGGCCGGAAGACCAGGAGCTGGCCCGGCCCGAACCCGTCGCCCGCGACCTCGATCGACCCGGACACCGTGTAGATCGCCCGCTCCTCGAAGGTCGGGTCGAGGGGCAGGCTCGCGCCGGGCTCCAGCTGCACGTCCGCGTAGACGAGGGGACTCGACGTGCGCACGGGCGAGCGGGCGCCGAGCGCCTCGCCGGCGATCACCCGCACGGTCTTGCCCTCGCCGGTGAGCACCGGCAGGTCGGCCGCGTCGTAATGCTCGAAGGCGGGGGCCGCCTCCTCGTCCCGGGCGGAGAGCGCCACCCAGCTCTGGATGCCGAAGAGCCGCGAGCCGGCGGCGCGCAGGTCCGGCGCCGTGCGCTCCGAGTGGGTGATGCCGCGCCCCGCCGTCATCCAGTTGAGCTCGCCCGGCCGGATCGGCAGGGCGGTGCCGAGGGAGTCGCGGTGCATGATCTCGCCGTCGAACAGGTAGGTGACGGTGGACAGGCCGATATGCGGGTGGGGCCGCACGTCCATGCCGGCGCCGAGCAGGAACTCGGCCGGGCCCATCTGGTCGAAGAAGATGAAGGGGCCGACCATCTGGCGCCGGGCCGAGGGCAGCGCCCGGCGCACCTCGAAGGAGCCGATGTCGCGGGCGCGCGGCACGATCAGGGTCTCGATCGCGTCGCAGGAGAAGCGGTCGCCCGGGACCGGATCCTCGGCGGAATGGAAGCTCATCGGCGCTCTCCTCGCTCGTGTCGTTGCCTCTGTGCGGGATCGGCGTCCCGCGTTGCAAGCGCCGCGGGCCGCGCCGCGGCCCGCGCTCCCCGGAGGCGCGGGTCGACCGGACGGCCTCGGGGGTCGCGCCGCCCGCGGAGACGGGGCGCGCGCGTCGGCGTCGAAGCGGCATCGCGACGGCAAGGGCGCACCCGACGAACATCCCGGCGGAGGCCGGCACGTCGCGGCAGAGCGAGCCGATGGTCCTGCTCCGCCGCCTGGTCGGGACCCGAGTCCCGCCGGCGTCAGGCCGGCAGGGCCGCCTGGCGCAGGCGGAAGCCCGTGATCGTCACCCGCTCCCAGATCCCCGCCTCCCTGAACGGGTCGGCGGCGTGGAAGGCCTCCACGGCGGCGCGGTCGGGCGCCTCGACCACGAACAGGCTGCCGATCATCGTCTCGCCGTCCTCCGCCAGGAGGGGTCCGGACACCACGATGCGCACCGGCAGCGTCCCGCCGAGATAGGTCTTGTGGGCCTCGTAATGGGCGAGGCGCCGCTCCAGGGCGCCCGCGTGGTCGAGGGCGTGGATCGCGTAGTGGGGCATGGTCGTCTCCCGGAGGGTCATACGATATCCGGCGGATTGCGTCGCCATGCGGATGTCGGCATCTCACGCGCCGCGCGGGCTTCTCATCCGCGGTCCGGACGTGATCGTCCGGACCGCGGATCAGTCGGGCTCGCCGAGGCCGGCGCCGCGCTCGGCGGCGAGCAGGGCGGCGAAGAAGTCGAGGTCCCGCAGGTCGGTCCCGGCCTGGGCCGCGTAGAGGTCGCGCACCAGGGCCGCCACCGGCATGGCGACGCCCACCGCTTCCCCGGCCGCCACGCCGAGGCTCATGTCCTTGAGCATCTGGGCGATCGAGAAGGCGGGCGAGAAGTCGCGCCGCCGCAGCGGGTCGAGCTTGTAGGCGACGAGCGGCGAGGCCGCGACCGAGCTGCCGAGCACCGCCAGGACCGTGTCCCAGGCGACCCCGCCCCGGCGCGCGAGCGTCAGCGCCTCGGCGGCGACCTGCGCGGTCGAGCCGACGAAGTGGTTGATGGCGAGCTTGAGGAAGCGCGCCTCCTCGCCGGGACCGACCGCGTGGATGGTCCGGGCGAATGTCGCGAGGAGGGGCCGGGCCCGCTCCAGGGCGGTCTCCGGCCCGGAGCAGAACAGGGTGAGGGTGGCGGCCTCGGCCGTCGCGGTCGAGCCCGAGACCGGCGCGGCGAGGTAGAGGATCCCTCCCGCCTCGGCGGCCTCGCGCAATGCCGCGCTCGTCTCCGGGGAGACGGTGCTGGTCTCGACCAGGACCCCGTCCGGGGCCATCCGGGCGAGGAGCCCCTCGGGCCCGAGGGCGACGGCCGCGAGGGCCGCGTCGTCGGGCAGGCTCGTGACCACGACGCCGCAGGCGGCGACGCCGGGCAGGTCCGCGGCCTCGGCGCCCGGGACCGCGGCGAGCCGGCCGGGATCCCGGTCGAAAGCCAGGACGGCGTGTCCCGCCGCCACGAGGTGGCGCGCCATGGGCGCGCCGAGTTTGCCGAGGCCGATCCAGCCGATCCGCATGGGTGAGCCTCCGATCAGGCGGTGAGGGCCTTGCCCTTGGTCTCGGGCAGGAGGAAGGCCGCGACCGCCATGGTGGCGTAGGCGGCGGCCGCGAACAGGCCGATCGCCTGCCCGAGCGGCATCGAGGCCGAGAGCAGCCCGACCAGGGTCGGGAAGATCGCCCCGATCGCCCGGCCGAAATTGTAGGCGAAGCCCTGGCCGACACCGCGCACCCGCGTCGGGAACTGCTCGGTGAAGAAGGCGCCCATGGCGCTGAACACGCCCGAGGCGAAGAAGCCGAGGGGGAAGCCCAGCACCAGCATGGCGGCATTGCCGAAGGGCACCATCGTGTAGGTCGTCACGATGACCCCCGCCCCGATGGCGAAGACCAGGAAGGTGGCGCGCCGGCCGATCCGGTCGGCGAGGTAGGCCCCCGACAGGTAGCCGCAGAAGGAGCCGACGATCAGCACCGCGAGGTAGCCGCCGGAATTCAGCACCGACAGGCCCCGCTCGGTGCGCAGGAAGGTCGGCAGCCAGGTCGTGACCGCGAAGTAGCCGCCCTGGGCCCCGGTGCCCATCAGGGCGCCCAGGACCGTGATGCGCAGGAGCGGCGGCCGGAAGATCTCGAAGAAGGACGGCTTGTCGCCGGTCTCGGCGATCTTCGCCTGCGATTCCCGGTAGACGTCCGGCTCCTCGACGTAGCGGCGCAGCACGAAGACGAGGAGCGCCGGGGCGATGCCGACGAAGAACAGGGCGCGCCACGCCGTCTCGGGCGGCATCAGCGAGAAGAACAGGGTGTAGAGCAGCGCAGCCGCGCCCCAGCCGAGCGCCCAGCCCGACTGCATGGTGCCCAGCGCCTTGCCGCGATGCTCGGGCCGGATCGTCTCGCCGAGCAGCACCGCGCCCGCCGCCCACTCGCCGCCGAAGCCGAGGCCCATCAGCGCGCGGGCCGCGAAGAGCTGCTCGAAGCTCTGCGCGAGGCCCGACAGGAAGGTGAAGCCGGCGAACCACAGGATGGCGATCTGCAGGGTGTGCACCCGCCCCCAGCGATCCGCCAGGAAGCCCGCGAGCCAGCCGCCGATGGCGGAGGTCAGCAGGGCGGCGGTGCCGAGCGCCCCGGCCTCGGCCCGGGTCACGCCCCAGGTGGCGATCAGCGTCGGGATGACGAAGCTGTAGAGCTGGACGTCCATGGCGTCGAGCGCCCAGCCGCCCACGCAGGCGCCGAGCGCCCGCTTCTCCTTGGTCCCGAGTTCGGAGATCCAGGTGCCCCGGCCCGCGGCCGGGACGGCGCCGACGGCGCCGGTCGTTGCCTCGCTCATGGTGGTGACCTCCCGTGGTGCTTGCCGTGATGCTTGCCGTGATGCTTGCCGTGATGCTTGCGTGGTGCGGGTGCCCCGTGGACCGGGGTCTCAGTCCCGCGTGCGGACCGGTTTGAGCCCGAAATCGTAGGCGAGGTGCCGGAACGGCCGCTCCATGCGCCGCCCGTCCGGGGCGGGGCCGGCCGGGTGCGCGGCGAATTCGGCGATCAGGGAATTCTTGACCCCGAAGACGGCGTCGGAGTCGAGCCAGGGGCTGTCGGCCGCGAAGACGTGGGTGATCAGCGTCTCGTGGCCCTCGGCCGCGATCATGAAGTGGACGTGGGCCGGCCGGTTCGGGTGACGGGCCGCGGCCTTCAGCATGTCGCCGACCGGCCCGTCATCCGGGATCGGGTACCAGGCCGGCATGATGGTCCAGAAGTGGAACCGCCCCTCCGCGTCGGTGCGGAAGCGGGCGCGGCCGGCGAGCCCGCCGAGCGCGTCGAGCTGCTGCACGTCGTAGGCGCCGTCCTCGTCCGCGTGCCAGACATCGACCGTGGCCCCGGCGAGCATGCCTCCGCCCGCCGAGGCGACCGAGCCGGTGACGAGGAGGGGCGTGCCCTCGAGCAGCCCGGCGATGTCGGCGCCGTTGGGGAGTTCGGGGGCCTCCTTCACGTAGAAGGGGCCGAGCACCGTCGTCTCGGTGGCGCCCTCCGGCATCCGGTGGTTGATCGCGTCCACCAGCATCGAGACGCCGAGCGTGTCGGACAGCAGGATGAATTCCTGCCGGTGCGCGTCGCACATCTGGCCGGTGCGGGTCAGGAAGGCGATCGCCTGCTGCCACTCCGCGAAGCTGAGGTCGACGTCGCGCACGAAGTCGTGCAGGTGCCGCACGAGGCTGGTCATCACCTGCCTCAGGCGCGGATCGGGCGTGTCGGCGAAGCGGTCGATCACCGCCCGGGTGATGGTGAACTCGTCGAAGTCGCGCATCGGCCTGTCCCTCGTCTCGGTTCCTCCGGCGGCGCCGCGCCTGACCGGCCCCCGCGGCGCCTCGCCATCGCGGGGCCGCGCCCGCGCCGCGTCCGGTCCGCGATGCCAAGCGGAACGGCGCGGGGCAATTTTGCCTGGACGCCTCGTTCTCGCATCATGTTCGCCGCCGGACCGGTGACCCCTTCGGCAAAGGATGCTCAGGCGGCGCCCGCGGGCCTGCGACCGTGATAGGCGTCCTCGAGGAGGCGCCGGATCGGGGCGCGCTCCACCGGCCGCGGATTCCAGGAGGAGCCCGCCGCCGCGAGATCGGCGGCGCGGTCGAGTCCCTCCGCCGGCATGCCGAGAGCCGCGAGCCCGGTCGGCGCCCCGAGCGAGGCCGCGAGGTCGAACAGGCCCCGCGCCGCCTCCGGCGCATCGAGGGCCCGGGCGACCCGCGCCATCGCGTCGGGCGCCGCCGCCGCGTTGTAGGCGACGGCGTGGGGCAGCACGACCGTGTGGGTCTCGGCATGGGGCAGGTCGAAGGAGCCGCCGAGCACGTGGCAGAGCTTGTGGTGCAGCGCCATGCCGACCGCGCCGAGGCAGGTGCCGGCGAGCCACGCCCCGTAGAGCGCGTCCGCGCGGGCGGCGCGGTCCCCCGGATCGCGCAGGATCGCCGGCAGGGCCCCGGCGAGCGCCCGGATCGCCTCCTCGGCCATGAGCGAGACGATCGGGTTGCGGTCCCGCGCGTAGAGCGCCTCGACGGCGTGGGCGATCGCGTTCATGCCCGAGGTCGCGCTGAGCCCGACCGGAAGCCCGAGGGTGAGATCGACGTCGTAGATCACGGTCTCGGGCAGGATCCGGTCCGAGCGCTGCGTCGTCTTCACGCCGTCGCGGGTCTCGCCGAGGATCGGCGTCATCTCGGAGCCCGCGTAGGTCGTCGGCACGATGATCTGGTCGAGGTCGGTGCGCAGCGCGATCGCCTTGGCGAGGCCGGTCGTCGAGCCGCCGCCGAGCGCCACCACGCAATCCGCGTCGAGCCTCCGCAGCTCGGCCAGCGCCGCCTCGGTCACGGCGACCGGCGTGTGCATCGCGGCCGCGGCGATCACGCCCGCGGCCCGGGCCCCGAGCCGGGCGGCGAGCGCCTCGGCCCGGGCGCGCTGGCGGGGAGTCGCGACCACCACCGCCCGGGAGCGGCCGAGCCGCTCGATCTCCCCCGGCAGCTCCGCCAGGGTCCCGTGGCCGAAGACCACGCGGGTCGGGATGCCGCCGAACCGGAACGGGTCCATGGGCTCACCCTCCCACCGCGTAGTCGACTTGGTGGCGGCTGATCCGCAGGCCCTGCAGCTCGGCCCGCACCCGGCCGTGCTCGGGATGGTCGCGGTAGAGGTCGAGGGCCGCCTGCGTGTCGAACTCGCTGTAGAGGACGACGTCGCAGGCTTCCGCGACGCGGCTCCGATCGACCCCGACCTCCAGGTGCCGGAGGCCGGGGATGCGGCCCCGCAGCCCCTCGAAGGCCGCGCGGATCCGCTGGGCATTGCCGGCCTGCTCGGCCGCGGAGGTCCCGGCAACCCGCCACATGACGATGTGCTTGATCATCGCGCTCCTCCCCGAGCCGGCGGTTCCGGCACGCCTTCCTTCGCGAGCCGGTGGTCCCGGCACGCCTTGCCGGCATGTTTAAGTTTTTCGGAAACGCGCGATAAGATGGGCCGAACGTGAATCAGTTTTGCGGCAGGCGAGAAACGTGGACCGGCTCGGCCAGCTCGAACTCCTCGTGGCGATCGCCGAAGCCGGGACGATCAGCGGCGCCGCGCAGGCGCGCGGCCTCTCGGTCGCGGCGGCGAGCCGGACGCTCGCGGCGCTGGAGGAGCGGCTCGGCGTGCTGCTGGTGCGGCGCAACACCCGCACCCTCTCGCTCACCGACGAGGGCGGGAAGTTCCTGGCCCGCGCCCGCGGCATCCTCGCGGACGTCGCCGACAGCGAGGCCGAGGTCACCGGGGCGGCGCTCGATCCGAGCGGGCTCCTGCGGGTCAGCGCCTCGCTCTCCTTCGGGCTGCTGCACATCGCGCCGCTCCTGCCCGCCTACCACGCCCGCTATCCGAACGTGCGCGTGCACGTCGAAATCTCCAACCGCTACGTGGACCTGATCGATGCCGGGATCGACGTCGCCATCCGCACCCGCGAGTTCGAGCCGGACCGGGCCATCACGATCCGCCGCCTCGCCGAGACCCGCCGCATCCTGACGGGGGCGCCGTCCTACCTCGCCCGGGCGGGCTGTCCGGCCCACCCGCGCGACCTCGCGCGCCACGCCCTGCTGATCTACGTCTACGCCAACAATCCGAACGAGCTGACCTTCACCCGCGGCGAGGAGACCGTGCGGGTGCCGGCCCACGGCCTGCTCGAATCGAACGACGGCCAGATCCTGCGCGCCGCCGCCCTCAACGGGCTCGGCCTCCTGGTCCAGCCCACCTACATCGTGCACGACGACGTCGCGGCGGGACGCCTCGTGCCCGTGCTCGATGCCTGGGACCTGCCGCGCCTGCGGATCAACTTCGCCTATCCGACGCGCAAGCACCTCTCGGCCAAGGTGCGCTCCTTCATCGCGTTCATGACCGCGCATTTCGAGGCGCACGACTTCTCCCGCAAGTGGACCGGCCGGGCGGGATAGAGCCTTGTCCGACGACGGGGATGCCGGTTCGTCGAAGACAATTCGGACGCTGCTGTCGACCGGCGGGCCCCGGCCGCCTGCCCTTCACCGCCCCGCGAAATGCCGTACAAGCCCCTCCTCGCGGGAGGAGCGCCCTGCCGCTGTAACGAGTATTTTCTCATCTGGAGGGCCGCATGGACGAGCAGGATCTCCGCGCCTGGATGCACCGGGCCGCGGATTGGTCGGCGGCGTATCTGGCGGGCGTGGGCGAGCGTCCGGTGCGCGCCCAGGTCGCGCCGGGCGAGGTCTTCCGGCAGATCCCGGCCGCGCCGCCCGAGGCGGGCGAGCCGATGGAGGCGATCTTCGCCGATCTCGACCGCGTCATCCTGCCGGGCATGACGCATTGGCAGCACCCGCGCTTCTTCGCCTATTTCCCGGCCAATGCCAGCCCGCCCTCGCTGGTGGCGGAGGTCGTCACCGCCGCGATGGCGGCGCAGTGCATGCTCTGGCAAACCTCGCCGGCCGCCACCGAGCTGGAGAGCCGCGTCACCGACTGGCTGCGGGACATGATCGGCCTGCCCGGCGAGTTCTCCGGGGTGATCCAGGATTCCGCCTCGGGCGCGACGCTCGCGGCCCTGCTCACCGCCCGCGAGCGGGCGCTCGGCTTCGCGGGCAACCGGGAGGGCCTGAGCGGCCAGCGCGCGGTGCGGGTCTACGCCTCGGCGCAGGTGCATTCCTCCGTCGACAAGGCGGTGCGGATCGCCGGGATCGGCGACGGCAACCTCGTGCGCATCCCGGTGCGCGGCCCGCTCCACGGCATGGACCCGGCGGCGCTCGAGGCGGCGGTCGCAGCGGACCGGGAGGAGGGCCATCTCCCGGCCGCCGTGGTGGCCTGCCTCGGCGGGACCAGCATCGGGGCTTGCGACCCGATCGACGCCGTGGCGGAGGTGGCGCGGCGCCACGGCCTGTTCCTGCACGTCGACGCCGCCTGGGCCGGCAGCGCGATGATCTGCCCCGAATTCCGCGACCTGATGCGGGGCGCCGCGCTGGCCGACAGCCTCGTCTTCAACCCGCACAAGTGGCTGTTCACGCATTTCGACTGTTCGGCGCATTTCGTGAAGGACCCGCGGATGCTCACCGACACGCTCGGCCTGCGCCCACCCTTCCTGCGCACCCTCGAGCGCGAGGGCGTGGTCGATTACAGCGAGTGGTCGGTCCCGCTCGGTCGGCGCTTCCGCGCCCTGAAGCTGTGGTTCGTGATCCGCTCCTACGGGGTGGAGGCCCTGCGGGAGATGATCCGCCGCCACGTCGCCTTCGCGCGGGACCTCGCGGCGCGCATCGCGGCGCATCCGGATTTCGAACTCGTGACCGGGCCGATCCTGTCGCTCCTCACCTTCCGGTACGCGCCCGCGGGGGCGCAGGACCTCGACGCGCTGAACGAGCGGCTGGTGGCGCGCATCAACGACGACGGGCGCACCTACCTGACCCAGACCCGGCACGACGGGCACTTCGTGATCCGCTTCCAGATCGGTCAGACCACGACCACGTGGCGGGACGTCGAGATCGCCTGGGAGGCGGTGCAGGAGATCGCCGCGACGCTGCGGAGCGGGGCGGGCGCCGGCTAGGCAATCCCATGATCCCCGCCGGGACCAGGGCGGCGATGCGCCCCTCCCCGACCGCGAGGTCGAGGCGCGCGCTGCCGTCCGGGTCGCGCGCGGCCCCCGCGGGAACGCCGTCCGTCAGGAAGGCGGCCGGGATGCGGGCATCGCCGAGGCGGTACGCCCGGGCCTCGGGCAGGGCGGGCGTCATTGGGGGAATTCTCGAGGGGAATTCTCGAGGGAATTCTCGGGCTGCGAACGCTCGGCCGGGGAACGCTCGGGCGGCGCCCTCGCGGACGATGAGCGCCGATCCGGCCCGCCGCGAGACGGCCGGCCCGCCGGGCCGGCCTCATCCGCCCGAAGGCGGCGGCCGGGGCGTCGCCGGAGCGGGCCCCCGGCGGCCGAGGATGCGCCCGCCGGCCCGAGGGCCCGGATCCGGACCGGACGCCGTCGCGTCGCGAACGCCTCGCGACCGTCAGTAGGGCTTCGGCTTGGCGACGCCGAGCGCGCTCAGCACGGCCAGGGCCAGCCAGGGCCCGATGAAGACGAGGAAGAACACCAAACCCATGACGCACCTCCCTTGGTCCGGAGCAGACCAGTGGAGTCAATCGCGCCGGTCCGGCTTTGGTTGCACGAGGCCGGTCGTGGTCCGCGCGGCGCCGGGGCGCGACCCGCCCCGATCAGGGCCTTCCCGCGTCAGCAGCCCTCGTCGCTGCCCCCGCCCGCTTGGCCGGCTTGACCGGCCGGCAATTCGTTGGCTCCCACGTTGTTCATGGCGCCGACCGTCTTCGGCGAACTCGGCTGCTGGCCGCCCGCGGTGTTGCGCGTCGAGCGGTCGGCATCCGAACTCCGGTCGTTCGCGGCCGTCTCGCCCCGGCCCTGCTGCGCCATCGTGGGCTTGCCCTGGGCCTGGAGCGTGACGTCGGCCGGGGAAGTCGCCCGGTCGCTCGCCACGTTGTTCATCGCCCCCACGGTCTTGGCCGAGCTGGGCTGCTGGCCGTCCGCGAGGTTCTTGGTGGAATGATCCGCGCTCGAACTCGCCGGATTGCCCGCCTGCTGCCCGCTGCGCCCGGTCGTACCCGTCGTGCACGGTCCGGCCAGCGCGGCGGCCGCCGAGAGGGTTAGGATGGCAACAGTGCTCACCAGCGTTGAAGCCGCTCGCATGGGCTCCTCCTCATTCTGGGTCGGTGCGAACACCAAACATGAAAAACATCTCCCAGAACTGGGTATGGTTCCCGTGCTGGAAAGGCAGGAGATACACGGAGAATGAAGGAATAGACGGCAATTGTTCTGAGCGCGATCGATCGAATGCGAGCCGCATCGGCGACATCACCGCCTCACATCATGTAACGCCGGGCCGCGCGAGGTGCCGTGAACCGTTCGGGCGGGCGCACGTTGGCCCGGGCCCCGCGGCAGGGCGCGGTGGGGCAGGGCGCGGTGGCGCCGGCGCGGGACCGGCGAGCCGCGCGGCCGGCTTCTCCCTCTTCCACGCCCTCGACGCCTGACGGGCGGGCCGAGGCGCCCTCGGCCGCCCGCCGCCCCGGCGCTCAGGTCTGCAGCACGTAGGTGCCCGGTGCGTCGTGCAGGGGTGGGTTCTGCGCGCTCCCGAGCTGCGGGGGCGCCGCCAGGGCGCCGGAGCGCTCCGCCAGCCACGCCGACCAGTCCGGCCACCAGCTCCCGGCATGCGCCTCGGCCGCCTTCAGCCACGCCTCCGGGGAGGCGGCGGGCTGCCCTGCCGGCCCCGTCCGGTACTGGCCCTTGCCGCCCGGCGGGTTGATGATGCCGGCCACGTGGCCGCTCGACGCCAGAACGTAGCGCACGGCCCCGCCGAACAGCTGGGTGATGCGCCAGGCCGAGTCCCAGGGCACGATGTGGTCGCGCTCGCAGCCCACCGCGTAGGTGTCCTGCCGGATCCGCCCGAGGTCGACGGCCTCGCCCTTGAGCTGGATCTTGCCCGGCACGATCAGGTTGTTCTCGACGTAGGTGTTGCGCAGGTACCAGCTGTGCGCCGCACGCGTCATCCGAGTGCTGTCGCTGTTCCAGTAGAGCAGGTCGAAAGCCGGCGGCCTGTTACCGAGAAGATAGTTGTTGACGACGTTCGACCAGATCAGATCGTTCGAGCGCAGCAGGTTGAACATGTTGCTCATGGCGCGGCTGTCGAGGTAGCCGCGCTCCATCATCTGCTGCTCGACGAGGTCGATGGTCGGCTCGTCCATGAAGACCGCGGTGTCGCCGATCCGCGAGAAATCCTGGGGCGAGACCATGAAGCTCGCCGAGGCGAAGCGCTGATCGCCCTTGGCGGCGAGGATTGCCAGGGTGAGCGTGAGCAGCACCCCGCCGATGCAGTAGCCCATCGCGTTCACGCGCTCGCTGCCGGTGATCTCGCGGATCACCTCGCTCGCCGCCATCGGCCCCAGATCGATGTAGTCCTCGATCCCGATCGCATCCATCGACGCGTCGGGGTTGCGCCAGGAGATCAGGAACACCGTGAAGCCCTGGGACACCAGGTACCGCACCATGCTGTTCTTCGGCTGCATGTCGAGGATGTAGTATTTGTTGATCCAGGGCGGCACGATGAGGAGCGGGATCTCGCGGACCTGCTCGGTGGCCGGCGCGTACTGGATCAGTTCCATGAGCGCGTTGCGGTGGACGACCTTGCCGGGCGTGAGGGCGAGGTTGCGGCCCGGGGCGAAGGCGTCGGCGTCGACCATGCTGAGGCGCCCGGCCGCGATGTCCTCCGCGAGGTGGCGGGCCCCGTCGACGAGGCTCGCGCCTCCGGTTTCCAGGGCCTTGCGCAGGGCGACGGGGTTCGACATCAGCACCAGCGCCGGGCTCATCGCGTCGACGAACTGGCGCAGGTGGAAGGTCAGGCGGTGCCGCTCGGCCGGATCGAGGTCGTCGATGTCGCCCCGCTCCAGGAGCCAGTCGGAGGCGAGGAGGTAGAGTTCCTTGAGCGCGAGGTAGGCCGGGTTCATCCGCCATTCCGGGGCGGAGAACCGTTTGTCGGTCCGCCCGCCCGGCCGGCTCTGCTCCGGAGCGAGGCCGAACAGGCCGAGCCAGGTCCGCCCGGCCTCTTCCCAGCTGGTCAGGAGCGACTGCCACACGCCCTGGCCGAGATCCATCAGCGACGCGGCGGCCTCGGGCTTGTTCATGGCGCGCAGCCAGACCGTGCGCAGGGCCCAGGCGATGCCGCCCCAGTCGATCGGCACCACGTCGCGCAGCGGGTTGGCGTTCCAGATCTGATCGATCGAGCGCAGCAGCGGGTCCTGGGCGAGGCGCTGGGCGAGTTCGCCCTCCGACAGGAGGACGGACGGGAACGGCGCCGCCCAGGCCTGCGCCTGGACCGCCTGCGGCGCCGCCGAGACCTGCTCCATCCATCCCGCCCACAGGCCGAGCATTTGGTCGGGGCTGTGCAGGGGCGAGGTGCTGCGCGCGTGATCGGGGGCCGGCGGCGCCCCCGTGCCGGTGACTCGGTCGACCATGGCGTATCCTCCGATGTCGTGTTGCTTCATTGTAGGCGCGCGACGTCTCTCGGTCACACCCTCCCGTTCCCCGGGCCCGTCGTCCGGCCCCGGCCGGGAGGCTCCCTCCGTCGCAACGCCGGCGCGGCGGGCCGGGGACAACCGCGCAGGTGGGGCGATCGTTGCCGCGCGCGGGACGCTTCCGCCGGTTGTCGAGGCGCCGGAAGGGGGCGCCCCCTCGCGCCGAGACGATGCCGGCCCCTCCCCGGCCGCGGCCGGGCCGCGCGTTCGGCCGCGGCCGGAGCCCTGGGGAGCGTCCCGGCCCAAAGCTTCTCGAGACCGGCGCGAAGCCGGGATGCGGGCCTGCCCGCACCGCGCCGCGCCTTTAAGAGTCTGATGGCACTTTCCCGATAGGGTTCGGCCCGAAGGGAAACCTGCGATGCGCCCGCCGATGCAGATGTCCGATCTCGCGGTCTCGGCGCCGGTAGTGTACTCGGACCTCTTTCTGTCGCAGCCCGGCCTCGATGGACCGCATTATCGGGCGCGACGCGGCCTGATCGCGTCCTGGAAATTCTTCGACAAGGACGGAAACACCTCTCGAATGTACCTCGAAGGCGGCCATGTCGCCGTCTACGTGCTCTGGATCAACTACAGGTCGGTCACGAGCTCTGTCGCCCTCCAGAACATCTCGCTCGCCTCGGAGCCGAGTCGGGCTTCGGCCGGGCCGGACCCGTCCGCGGAGGCGCCGCAGCGGACCGAGCGGCTGATCTCGAAGGCGATGACGGCGCACCCGATCTCGCGGGAGACGGCCGCGTTCGTCGTCGGCGCCATCCTGCACGAGATGAGCGTCGGACCTCCCTCAGGCTCCTCGGGACCGCCGCGGCGCCGGGCTTGGTCGCAATCCGAGCGCGGGCTCTCCCTCGGGACGGTCGGCCGAAAGCGCGGCGCGGCACCGGGGCGCGAGGCGGGCGCGCGCGTCCCGCCGGCCCGTCGCTCCTGAGCGCCCGGCCGTCCCGGCGACCGTGACCGCGCTGCGGCGGCCCGCCGGGACGGCGCGGCCCGCCCGTGGGGCCGCGCGACGGGCCCGTTCGCCGGTTCGGCGAGCGGCGCTCAGTGCTTCTTGCCGTCCGCCGGGGCCACGCCCTGATCCGCCGCGCGGCCGGCGACCGGCGCCGCGGAGGTGGTGGGGGCCGGGGGCGTCGCGGCCGTGGTCGAGCCGGTCGTGGTCGCGTCCCGGGCCTTCTGTTCGGCGGGGCTCGCCGTCGACGGGCCGGTGACCGGGTCCGCCCCGGTCTCCTTCTTCGAGAGGGTTGTGGCGGTGTTCGTCGCGGTCGTGCCCGCCGCCCCCGTCTCGGCCCTCTCCTTCTTCTCGTCGTAGCACCCGCCGAGGGCCAGGATCCCAACCAGCGGCAGTGCCAAAACCTTGGCGTTTCCCATGCGGCGCTCCTGATGCGGGTTGGGGCAACGTCGTCCCCTCGGAGCGGTTCCGCGCCCGGGCCGGCCCCGGGCGCGGCTCCTGCGGCCGATCTGCGCCGGCCAGGTTCGCCGATGACCTCAGACGAAGTTGTGCGGGTCGCTCTGGATCGACCAGCCGCCGTCCGGCTGCACCGGCGTGCCGTTCGACGTCAGCAGGCCCGTCGAGGCGATCTGGCTGCCGTTCATGATCCACTCGGACAGCGTGTTCCCCGTCGACCGCCACAGGAGATCCGACTTCCCGTCGCCGTTGTAGTCCCCGACCTGCTGGATGCTCCACGACGCGTCCGGCCGGATCGCGCCGCCCTGGTAGGTCAGCGCGCTGCTCGACCCCACCTGCGACCCGTCCATCTTCCACAGCGCCAGCGTGCTGTCGCTGCCCCGCCACAGGATGTCCGCCTCGTGGTCCCCGTCGAAGTCGCCCACCCCCGCCACGGACCACGACAGGTCGGGCGCGATCGCGGTGCCCTGGTAGGTCAGCGCGCTGCTCGACACGATCTGCGAGCCGTTCATCAGCCACTCGACCAGCTGCCCGGTCGAGGTGTTGCGCATCAGCAGGTCCGAGTAGGGATCGCCGTCGAAGTTCCCGATCCCCGCCACCGTCCAATACGGGTCGAGCTGAACGGCCGTGCCCTGCGAGGTGATGGTCTGGCTGGCGGTGATCTGCGTGCCGTTGAGCTGCCACTCGGTGAGGAAGCCGGCGCTGTTCCTCCAGAGCATGTCGGTCTTGCCGTCGTCGTTGAAGTCGCCGAAGCCGGCGATCGACCACGAAGCGTCGGGGGCGACCGCGACGCCCTGGAAGGTGAAGGGGCTGCTGGCCTGGACCTGGGCGCCGTTCATGGTCCAGTTGACGAGGCCGCCGGCATTGCTGCGCCAGATCAGGCTGGCGCGCCCGGTGCCGAAATCGTCGGCGGTGCCGGCCAGGGTCCAGGAGGCGTCGGGTGCGACGGGGGTGCCGTTGGAGGTGAGGGCCTGGGAGGCGGTGATCTGGGCGCCGGAGACGTCCCAGGACACGAGCTGCCCGGCGGAGCTGCGCCAGACGATGTTGCTGAGCCCGTCGTTGTTGAGGTCGTCCTGGTCGATGCGGGTGACGGTGAGGTCGACGCCGGCGGAGGGGTCGGCGGACTTGACGAGGCGCCCGGCCAGGGGGGCCGTCAGGTTCATGCTGTAGGAGGTGGCCCCGTTGCCGTAGGCCAGGACGGTGCCGGTGTGGCGGTAGGTGAAGGTGGACGACGCGCCGTCGGTGAGGATGATCTTGTCGCCCTGGGCGAAGTCGGTGATCGTGTCCAGCGACAGGCCGAACATCGTCGACTTGAAGGTGTCGTTCCCGCCGTTGCCCGTCATGGTGGTGACGTAGCTCGGGTTCGGCAGGAAGGTGTCGCTGCCGGTCGTGCCGATCGCCTTGGTGAGGATGGTGCTCGGCCCGATGCCGATGTTGTTGATCATGCCGTTGGCACTGGTGAAGGTGCCGGGGGTGAGGCTGATGGTGGCGCCGTTCGACCAGCCGGAGAGGTCGAGAGTGTTGCTCGCTCCCGTCGCGAACAGGGTGACGACGGGATGCTGGTTGACGGTGAAGTTGAAGTACTGGTTGATGAGCCCCGGCACGGTGCTGTTGAAGCCGAAGGTGACGTTGTTGAGCGTGCTCGTCGTCGGCGCCCCGTAGATCTGCTGGGCCGCCAGGATGTCGAGGAACATCGGCGTCGTCGGCTCGCGATAATAGTAGAGCCCATTGGTCGGGCTGGTGCCCCAGGACGTTCCCGTGACGGGATACTGGTTATAGTACTTGGCCGACGTGTCGAACGGATCGATGTAGGACATCAGCGTCCAGAGCCGGGTGTCGTAGGCGCTGAACTGCTGGGTGGCCGAGTTGACGTTACCGTTGTAGGCGCCGCCGTGGCCGAGGCCGATCAGGTGTCCGAGTTCGTGGACGAGGGTCTGGTAGGGGTAGCCGCCGTAGGTGTCGAACGAGCCGCCGATCGGGCCGAAGCCGGCCACGCTGGTGTCGATCGAGATGATGGCGCCGGTCGGGTTGTTGATCGTCGTGCTGCCGATCGCCGAGGCGACGATGCCGTTGTTCTCGTAGGCGCTGCCGTCGCTGCCGCGGATGAAGGTGAAGCTCGCGGTCGCGGCGCTGGCGGCCTGCGCGAACTGGATGTTGGCGACGGCCGACCACAGGCCCATGCCGGAGATCAGGGCGTTCCGCTCCGTCGTGGTCCAGTTCGAGTTGGTGTCGAACCAGTAGGTCACGGTGCCGCCGGCGCTGCCGATCGCCGTCGAGCCGAACTTGTGGGCCTTCGACGTGGTGGCGTAGGTCGCCGGGTTGTTGCTGTTCCAGGTCCAGAAGCTCGTGCCCACGACCTTCTTGGTCGCGTCGACGCCGGAGATGAAGCTGACCTCGCCGTCGTAGGCGTTCGCGAAGATCGGGTCGTAGGCGGCGGCGCCGTCCTTGAGGCCGGTCCCCGTCGGGTCGAGGAGAGCCGCGATCACCGGATCGCGCGAACCGCCCGACGAACCCGGCCCGGCCGCGCCCCCGACCCATGCCGGCGCCTCGGCGATCGGCCCGGTCGGGAGCAGGGCTGGCGCGGAGGTCCCGCCATGATCGGGAGGCGTGCTCGCCGTGAGGAGGGCCGCCACGTCGTCGAAAGCGACCGGGATCGTCCGCGGCATTCCATCATCGGCGCCGTCCGCCTGGATCACGGTTTCCCCAAAGAACGTCGCAATTCCAATGTCATCCCCATTAATCTTGATGTCATCATGATCATGCCCACTGGCAGCTGGAGCAGCTGCGTCGGCATCACTCAAGATAAAATCGTCCAACGCAGACAAACCACTGTCAGAAATATTTATAACCGAGCCGACAATATTGTCACGATCATCTACATCTGACGGATTTAACCTTGAAGAATAAATCGCCCAAGACATGCTGTTGGACATGTCATTCATAATATCGCTATCTGAATTATTAGAATTGAACTGCAACTTCTTATTCATCGTGGCCTCCACTGTCAGCCAGGTTGTATTTTTACGCAAATCGGTGTAAAAGTCAAGCCAAGATCCGCATTAGATCAATAATGCTCAAGAACATATTTCTTTGCACAATCTGGCCCGCCGCAATTACGTCTTTTCCACGAATCCCTGCATCTGCGCACAGAGTCACCACGTCAGACTCTTTCTTGCCGAACAAGCGCTCCTGCAAGCTCCCTGCACATAAGGGCACTCATCATCTTGACGGCCTTGGGAACCGGGCTTCCATTAGGGCGCGCGCCATCTGTCCCGCCGCCTATTTCAAAATGGTTACCTGTTGCAGATCCGAATTGCCCCAGTCCGCCGACGTCGAGAGAAACCATCGCGCCGGGTCCGACACCGCGATGTGCGTAGTCGCACAACGGGCGCCACAGTGCATCGTCCGCACCGGGAAGCTATCCAGCACCCGATGCGGCGAGAATCCTGGCGGATTGCTGGCTCAGAGCTCCGGGCAGGTCCGAATCGTGAGATCTCGACGGGAGGCCGGGCGCGGGACCGCGGCCTTCGGCCGGGCGCGTCGGCGGCCCGGCGCGGACGGCCGGGCCCGCCTCCGGACGCCGCGCGGCCTGCTCGCGGTTCCCGGGCGCCGGGCGTGCCCCGACGCGGAAGGGCCGCCCGCGCCGGACGCGCGAACGGTCACCGGCACGCCGCCGGCGGCGTGCCCGCCGTCACGTGTTCAGATCATCCGTCCCGATCGTGATCTCGCGGAGCTTGTGGTCCTCATCGTACTTGAGGCCCGCGAGGAACTGGATTGCGGGACGATAGAGCGGGAGGAAGTCGTCCGGCCTGTCGCCGAATCCGGCGTCCTGGACCGCGCCGGACGTGACATTGACCAGAACGAGGTCGCCCGCGGAGGTGCGGAACGGAATCTGCCACCCGACGGTGCCGAAGGCCGTGGCGGGCTCGTCGTGGTCATAGAGCGGCATGATGGCGGTCCCGGCGGCATCGTCGTCAAGGCCGGATCGCGGCTCAATGCGCCGTCGCGTGCCATTCCGACCCGAAGCGGGCGGACACGGCCCGCGCGGCGCGGCGGCGTCCCGCCGCCGCCCCGGACCGCAGACCGAGATAGGCGGCTGCCGCCGCGGCACACAGGCTCCCCCCGACAGGCGCAGCCATGATCGCCGTCAACACCCCCTCGTGCCAGAACAAAGCCGCGGTGAGGGGACCGCCGACGACAGCCGCTGCAACAAGCGCAAGCATAGATTACCTGCCACATCCGTTTCGCTGATCCAACGAAAACCTTAGATATCGGTTCCATGCGGTGTCTGCTGGAGAGGCGCCGCAGGATCGCGCTCATCTCACCTCGGAACACTGCGCAACTCTTGTCGGTGGTGGGGGCCGTTCGCCGAAAACGGGTCTCGCGCGGCCGAGGCCGCGTGGTCCGTCGTGACCTGACCCGGCGCGGGCAGCGGATCCGCCGCCTTGGGAGGGCCCGGCCGGGTCGGCGATCACGCGCCCGTCCTGCCCGGAAGGCCCCTGCCCGGCAGAGGCGGCCGGACGATCGCCGCGCGACCGGCCGGAGGCGCCGGCGGAGCGCCCGCCGCTCCCGGACCGCGGCCGGGTGCGTGACCGGATCCAAAGTCGCCACCTCGCGTTAGCCCGCACGTGTTCCGACCTCTCGGCCGGGACGTGCCGTCATCAGGGACGGACAGAGGAGTTCGATCGCGTGCGGATTGCCATCATCACAGCCGCTTTCCTCGCCGGGATCGGCGCGGCGACCCTTTCCGAGCCCGCCGCTGCCCTGCCGGTCAGCCCCGACCAGGCGCTCGCGGCGCCCAACGGCATCGTCAGCGAAGCGCGCGTGCGCCGTCACCACCATCACGTGCGGCACCACCGCCACCACCGCAGGGGCATGATGCGCGGCGGAGGGCACTTCAACAACGTCACCCGCGGTGCACCGGCGGGTTACAGCCGCGGCAATGCCGCCACCGGGAGCACGGCCGCGCCGAGCGGCAGGTAGCGTCCGCGGCGCGTGGGCGACCCGGCTCGGCGCGCCGTGACGTTCGATCCCGGGCACGCGCCGTCGGGGAGGATGCGGGACGCGCGCCGGCCGTCCCGGCGGCGGAGCCTGGAAGCCGTGCGCCCCGCGCTCCCGCGCGCGTTCCCCGGCCGCGCTCTCAGCTTGGCACGCCGCCGGCCGCGAGGGCGGCCAGGTCATAGGATCGGTCGTCTTCTTGACACCTCGTTCCGCCACGGACACAGCCTGAAGCGCCAGGCAGATCAGGACGAGAGCAGGCTTCGCTCAGGATGAGGCATGACGTCTGCTCTAGGTTTCTGACTTTGCTGCATGTCCCGCTGAACTGGCACATTTCAGCGGGAAATACCCTAAGCTGCCTCGAGGCTTCAAGCCCCGGGGTCATCCTCAAGATCGAGGCCGGGATCCGGAACGCCATTCTGATCGCGGCCCTGCTCGATTTGCGTGCTGATAAAGATCACGCGAGCAGTGGATCATTCACGGTAAAAGGTCGCATCATTTCGTTGTCTTCGTGGGAAAGAATGTGGCAGTGCCACACGTATTCTCCTGGCTTGTCGAACGTCGCTACAATCGACATCATTTGATGCGGGTCTACCTCAACCGTATCCTGCCAGCCGCTTTCTTCAGGCCGCAGCGCCATTGGATCCCCAATCCAGATGTCGGCTGAGTTGTAGTCCGGCACTGAGTCGTGTCCATAAGTGATGACACCGTCATGATTCGTGTCGTCCGGGACACCATCATCGTTAGCGTCTTGAAAATCGATATGGCGCTTTTCGACTACTTGATATTGCACCAAATGGAGATGTATTGGATGACTGTCTGCTGTGAAATTGAACACCTGCCAATCCTCTGTTGAGAACAAAGCTGGTGTTTCAGTCACAGGTGCATCATAGGCCAACGGGCCAAAAGTCTCCCCTGCATGTAGTTCGGTTCGACTGGTGCGCACGGCACCTTCTTCAGCCGTCCCGAGCAGGGGCATCGTCCGGCCGTACTCATCTGCCTGCTCGAACAATCCGACTTTGCGGACCTGCGTGGCACCGTCTGCGATGCCGTCGTGGTCGCTATCGACCGCCAAGTCGTGGAAGTTGCTCGACAGCACGGTACCATCCGTCACGGTGGCATGGCCGGCCACCAGGCGCGCATCGACCGTAAACTGCATGATGTTGCCGATCGGATCCGAGGCTGTGGCCGCCCGTCCGTCACCCGCGAGGGACCCATCATCGTTCAGGCCTTGAAACGGCGAGTAAGCGGGCCCCACATTCTGGAGATGTACGGCGTGGGTCGCCTCTCCTGGATCAAGGTGGACGTTGCTGAAATCGAAGACGAGATCGGTGCGGTCGCCAGGGGCCAAAACCAGGAACTCATCGTCCTCCTGCACACCATCGCCGTCCATGATCGTCACAGCATGCGGCAGCAAGCCGCCGTCTGTGCCGACCAAGGTCACTTTGACATTAGGATCATCGAGCTTCAGCACATAAAATCGGGAGTCCGAACCGTTGAGCAGACGGAGCTCTTGTGTTCCTGCGGCAACATCCTGATTAGGCCATGCCATGCCATTGACAAGAATGGTATCTCCGAAGAATTCTGGAACCACGGAAGGTGCATTTGCACCATGCGCGTCATAGAACTCTTGCGGAACAACATCCTTTACGCGCATTTGTGTGCCATCATCATTAAATTGGCCCGGCAGTATGTCGTTCTGGTACGCTGGATAATAGAGCTGCCCGGTGCTGGTGAAAGCTCTATCCTGGATCGCTACCCCGACGTCGTTTGCCCCACTCGGCAGGACTCCGGCGCTCACCAGGTTGGCTCGCTCTTGATCCTGGAGGATGTAGAACCCAGCAAGGCCCGCGTACACATTAAGGCGGGTTATTCCCAGCGCATGGTCATGATACCACAGAGTAGCAGAGTGTTGATCATTCTGATATACGCTGGTTGAAGTCTCGAACATCGCACCGACATCGCGGGGTCCGGTGCTTCCACGGCCTCCGTTCTGTGTAAACCATTGGTCTGGTAGGCCGTCATACTTTGAATCGTTGTGCCCCCCGTGCAAGTGAGTGACGATTGGTACGAACCCAGAAGAAAGCGGGTGAGTATTTGAGTCCGCAATGTTGATCGAGGTATCAACCGGCAGGATGTGTCCCGTTTTTGGCAGTTTGTTCTGCCATGTCACCGTCACCGGGTGGTTTTCGTAGGCCAGAATAGTTGGTCCGGGGTAAGTGACGGTCTGACCAGTGCCGTATCCCCAAACAGTTGTCTCGATAATGTTTCCGAATGAGTCGTAGAGGCCTAAAAACTGGTTTGTCTGTCGAACTTGAAGTGTAATATGATCGCGCGTGGCCGTGTCAATAGTTTGCGGTATGGGCAGACTGTTCTGATATGCGTGTTGTGTGAATTGCATCTGGGCGCTATATGTGCCGTAGGTATCCCGCTTCCTAGACATGGAGTTCTCTCCATTTCCGAGCCCAAGAATGCGCATAAATAATATCGCATGACATAGCTGACATTGATCTTTGTCAAATAAGTGTATCAAATCCCGATAGGAGCGAGTGCCACACTAGCGGACCAGCTATAAAGCTTAGCTTGGCGCGAGCACCGGGTTCTACCTCCGACGAGTCCGCACTCTTGAGAACCCGAAGCGCTTGCGTGGTCGCAGCATGACTTCGAAGCCCTGGATCGTGCGCCGCGCCGCTGCTTGCGACTTGCGGCGGTCGCCGGCGAATCGGGGCCAGCGTCATCGGTGCCGATCCGGTCCGGCCCGAGGAGCGCCTGCGGCTGCAGCATCTTGCGCAGGACGCGGCAAGAAGCGCTTGGCGGCGTGCAGATCGCGGCTGGCGGTGAGCAGGAAGTCGACCGCGTCCCCGCGCTGGTCGCTGGCCCGTCAGCCCGTCCTGCCGCTCCCCTCGTAGCGGCCGATCTCGGCTCGGCACGGGGGTGATCGCTTGGCCATGTTCTCACGGAAGCAGGCGCGCACCTCCTCGCCGTCCGGCGGGAGGTTGCCGCGGCAGGTGGCGCAATCCCCTGTGCAGGCCGTTTCAGGGCCCTGCGGTCGGACTGCGTCGGGGAGGCTGCGTCGGCACTCCCGACGCGGACCGCGACGGTGAGAACGAGGGCGGCGGAGGCGCAGTGTCGCACGGCCCAGAGCATTTTCCGACGAAGTGGATGCCGGTTCGTCGCACAAAATCGGCAAAATCAAAGACCTAGAGCAGCACCCGATTGCAACGTGATCGGGTGCTGCTCTAGCGGACCTGCTGGCGGGTGGACCCATCCGCCGCCACGCCGTCGCGGTGACGTGCCCCCTTGCATTCACCTTCGAGCGGGCCAGACTGCCTCTCGCGACCTCGGTGGTCATGCTGGGAGGGACGCGATGTGGTGGTTCTTCGGCTTCGTCGCCGCTTTCGCGCTCGCGGCGATCCCGCGCCTGCGAAAGCTTCCCTTCGCGCTCGGGTTCGTTTGGCTCTGGATCTGCGTCTCTCCCACGCTGGCGCTGATCTATCTGGTGATCGGCATGGCGATCCTGATCGCCATGGCTCGCCGCCACCTCGCCTGAGCACGAGGTCCGGGAGCGTTCGCCGCGTCTCATGGGCTCCGGATGTCAGGACCCGCGTCCTGAACCGAGGTACCATCTCTGCCATCGGCTCATCAGCCAATGCCAGAGAAAGCCGACGACCGCGCCCGCAATGATCCATATCACGACCGCCGCCGCCTCGAGCGGGGCAGACCACCACAGCATCGCTGCTGTCCACAGCAGCGCGAACACAACAGAGATCCATCTCAGTCGGGCTTGCTCACTCATTTCCGCTGCTCCGCGTTTCCTATGAGGTCGCAGATACGGACCGGCAGCACTGTGCGTTGAAGCACATACGTTTTTCAGCGCAATTCCTCATTCAAATAACTTGCACAGTTGACATTATAACTTTGTGCAACTTTGCCGACAGGACTTGGATGCTTGCGAAGCGGTCGCGGGAGCGTATAGTGCCGGGACGCCCGGAGGAGGTCGCGGCGCAGCCGACAGCGGCGCAGCCGACAGGAGGGTGATCCGATGCGCACGTTCTTGCTCGCGGCCGCCGCCAGCGTTGCTGTCATCGCCCTCGCGTCCGGCCAGGCGGCCGTCGCGCAGGCTGAGGTCGACCAGCAGCTCGGAAGCGTTCACTTCGAGACGTCCTGCAACGAGGTCGCGCAGCGTCGCTTCGATCGCGGCATGCGCTACCAGCACTCCTACTGGTATTCGGCCGCCAGGGAGGTCTTCGAGGAAGCCCTCAAAGCCGATCCCGCTTGCGCCATCGCCGAGTGGGGCATCGCCCTGACCTACCTGGACAACCCTCACAACCCGATCCCGCAGCCCAACCTCGCTCCGGGGCTCGCCGCCATTCAGCGCGCCAAGGCGCTGGATCCGAGGACTGAGCGCGAACGCGATTACATTGACGCGCTGGCGTTGATGTACACCGACTTTGATAAGCTCAGCCATGGCCACCGCATTCGGCTCTTCCGCGACGCCCAGGAGAAGATGGCAGCAAAATACATGCATGATGACGAGGCACAGATCGCCTACGCCATCACGCTCAACACCTCGGCCGACCTCAACGACAAGACCTACGCCCAGCAGCTGAAAGGCATCTCGATCCTCGATCCGCTCTCAAAGCGCCTGCCTCGGCATCCTGGCGTCACGCACTACCTCATCCACCTCTACGATTACCCGGAACTTGCCGCCAGAGGACTCGAGGCGGCGCATCGATACGCGCAGATCGCGCCGGCCGCGCCGCACGCGCAGCACATGCCATCTCACATCTACACGCGCGTCGGTCACTGGAAAGACTCGATTGACTCGAACACCGCCTCTTGGAAGGCTGCGCGAGCCGAGAAGTCGATCGGCAATTACCTGCATGCACAGGATTACATGGTTTATGCCTATCTGCAGCTCGGCCAGGATGATCAGGCGCGTGCTGTCGTGGAAGACATGATGCACGAGACCGAGTTCAAGGCGACCGTGCTGGCTGCCCATTACGCGCTCGCGGCCTCGCCGGCGCGCTACGCCGTCGAGCGCGGCGAGTGGTCCGCGGCGTCGCAACTCTCCGTGCGGCCAAGCCCGTTCGCGTACGTGACGGCGATCACGCACTTCGCTCGCGCGCTCGGCGCGGCGCGCTCGGGCCAGCCTGAGGCGGCCGCGCCCGACATCGCGACGCTCGCCGGGCTGCGCGACAACCTGCGCGACGCGAAGGATGTCTACTGGGCGGAGATCGTGGATATCCAGCGACAGGTCGCAGCCGCCTGGGTGCTCCACGCACAAGGCCGGCACGACGAGGCGCTGAAGGCCATGAGCGCCGCGGCGGATCTCGAGGACAGGACGAACAAGCACGTGGTCACGCCTGGGCCGCTCGCACCGGCGCGGGAACTCTACGGCGAGATGCTGCTCGAGCGCGGCATGCCAAGGGAGGCGCTTGCCGCTTTCGAGGCGAGTCAGGTCAGGGAGCCGAACCGCTTCCGCGGCTTCTTCGGCGCTGCCAAAGCCGCCGAGATGCTTGGCGATAGAACAACTGCGAAGGCGAATTACGAGAAGCTGCTGGCGCTCGCGGCGAATTCGGCCTCTGAACGGCCGGAGATCGGAGCCGCACGCACGTTCGTCGCGATGAATTAGGCACGGTCATGCCGAGGCCAGCGAGAAGGACCACCCTGACCACGGCGGCGGCTGTCCTGGCTGCAGCTGGGGCGCTCGGGGCAGTCGGCCTGCTCGTCAGCCGCACAGCGCATCCCGAGACCACCGACGCCACTCCGACCCCCGCCTGGGCCGAGACGGCATGGCCGTTTCCGGCGGATCCGTGGGGAAAAGGCAAGGCCTATCGCTGCCCAGCTGAGTCCTGCGGCGCAGAGATTGTCGTCTCCGTCCGGGCAAAGCTCGGGTTGTGCGGGTGCGTGACGACGATCGACGATGACGACGTCGACCGCGTCGGCGACGTCGATCTCATCGCCCCCGAGCGCACGGCGCTCGGTCCGGGGCAGGCCATAGCGGTGCGCTCCATGAAGGGGCGCAGCCGCAGCTACGCCCTCGGAGGCCGCGGTGCGGCGGCGAAGTCGGCGATCGCGGTGGCCTTGCATGAGCGGTGCGACATGATCGTTGCCACGGCGGCCTTGGGTGTCGACCAGCCGGCGAGGCAGGAGCAGGCCGTGATCGAATTCCTCCGCGGCGACGCCGTCACGCGCTGGGCCGAGGTGACGCTCGGACTGTAGCGCTCGGGCCGGTTCGGGCGCACGACCATCTGATCCCAACGGCTCAGGATGCCGACGCATCGAGCCGCTGCTCCATCTCGAATTTTCGATTGCGAACCAAAGGCTTGGCGAAAATTCGAGAGCAGCACCACCGGTCATTGGAAATGACCGGTGGTATGACGCGGCCGCTCATCTTCGGAGGGCGGTGGCGGGTGGACGACGGTGTCACGGCTCAGGCGCTGACTCGGCACCGGGGCCGCGGCAGTCGCCGATCCGGCGACCGGCCTGGACCTCCGCCATGGTCATGTTCTTGCCGCCCAGCCACATGGCGATGCGGCCGCGGAAGCCCGTCGGCGCCAGCAGGAATCGCGCGGTCGCCCAGCCGGCATTCCTGCCGGCGCAGGCGATGTCGAAGGTGAGTTCGTCACCGTCCTGCCGGACGTTCGAGGCCGGGCATGTGGCGAGCGGGTTGTTGTCGCTCAGCACCGCCAGGCCATGGTCGCCGACGACGGGGCCGCCCGCCAGGCAGACGCGGACCGTCTTCCTGGCCGCCGCGCTCTCGACATGCGGCAGTTCCAGCCTCACCTCGACCTCGTAGCGTCCGCTTTCCGGCACGCCGGATGCCGCGAGCGGCGCGTGCGCCACCAGCGCGAGGCCGCAGCCGATCCCCACTGCTCTCCCCCGCCGCATCCTTCGCCCTCCCGTCGCCCGACCGCAGCGGACCACGGCGGAGCCCGCAGCGCATCCCGGTTCTTGCGTCCGCATTCGCGCCGGCCGCGCGTGCGGCCTTCGCCCGGGAGCAGGCCCGAGATGCGCGGCGCTCCGTCGCCGGCGGCGTCCCGCGATCTGCCCGGCCTCGCGACCGGGCAGGCCCGGCGACGGCCGCTCCGCCGCCCGTCTACATCGGCGGGATCCGCCACGGCGTCTCGCGCTCTGCCCGCGCGTCGTAGGCGTCGATCGCCGCCGCGTGCGCCAGGGTCAGGTCGATGTCGTCCAGCCCCTCGACGAGGCAGCGCTTGCGGAACGGGTCGATCGCGAAGGGGATCACGGCACCGTCGGGATCGGTGATGCGCTCGGCCGGCAGGTCGACCGTGAGCGTCGCGCCCGGGGCGGCGGCGAGGCGCGCCCTCAGCGCCGCCGCGACCTCCTCCGGCAGCGCGACGGTGAGGAGGCCGTTCTTGGCGGCATTCGAGGCGAAGATGTCGCCGAAGCTCGGGGCGATCACGCAGCGGATGCCGCCGTCCACGAGGGCGTAGACCGCACCCTCGCGACTGGAGCCGCAGCCGAAATTGCGACCCGCGACCAGGATCCCGGCGCCCGCGTAGGCGGGCGCGTCGAGGAGCATCGCGTCGCCCCGGCGACGCTCGTCGTGGAACAGGAAGGCGCCGTAGCCGGCGCTGCGCGGCTTCTTGAGGAAGCGGGCGGGAAGGATCTGGTCGGTGTCGACGTTGGCGACGCCGAGAGGGATCGCCACCGCCGTGAGGGTCGTGAAGGGCTGCATCGTCAGGGCGCTCCGAGGCGGCGGACGTCGGTGAGGCGGCCGGTCAGGGCCGCGGCGGCCGCCATGGCCGGGCTCATCAGGTGGGTGCGCGCGTTCGGGCCCTGGCGGCCCGGGAAGTTGCGGTTGGTGGTCGAGGCGCATCGCTCGCCCGGCGGCACGAGGTCGCCGTTGATGCCGACGCACATCGAGCAGCCCGGCTCGCCCCATTCGAGGCCGGCCTCCCGGAACACCGCGTCGAGCCCTTCGGCCTCCGCCTGCCGGCGCACGGGGCCGGAGCCGGGCACCACGAGGCCCGGCACCGCCGCGCGCCGGCCGCGCAGCACGCTGGCCGCGGCGCGCAGGTCCTCGATGCGCGCATTGGTGCAGGAGCCGATGAACACCCGGTCGATGGTCACCGCTTCGAGGGGCGTCCCGGGCGCGAGCGCCATGTAGTCGAGCATCGCCCGCATCTGGCCGGCGCGGCCGAGATCGGACTCGGCCGCCGGATCGGGCACGGTGCCGGTCACCGGCACCGCCGTCTCGGGGCTGGTGCCCCAGGTGACGGTCGGGGCGATGGCGCCCGCCTCGAGGCTCTCCTCGCGGTCGAAGCGCGCGCCGGGATCGCTCGGCAGGCGCCGCCACGCCGCCACGGCCCGCGCGAAGGTCTCGCCCTTCGGCGCGAAGGGCCGCCCGTCGAGGAACGCGAAGGTCGTGTCGTCCGGGGCGACCATCCCGGCGCGCGCACCCGCCTCGATCGACATGTTGCAGATGGTCAGCCGCCCCTCCATCGACAGGGCGCGGATCGCGCTGCCGGCGTATTCGAGCACGTGCCCGACCGCGCCGCCCGCCCCGATGCGGCCGATGATGGCCAGGATGACGTCCTTGGCGGTGACGTGGACGCCGAGCGTCCCGTCGATGGTCACGCGCAGGGTCTTGGGCCGGCGCTGCCAGAGCGCCTGGGTGGCCAGCACGTGCGCGACCTCGGTCGCCCCGATCCCGAAGCCGAGCGCCCCGAAGGCCCCGTGGGTCGAGGTGTGGGAATCCCCGCACACGATCGTGAGGCCCGGCAGGGTCAGGCCCTGCTCGGGGGCGAGCACGTGCACGATGCCCTGGCCCGGATCGTCGAGGCCGAAGTGGCGGATGCCGTGGCGGGCCGCGTTCTCGGCGAGGCCCGACACCATGGCGGCGATCTCGGGATCGGGAATCGGGCGGTCGCGCCCGCGCGAGGGCACGTAATGGTCGGCGATCGCGAAGGTCAGGTCGGGCCGGCGCACCGCCCGCCCGGCATGGTCGATCATCCCGAAGGCGTGGAACGAGCCCTCGTGCAGCAGGTGCCGGTCGATGGCGAGCAGGGCCTGCCCGTCCGGGCGCGCGGCCATCACGTGCGCGTCCCAGACCTTGTCGAACAGGGTGCGGGGCGTCTGGGTCATGGAGCCTCCTCCCGGTGTCTCGTCAGCCGGCAGCGAGCGCGCCGGCGCTCGCCCCGGCGACGCGGCCGAGCGCCACCGCCGCCAGGAGCCCGTTGCCCGACAGGTAGCCGCCCGGCCCGGTCCCCGACACGCCGCAGGCCGCGCCCCCGGCGGCGAACAGGTTCGGGATCGCGCCGCCCGCCGCCGTGAGCACCCGGGCCGCGTCGTCCACAACGAGGCCGCCCTGGGTGTGGAACAGGGCGCCGGTGACCCGCACCGCCCGATAGGGCGCAACGAGCGCCGGCACGCCCGCGAAGGAGCGTCCGAAAGCGTCGCGCCCGCCCGCTTCCTTGAGCGCCTCGACCTCGGCCAGGGTGGCGGCCAGCGCGTCCTCCGGGAGGTGGAGGCGGGCGGCGAGATCCGCAACGGTGTCGGCCGCCACGATCGCGCCCGCGTCCTGCGCCCGGCGGAAATCCTCGAACTGGGCGGCGATGCCGGCGATGCGGGCGTCGAACACCGTCACGGCGGTGCCGCCGGGCTGGCGCAGCACCTCGGCGGCCTGCTCGGAATAGCCGCGGCTCTCGTCCGCGAAGCGGCGGCCCTCGGCATTCACCTGGAAGCCGCCCTCGGTGACCGTCGCCCAGGTGATCAGGATGCCGTGCGGGTGCGCCACCGAGCCATGGCCCTGGTGGCCGGAGAGGTGGCGGGTCGCCGCGCCGAGCGCCTCGCCCCAGAGCAGCGCGTCGCCGCGATTGCCCTCGTGGCCGAAATACAGGGCGCCCGCGAGCTCCGGCACGTGGCGGGCGACCAGGGCCTTGTTGCCGCCGTAGCCGTTGCAGGCGAGCACCAGCGCCGCGCAGGCGAGCGTGTCCCGCGTGCCGTCGGGGCGCACGAGGCCGAGCCCCCGGATCGTCCCCGGCCCGGCGAACAGGGTGTCGACGGCGGCCCCGCACAGGATCGGGATGTCTGCGGCCTCGACGGCGGCGCGCAGGCGGTCGACCAATTCCTCGCCGGAGCGGCTCGGCAGGCCGTGCATGCGATGGACGCGGTGGCCCGGGTAGCGGAAGTCGGTGATCACCGACAGGTCGAGGCCGTGGCGGTCGGCGAGCCATTCGAGGGCCGGGCCGATGGTCCGGGTCAGGAGGCGGACCAGACCGGGGTCGGGCTCGCTCCCGGCCTTCGCCATGATGTCGGCGGCGAAGTCCTCCGGGCTGTCGGCGATGCCGGCCGCCCGCTGCCACCGCGTGAAGGGGGCCGGGATCAGGCCGGCCGAGAGCGCGGTCGAGCCGCGCGGCACGGGATCGCGCTCCAGCACCAGCACCTCGGCGCCGGCCTCGCGGGCGGCGAGCGCCGCCACGAGGCCGGCGGCACCCGCGCCGATCACCGCGACCGGCACGGCAGCGGCGAAGGCGACGCCCTCGGCGCAGGCGACGGTCATGCGCCGGTCTCCGCCATGATCTCAGCCAGGATCTCGGCGACCGTCGCCACCCGGCAGACCGGGCGCAGGGCCTCGACGGCGGTCTCGTGGACCTCGGCCGAGAAGGCCGCGCAGCCATCCGACAGCAGCGTCACCGCGAAGTCGCGCACGTGGGCGTCACGCACCGTCGAGGCGACGCCGCCGTTGGTGACGATGCCGGACACGATCAGCCGCTCGATGCCGCACTTGCGCAGGACCCATTCGAGCCGCGTCATGTAGAAGGCCGAGTAGGCGACCTTCTCGACCGTGAGGTCGGCGGGCTGCAGGTCGTCCACCAGGGCGTGTCCCCAGGCGCCGGGCAGGAAGTCGCCCCGCGTCAGGAACGGGCGCAGTGCGCGCAGGTGGGGGGAGATCAACGGCTCGCCGCCCCGGCCCGGCACCAGGGTGAAGTGGGTCGAGACGACGAAGCCGCCCCGCGCCCGGAGCGCGTCCGCGAGGGGCTTCAGCCGCGCCGGCAGGGCGGCGATCTCGGGCGCCGCCTGCCCGGCCCGGCCGTAGGCGCCGTCCGGGTGCAGGAAGTCGTTCTGGAGATCGCAGATCAGGAGCGCGGTGCGCGCCAGGGGGATCGTGGCGTCGCTCATGCGGCCTCGCCTGTCCGGGTGACCACGACGTTGCCCAGCCGGTCGATCCGCGCGGTCAGGTCGGGATCGATGACCGTGGTGGCGTCCGGCTGCTCCAGGATCGCCGGGCCGGGGATCTCCGCCCCGACCGGCAGGTCGAGCCGCGCGAACACGGCCGCCTCGTGCCACGCGCCGTCGAACCACACCGGCCGGCTGCCGCGGCGGGCGGCCTCGAACGAGGCGTCCGGGCCGGGCGCCAGGGCCGCGAGATCGAAATGCGGCCGCCGGCCGATGGCGGCGGTGCGCAGGTTGACGATCCGGGCCGGCACCCCGGGCAGGAGCCGGCTGAACGAGGTCCGGTAGGCGTCCTCGAACGCCGCGTGGATCAGCGCCGCGCTCACCCCCGTGGTGCCCTCCGTCACCCGGACGGGCAGCGGCACCGCCACCGTGTGGGTCTGGCCGGCATAGTGCATGTCGAGCGCGAACACCGTGTCGATGCGCGACACGGTCAGGCCGGCCGCCTCGACCACCGCGCGGGCGGCACCGGCCTCCGCCACCATGCGGGCGTCGAGGGAGGCGGCATCGAGGCCGTCGAGGGCGAGGTTCAGGGTCCGGACCTGATCGTGGCGGATGTCGGCGATGACGCAGCCGAGCGCCGAGGTGACGCCGGGAAAACGCGGCACCAGGGCTCCCTTCAGACCGACGTCCTTGATCAGCGCCCCCACGTGCAGGGCGCCGCCGCCGCCGAACGGGACCGCCGCGAAGGTCTGCGGGTCGTAGCCGCGCTCGATCGAGACGAGGCGGATCGCCCCCGCCATCTTGGCGTCCGCCACCCGCACGATCGCCTCGGCCGCCGCCATCACGTCGAGGCCGAGGGGTTCGGCGACGTGCGCCGCGATGGCGGCGCGGGCGGCCCCCACGTCGAGGCGGGCGAGCGCCCCGCCGATCGGCCGCTCGGCGTTGATGCGCCCGAGCACCACGTTGGCGTCGGTGAGGGTGGGCCGCGCGTTGCCCTGGCCGTAGCAGACCGGACCCGGCCGCGAGCCGGCGCTCTCGGGCCCGACCTGCAGGAGCCCGCCCGCATCGACCCGGGCGATCGAGCCCCCGCCGGCCCCGATCGTGCTGATCTCGATCATCGGCGTGCGGATCACGAGGCCGAAATCGATCACCGTCTGGGCCGCGAGGGCGGTCTCGCCCCCGACCACCAGGGAGACGTCGAACGAGGTGCCTCCGAGGTCGCCGGTGATCACGTTCGGGAAGCCCGCGGCCTGCGCGATCGCCGCCGCCGCGATGACCCCCGCAGCCGGCCCGGAGAGGGCCGTGCGCACCGGGAGCCGGCGCGCGGTGGCGGTGGACATCACGCCGCCGTTCGACTGGACGATGTGGAAGCGGCCGGCGAAGTCCTCGGCGGCGAGCGCCGCGTCGAGCTTGCCCAGATAGGTCCCGACCACCGGCTGAAGGTAGGCGTTGAGCACCGTGGTCGAGGTGCGCTCGAATTCCCGGATCTCCGGCAGGATGTCCGACGAGCAGGCGACGTGCCCGTTCGGCCAGACGGCGGCCGCGGCGGCGAGCGCCGCGCGCTCGTTCTCCGGGTTGGCGTAGGCGTTGACGAAGCAGATCGCCAGCGCCTCGGCGCCGAGGTCCAGGAGCCGGCGGGCGGCCGCCGCGACCTCCTTCGGGTCCACCGGCCTGCGCACGCGTCCGTCCGCGAGGGTGCGCTCATCGACCTCGAGGCGCAGGTCGCGCTCGACCACCGGCACGAAGTCGCCCCACAGGCCCCAGGTGTGGCGCCGGTCGCGCCGGCGCATCTCCAGCACGTCGCGGAAGCCCGCCGTGGTGATGAGGCCGATGCGGGCGCCCTTCCGCTCCAGGAGCGCGTTGGTGCCCACCGTGGTGCCGTGCACGATCGAGGCGAGGCCCGCCACCGGCCCGAAGCCCTTGAGGCCGGCGAGGAAGCCGACCGCCTCGTCGCCGCGGTGCGAGGGCACCTTGCCGGTGCGGAAGCGGCCGTTCGCCTCGTCGTAGTGGAACAGGTCGGTGAAGGTGCCGCCGACGTCGACGCCGACGATGGCGCGGGCGGGATCGCTCATCGGGCCTCTCCGGGTTCGACGCCGTAGTCGCGGGCGGCGGCTCCCGGCGTGACGTAGCCGAGGCGCAGGTCGCGGCGCAGGGCCTCGCGGGCGCGCTCCGCGGGCGGGCCCCAGCCGCCGCCGCCGGGCGTTTCGAGGCGCACGCGCTCGCCGGCCCGGATGCGCACGTCGGTGACCTTCGAGATCATCGGCGGGCTCGCCCAGCCCCCCGGCGTCTGCCAGGCGAAGCGGTTGAGGGCGGCCGGGCGCCCGCCCGCCACGCCGAAGGGCGGGACGGTGCCGCGTTCGCCGATCAGGAACACGTCGGCGTCGGTCAGGGCCTCGATCTCGTAGACCGCGCCGAGGCCGCCGCGATGGGTCCCTGCCCCGGCGCTGTCCGGGCGCAGGGCCCATTGGGTGAACAGGACCGGGTAGGCCGCCTCGAGGATCTCCACCGGCGGGATCGTCGCGGTGGAGATCGGGTTGTTGGCGTGGCTGAGCCCGTCCGTCTCCGGGTTGCCGCCCAGCCCGCCCCCGAAGAACGAGAACATCACCCAACGGCTGCCGTCCGGGCGGTGCCCGGCGAGCGAGAGGGCGTTGATCGTGCCGAAGGGCGCCGCGGTGGCCCGGGCCGGATCGGCCTGCGCGAGGGCGCCGAACACCACCCCGATCAGCCGCAGGATGGTCTCGGTGTAGCCCGCCATCGGCCTCGGGGCGCCCGCACCCAGCAGCGTGGTGTCCGGGATCACGAAGGTGATCGGCCGCAGGCAGCCGGCATTGGCCGGCACGTCGGTGAAGACGTGCTTGAGCGCCACGTAGCAGGCCGCGACGGCGGTCGCGTAGGAGATGTTGATCGGCCCCTGCGCGGGAGGCGAGGAGCGCGAGAAGTCGAGCCTCATCCGGTCGCCCTCCACCGTGAGGTCCAGGGCGATGGTCAGGGGCGCGTCCACGATGCCGTCGTTGTCGAGGACGTCCGCGAAGGCGAAGGTGCCGTCCGGCAGCGCCCGGATCGCGGCGCGCATCAGCGCCTCGGCCCGGTCCGAGAAGGCCGCGAAGGCCGTCGCCACCGTGGCGTCGCCGTACGCGTCGAGGAGCGCGGCGAAGCGGCGCTCGCCGAGGTCGAGGGCGTTGAGCTGACCGTTGAGGTCGCCCCAGTTCGAGACCGGGACCCGCGAATTGGCGGCGAGGAGGTCGACGAGGTCCTGGTTGAGGCGCCCGGCCGCGATCAGCTTGACGGGCGGGACGCGCACGCCTTCCTGGAAGCTCTCGGTGGCCTTCGGGTTGTAGCCGCCCGGGACGTTGCCGCCGATGTCGAGCCAATGGCCGACCGAGGCGAGCCAGCAGAACAGCCGGCCCTCGCGGAAGACCGGCCTCACCAGCCGGAAATCGTTGAGGTGGGTGCCGCCCGCGTAGGGGTCGTTGAACAGGAACGTGTCGCCCGGCTCCAGGCCGCCCTCGCGGGCCACCTTGGCGATCACCGCGCGCACCGCGAAGGCCATGGCGCCGACGAAGATCGGCAGGCCCCGGGTGCCCTGGACCAGGGTGTCCCCGGTCTCGGCGTGGTAGAGGCCGTGGCAGGCGTCGCGGGCCTCGGCGATGATCGGGTTGAAGGCCGAGCGGTAGAGCGTCGCGTCCATCTCGTCGGCGATCTGCTCCAGGCGGCCCTTCAGGACCGCCAGGGTGACGGGATCGATCGCGGTCATCGGCCGGCCTCCCGGCCGGGGACGGTCTGCGGTCCCGCGGGCCCCTCGTAGGAGCGGCCGCGGGCGATCATCTCTGGCGTGCCGATCAGGGCGTTGAGCTGCGCGAAGTCGAACATCCGGTCGGCGAAGGGCGCGTTGGTGCCGCTGCGCGCCAGGGAGCCGTAATAGGCCTGCGCGGTGCGGGCGAGCGCCCGCACGATGCCGCCGGGAAAGATCACCAGCCGGAAGCCGAGGCGCCCGAGATCGGCCGCGGAGGACAGCGGCGTGTCGCCGCCCTCGACCATGTTGGCGACGAGGGGGCGCACCGGCCCGAGCGCCGCCGTGACCGCGGCGAGCTGCTCGGCCGAGCGCGGCGCCTCGACGAACAGCACGTCGGCGCCGGCCTCCGCGTAGGCCCGGGCCCGCTCGACGGCGCGCTCGAACCCCTCCACCGCCACCGCGTCGGTGCGCGCGACGACCAGGGTCTCGGCGCTGCGCCGGGAATCGAGCGCCGCCCGGATCTTGCCGACCATCTCGGCCGCGCCGATCAGGCTCTTGTCCTGGAGATGGCCGCAGCGCTTGGGATAGCTCTGGTCCTCGAGCTGGATCGCGCTCGCCCCCGCCCGCTCGAACAGCCGCACCGTGCGCTCGACGTTGAGGGCGTTGCCGTAGCCGTTGTCGGCATCGACCACGAGGGGCGTCGCCACCCGGTCGCGCACCAGCGCGATGGTCTCGGCGACCTCGCTCATCGACACGAGGCCGATGTCGGGCCGGCCGAGCCGGGTATAGGCGATGGCCGCGCCCGAGAGGTAGAGCGCCTCGAAGCCCGCGTCGGTCGCGAGCGAGGCGGTGAGGGCGTCGTAGACGCCGGGAGCGACGAGGACGCGGTCCTCGGCGAGGCGGGACTTCAGGGACATGACGCGGGACTTCCTGATTGTCGTCCTTGGCGGATGGTCTCGGCGCGCGGCGGGGAAAGCGGCCTACGCGATCAGGGCGAGGAGCGGCCCGAGGTCGGCGGCGCGGTCGATCTCCGCCACCGCCGCGGCGATGCGGTCCGCCCGGGCGCTCCCCCAGACGGGGCCGGCGAGGGCGCGGAACTTCGCGCGGACCTCCTCGGGGGCGTAGGGATCCTCGGTGTCGCCGCGGTTGGTCTCGACCTCCGCCGAGAGGCGGCGCCCATCCGCCAGGCTCAGCGTGACCCGAGCCGGGCGGAAGGCCGGCAGCCGCGCGGTCATGGCCGGATCCTCCCGCACGCTCACCCGGCGGGCGAGCGCCAGGATGCGCGGATCGGCCCGGGCCTCCGGCCGGAAGGCCGCGACATCGGCCTCTCCGCGCATCAGGGCGGCGGCGAGCGTGTAGGGCAGCGAGAACTTGGCGGCGAGCATCGTCGCGGGGGCCGGGTGGTCGAACTGCGCCGCCCAGACATAGGTGGCGACCTCGACGGCGCGCACCGCTCCGGGATCGATCGGCCCGGCCTCGGCGCGGATCCGCGCCAGGGCGTCGAGGGCAGCGTGGGTGTAGCGGCAGGCCGCGTGGCGCTTGAAGTAGTTGCGGGCGATCTCCCAGCGCGTGCCGAGATCCTCAATCATCGCCGCGGCGCTGAAGCCCTCGGCGATGACGCTCCCGTAGACGGTGGCGATGCCGTCGCGCTCGGGCAGGAATCCGCTCTCGGCGAGGTCCCAGGCGGTGAGCCCGAGCTGGTTCGAGAAGCCCGCATAGGCATTGCGGATGGTCGCCCCCTCCAGCATCGTGCGCCGGCTGGTGGCGAGCCCGAGGGTCGCCGCGATGCCGGCCGCCCGGCCGATCCCGGCCGCGTCGGCGCCGTTGAGGCGCGCCACCGCGAGGGCGGCGCCGACCGTGCCCCAGGTGCCGTGCGGGTGCATCGCCACGGCGAGGCGCGAGGCGATGCCGATGCGCGCACCGATCTCGTAGCCGAGGGCGATGGCGGCGAGCAGCGCCGGGCCGCCGGTCCCGCGGTCCTGCGCGGCGGCGAGGGCGGCCGGCACCACGTGGATCGCCGGATGGCCGCGGGCATATTGGTTGCCCTCGTCGAGTTCGAGGGCGGTGCCGGCGCAGCCGTTGACGAGGGCGGCGTCGCGGGGATCGAGGCGAAGCCCGCTGCCGGGCGCCGGCGCCGGGCCGGGGCGGCGGGCCGCGAGGCGCTCGGCCAGCGCCCGGCACTCGGGCTCCTGCAGGCCGGCCGCGATCACCCCGAGACTGTCGAGGAGGACGAGCTTGGTGCGCTCCACTACGGCGGCGGGCAAGTCGGCGGGGGTGAGATCCGCCGCGAAGCCGGTCCAGCGCGCGAGCCAGGCCGGCGCGGGCGCCGCGCCGGGGCCGAGCAGTTCCGAGGCCGGTATGATGCCGGGGGTGACGATGCCCATCTCAGAGCCCCAGATAGGCCCGGCGCAGGGCCGGGTCGGCGGCGAGCGCGGCGGCCTCGCCCTGCAGCGAGACGGCCCCGTTCTCCAGGATGTAGGCGCGGGTCGCGAGATCGAGCGACTGCACCACGTTCTGCTCCACCAGCATGATCGGCAATCCTTCGCGGTTGAGCCGCGCCACGAGGGCGAACATCTCCTCGACGAGGAGCGGCGAGAGGCCGAGCGAGGGCTCGTCGAGGATGAGCAGGCGGGGCTCGGCCATCAGGCCGCGGCCGATGGCGAGCATCTGCTGCTCGCCGCCCGAGAGCGTGCCGGCGGCCTGCCCCGCCCGCTCCCTCAGGCGCGGGAAGGTGGCGTAGACGCGCTCCAGATTGGCGCCGCGCCGCGCCCGGCCGCGCCGGTAGCTGCCGAGTTCGAGGTTCTCGCGCACGCTGAGGTTCGGGAAGATCCGGCGCCCCTCCGGCACGTGGATCAGGCCGGCCTCGACGATGGCGGCCGCGGAGAGGCCGGTGATCGGGCGGCCGTCGAACCGGATCGTGCCGGCGCGCGCCGGCAGCACCCCGGACAGGACCTTGTTGAGCGTGGTCTTGCCGACGCCGTTGGCGCCGAGCACGGCGACGATCTCTCCCGCCGCCACCGCGAGGTCGAGGCCGCGCAGCACCTCGGTGGCGCCGTAGCCGGCGCGCAGGCCCGTCACCTCAAGCATCGGAGGCCTGCGCCTCCAGGCGGGCGGCGGCGCCCCGGCCGAGATAGGCCTCGATCACCCGGGGGTCGCGGCAGACCTCGCGCGGCGGGCCGGAGGCGACCATGCGCCCCTGCGCGAGGACGTGGACCTCCTCGCACAGGGTCATCACGGCCTGCATGATGTGCTCGATCATCAGGATGGTGACCCCCTCGGCGCGGATCGCCCGCACCACCGGCAGGATGTCTCGGATCTCCGAGGGGTTGAGCCCGGCCAGCACCTCGTCGAGCAGGAGGAGCCGCGGCTCGGTGGCGAGCGCGCGCGCGACCTCCAGGCGCTTGCGCCCGGCCACCGTCAGGCTGGCGGCCGGCCGGTCGAGCAGGGCGCCGAGCCCGACGCGGGTGCCGACTTCGCGGGCCCGCGCCACCGCCTCGGCCCGGCGCGGATGGCGCAGGTAGGCGCCGACCGCGATGTTCTCGGCCACGGTGAGGCCCGCGAAGGGCTGGACGATCTGGAAGGTGCGGGCGATGCCCCGGCGCGCCCGCAGGTGCGGCGCCTCGCCGGTGACGTCCCGGCCCTCGAACAGCACCCGGCCGGCGCTCGGGGCGAGGAAGCCGGAGATCATCCCGAACAGGGTGGTCTTGCCGGCCCCGTTCGGGCCGATCAGCCCGGTGATCGAGCCGGCCGGCACCGCGAGCGAGGCGTCGCTCACCGCGACGAGCCCCTGGAAGCGCTTGGTGAGGGATTGGGCGGCGAGCATCGTTCAGGCTCCCGCGGCCGCGGCCCGGCGGCGGAGGAGGCCGATGAGCCCCTGCGGCGCGAAGGCGATGACGGCGACGAGGCAGATGCCGAACACGACGAGGTCGAGGCCCGGGACGCCGCCGGAGAGGTGCTTGGTCGCCTCGCCGAGCCCCTGGAGGGCGAGCGCCCCGACGAGCGGCCCGAAGGCGGTGCCGATGCCGCCGACGATGGGCGCGAGCAGCGCCTCGACGGAGATCCAGGTGCCGTAGGCGACGCCGGCGTCGAGGTAGAGGAAGTGCTGCACGTAGAGGGCCCCGGCCGCCGCGGTGATCGCCGCGGAGAGGGCGATCGCCCCGAGCTTCACCCGCAGGGCGTCGACGCCGAGCGCCCGGGCCGCCTCCTCGTTCTCGCGCACGGCGATCAGCTGGGCGCCGAAGCGCGAGCGCTCGATCCAGCGCGAGGCGAGGAGCGCCGCGCCGACGAAGCCGAGCACCAGCAGGCAGAACAGGCGCCGGTCGGCGAACTGCATGGTGCCGAAACCGGGCTGGAGCGTCAGGAGCAGTCCCGCCGCCCCGCCGGTGAGGTCGGCGGCGTTGGCGAGGATGCGGAACACTTCCGCGAAGGCGAGGGTGACAAGGGCGAAGTAGGAGCCGCGCAGGCCGGCCCGGAAGCTCAGGGTGCCGATCAGGAACCCCGTCGCGGTGCCGAGGCCGATCCCGGCGGCGAGCCCGGCCCAGGCGTTCCAGCCGAACCTGAGCTGGAGCACCGCCGTGGCGTAGGCGCCGGTGCCGAAGAAGGCGGCGTGGCCGAAGGAGTACTGGCCGCCGAAGCCCCCGAGCACGTTCCAGCCGAGGCCCGCGAGCGCGATGATCAGCGTCGTGATGAGGAAGTTGAGGGCGCTGCCCGAGAGGCCGAGGAAGGCCAGCGCTCCCAGCGCCGCCAGGGCGAGGAGCGGGGGCAGGACGTCGCGAAGGGTCATGCGCGCGCCCCGAACAGGCCGGTCGGCCGCACCAGCAGCACCAGGATGAAGATCAGGAAGATGCCGATCTGCCCGAGGCTGTCGCCGAGGATGAGGCCGGAGAAGCTCTCGACGACCCCGATCACCAGGCCGCCCACCAGCGCGCCGGTGATCGAGCCCATGCCGCCGAGCACAACGATGGTGAAGGCGACGAGCACGAAGGCGGCGCCCGAGCGCGGATTGACGTAGTAGGTCGGCATCAGGAGGCATGCCGCCACGCCCAGGCAGGCGCAGCCGAGGCCGAAGGTGACCGCGTAGACGTGGTCGACCTCGATGCCGACGAGGCGGGCCCCGAGCTTCTCGCGGGAGACCGCCCGGATCGCCCGGCCCGTGTCGGTGCGGTTGAGGAGCAGCCAGAGCAGGCCCGTGACCACGAGCGAGCCGGCGAGGCCGATCAGCCGCGGGGTCGAGAGCAACAGCGGCCCGACCTCGACCACCTGGAGCGCCGCGTCGGACTCGATCGCCCGGGTGTCGGAGCGGAACGCCGCCAGCAGCGCGTTCTCCAGCACGATCGAGAGACCGAGGGTGACGAGCAGCACGTTGTCGTCGCTGCCGTGACTCGCCGGGCCGATGACGAGGCGCTGGAGCCCGTAGCCGAGGCCGAACATCAGCGGCACCACGGCGATCAGCGCCAGGTAGGGATCGACATGCGCGGTGGCGGAGGCGCCCCACACCGCGAACATCGCGCAGGTCAGCAGGGCGCCGTGCGCGAAATTGATGATGTGCAGCACCCCGTAGACCAAGGTCAATCCGAGCGCGATCAGCGCGTAGACGGCCCCGGTCATCAGGCCGTTGAGGGCCGCCTCGATCAGGATCTGGGGCGCGTACATCGGCTCAGGCCCTCAGGGGAAAGTTCGGCTTGGCCTCGGCGAAGCCGTCCGGGGCGATCACCTTGACGTCGCCGCCCTGGACCTGCGTGTTGAGGGGCAGCGCGCTGGCGTTCTGGCCGCCGGCGAAGCGCGACTGGCCGTAGGGCATCACGCCGCTGCCGAAGCTCTGCGTGGCCAGCGCCTCGATGATCCGGGCGCGGTCGGGGGCGCCGGCCTTCTCGATCGCCTCGGCCATCAGCCGCACGGCCGAGTAGTTCATCGGCACGTTGTAGGCGAAGGCGCGGCCGGCCGCCTCGGTCCGTCGGCGCAGTTCGGCCGCGGCCGGGTTCTTCGGATCGGGCCAGTGGTTGCAATCCATCACCCCCTCGGCGGCCTGAGGGAACTCCTTGACGAAGCGGAGGCTCGACGCGCCGCCGCCGAGGATGGCGTAGATGCCCTTGGGGCGGACGCGCTGCTGCTGCAGGGTGCGGGCGAGGAGAACGAACTCGCCGTAGTAGTTCGACGGAACGACGAGGTCGGGCTGCAGCGAGCGGATGCGCAGCACGACGTTGGCCATGTCGCGGGCCGGAGTCGGATGGGCGATCGTCTCCAGGATCTCGAAGCCGCGCTTGGGCAGCTCGGCCTGGAGCAGCTTGGCGAGGCCCGAGCCGAACAGCCCGTCCTCGTGCACGATCACCACCGTGCGGGCGGGCTTGCCGGCCCCGTCATTGAGGGCGACGAGGCGCTCCAGGGCGCTCGTCGTGACCATGCTGAAGCTCGGGGAGAACCGGAAGGTGTTCCTGAGGCCGCGCTGCGTGAGCGAATCGGCGACGCCGACATCGATCAGGTAGGGCAGGTCGTAGCGGGCCGCCGCCTGGCTGGCGGTGGCGCACAGGCCGCTGCCGAAGCCGCCCACGATCGCGGCGACGCCCTCGCCCGCGAGGCGCTCGGCCTCCTGGGCGGCGGCTTCCGGGTTCGAGCGGTTGTCGGCGATCACCGCCTCGATCCGGGCGCCGCCCAGCGCCTTGAGGCCGCCCGCGGCGTTGAGGTCTGCCACCGCGAGTTCCGCCCCGAGGCGGCCGAGGTCGCCGTCGCCGGCGAGCGCCCCGGTGAGCGGCTGGAGGATGCCGATCTTCACCGGCGCGGGCTCGGCCCGCAGCACCGCCGGCATCGCGAGGAGCGAGGCGGCGGCCGCGCCGCCCGTGAGCACGCGGCGGCGGTTCGGGACGCGATCGGACGCGATCATCGGGCGGGTCTCCTCTGCGCGGCGGCGCGGGCAGGTCTGGGTGGGGGTGGCGCGGCGGGCGCCCAGTGCCGCTCGCCCGCCTCGCCGGTGCGCACGAGGTCCATGCGCAGGGCGTAGCGGTCGGGCCGGTAGAGGGCGTGCAGGTGCTCGACGCCGCGTCCCTGCGGGTCGTAGACGACGCGGGTGAGGTCGATGACGGGGGCGCCGAGGCCGAGGTCCAGCGCCTCCGCGGCCTCGGGCCCGGCGAGCGTCGCGGTGATGGCCTGCGTGGCGCGCGCGGCGGCGACGCCCGAGCGCTCCATCAGCTCGAGGAGCGGCGTGGTGACGAGGTCGGCCTCCGAGTAGGACAGGCCGATCCGCTCGGGCACGTGCGTGGTGAGGTACGAGAACGGCTTGCCGTCGATCAGGCGCACCCGAACGGAGCGCTGCACCCGCTCGCCCGGCGCCAGCACCAGCGCCTCGGCGATCGCCGCCGGGGCCGGCTCGTAGCCGAAGGACAGCAGCCGCACGCCGGTCGCGCGGCCCATCTGGATCAGGCCCGAGAGCAGGTTCGGCAGATCGGCGACCACGGGCCGCGCCGCGCCCTCCTGGCGCACGAAGGTGCCCGATCCCGCGCGCCGCTCCACCAGCCCCTCGCTCGACAGGAGGTCGAGGGCGCGGCGCACCGTCGCCCGCGACAGGCCGTGCTCGGCCGCGAGCGCCGGCTCGCCGGGCAGTCGCGCGCCGTTCGGCAGGCGGCCCCCGGCGATGCGCTCGCGCAGGAGCAGGTAGAGCCTGCGCGCCTTGTGCGGTTCGATGGCCGCCGCCATGCGGAACTCCCTGGCTCACGCCTTGCCGGGCCGAGAGCGGGTCAGTCATCTGTACGGTTATGCGAACAGCTTCCTGTCTGTCAATTCGGACAGGCACGGTTCCGCTCTCCAGGGGCCGCGCCCCGTGGAGCGGCGTTGCCGAGGCGGAGCGAGAGATCGGGCCTGCAGCCGCGCGCTGCAGGGCACGGCTGCAGGCCCGATCTCTCGCGAGGGTGGTCACCGACGGTGACCGGTGCGGATCGGCTTGCTCGCACGAACCCCGAACCCGGGAATCCCGATCACCAGGCGGACGGTGAGCCTTCGGCGTGAACCGCCCCGGATCTCCCGGAGACTCCGCTTGTCGGGAGGACCGCGCCGTGGCGCCGCATAAGCCACTCTTCTTCGGGAGGAGCCACGCGAGCGATCTGGCGCGAGCGATCTGGATGGTCCGAGAGCGCCAGGGCGATCGCGACCGAACCCTGGAGACCCGGCTCGGCACGCTTGAGCTGAAGGTGCCCAAGCTCAGGAGCGGCCCCTCCGCCTTTCCGCCGTTCCTGGAGCCCCGGCGCACGATCGAGAAGGCGCTCACCGCCGTGATCCAGGAGGCCTGGATCTCAGGCGTGTCCACCCGCCGGGTGGAGGACCTGGTGCAGGCCATGGGCATGAGCGGCCTCTCCAAGAGCCAGGTCTCCAAGCTGGGCAAGGAGATCGACGAGCGCGTCATACGCCATCCGGTTGATTGCTTCGCCATCTCCCATTCCCAGAGCCCAGCAATCCCGCGTCGCCACAGCCATCCGCGAGGTCTTCGTCCAGCCGACACAGGACAAGGCGCGCGAGTTATGGCGCGCCATTGCCGCCTCTGCTCACAGCAGCCTGCCGAAGCTGGCCCGGGCGATGGAAGGGCGTGGTCGGCATCTTCCCCAACGAAGCCTCGATCGTCCGGCTGATCGGTGCCGTGCTGATCGAGGCCAACGACGAGTGGTCGCTCCAGCACCGCTATCTCGGCCTGGAGCCCCTGAACGGTCTCGCCTCCGGCGCCGACGACGCGCCAAGCCTGCTTGCTCCACCCGCCGAGCCGGTTCACCTTCCACCCGCGGCGGCCTGACCGATCCCACCGGTGGCCCTCCTCCAATTGCCACCACTCCGGTGGACGCGACCCAGATCCGCCGTTATCGCGGCCGACTGCTCGTGACCCAAAGCGGCCCCTCGCAGCATCTGTCTGGAATGTCCGGTTGTGAGGGTTGTCCGGACATATGATTTCCTGACACGCTTCCCTGACATCCACCGCCACGCGGAGCTTTCGCATCAGGTTCGTAAGCGTGCGGCTAGCTGGCTCACCCCTCCATGTGACAGCAGGGCGAGATCCACGGGACCGACTCCCGCGAGGACGCGCTGCCGGAGAAGGCCGGCCAGCAGCGCCCAGCAGTGGGTGAGCACGACCTGGAGGCGTGGAACGCCTGTCGCCGCCTCGCCCGGCGGAAAGTTGCCGCCTGTCCAGCGACCGCCGGAACTGACCCCCGGATATGCGGCCTGTATTACCCCGGCCGGGGGACGGGCTCGCGGAATGATAAACTAAGCAATAGATGGCACGTGCGGTCAAGCGTTGCCATGGACGAACCGCACAAAACTCACTTGTGCTAAACCCACTTCTCTGCTTCCCTGCCTGCAATCATGCGCCTGAGCTAAATACTCAGGCTGCGCCGACCTGATTGCCTCCGCGCGTTCTTCGGATGGCGGGAGCGCCGGCGCTGAACCAGGGAGGTGCGCCGGTGCCGCTGAACCTGACGCAGAAGCTCGTCCGCTCGCACCTCGTCGATGGCCGCCCCGACCCGGGCGAGGAGATCGAGATCGCGGGCATCGCCGCCGCGCTGCAGGCGGGCCGCGAAATCGTCGCCATCGTCGGGGGCAAGCGGCAGATCCAGCTTCGCCACGACCTGTCGCGGCGCCAGACCGAACTGCTGCTGAAGGGCGGCGTTATCAACTGGCTGCGCGAGCGGCTCGGCGCCGGTTCCGCGCAGCACGTCGCCTGACCCTTCCCCCAGAGCCGGTCGAACCGCGATGCCGACACACGATTCCGCCCCCTCCAGCGGCCCCCTGACGGGCCTGCGCATCCTCGAACTCGGCCATTTCGTCGCCGCCCCGTTCGGGTCGCGGCTGCTCGCCGACCTCGGGGCTGACGTGATCAAGGTCGAGGCGCCCGGCGGAGACCCGGTGCGCCAGTGGGGACGGCAGGTCGAGGGCGCGGGCGCGCCCTGGACCTCGATGCACCAGCGCAACAAGCGCAGCCTCGTGCTGAACCTCAAGGATCCGCGCGCGGTCGAGGTCGTGCTGCGCCTCGTGCGTACCTGCGACGCGGTGATCGAGAACTTCCGCCCCGGCCAGCTCGCCAAGATGGGCCTTGGCCGCGAGGCGATGGAGGCCGCGCGGCCCGGCATCGTGGTCGCCAGCATCTCCGGCTACGGGCAGGACGGGCTCTACCGCGACCGCGCCGCCTTCGGGGTGATCGGCGAGGCGATCGGGGGCCTGCGCTACCTCACCAACCACCCGCCCTCCGTCTCGGACCTGCCGCCCGTGCGCGTCGGCGTCTCGATCGGCGATTCGATCGCCGGGCTCTACGCGGCCTTCGGCATCGTGGCGGCCCTGTGGGCGCGCGACCGGAAGGAGGGCGGGGACGGGCGCGGCCGTGCCATCGACGTGGCGCTGACCGAATCCGTGCTCTCGATGATGGAGGGCATGCTGCCCGAATACGGCGTATTCGGCTCGGTGCGGCATCCGACGGGTGCGCGCATCGCCACCGCCTCCCCCTCCTCCGCCTACCCGACCGCGGACGGCAAGTGGATTCTGATCGCCGGCAATTCCGAGCCGATCTTCGCCCGCCTGACCGCCCTGATGGGGCAGCCCGAACTGGCGCAGGATCCGCGCTTCATCGGCAACGGCAAGCGCGTGGCGAACGTCGAGGACCTCGACCGGATGATCGGCGCTTGGAGCGCCACGCATTCCGCTGCCGACCTGGAGCGGATGCTGGCCGAGGCCGACGTGCCCTCGACCATCGCCTACACCGCCGCCGAGATTGCCGCCGACCCGCAGTTCCGCGCCCGCGGCATGGTGCAGGAGGTCGAGGACCCGCAATTCGGCACGGTGCTGCACGCGGGCATCGTGCCGCACGTGCCCGACGATCCGGGCCGCATCCGCTGGCCCGGCCCCCGCGCGGGGGAGCACACCGACGCGATCCTGCGCGATGTGGCCGGGCTCGACGCCGACGCGATCGGGAAGCTGCGCGAGGACGGAGTGGCGGCATGACGCACGACGTGGTGGAGATCGTCGAGGTCGGGCCGCGCGACGGCTACCAGGGCATCGGCCCCTTCATCCCGACAGAGCGCAAGATCGAGATCCTCGGACGCCTCGTCGCCGCGGGTCTCCGGCGCATAGAGATCGGTTCCTTCGTGAGCGCGACGGCGCTGCCGCAGATGCGCGACACGCCGGAGGTGCTCGCCGCCTGCGCGCGCTTCCCCGGCCTCGAACCCCAGGTGCTGGTGCCGAGCGAGCGGCGCGGGCGCGACGCGGTAGCGGCCGGCGCGCGCCGCCTCGTCTTCGTGCTCTCGGTGTCCGAGGCGCACAACCGCAACAACGTCCGGCGCTCGCCCGGGGAATCGGCTGACGAGTACGACCGCCTGCTGCGAGCGATCCCCGGCGAGGTCGCGATCCGCCTCGACCTCGCGACCGCCTTCGACTGTCCCTTCGAGGGCCGCGTCCCGGAGGAGAAGGCGCTGGCGCTGCTCGACCGCTTGGTCGCGCTCAAGCCCGACGCCGAGATCTGCCTGTGCGACACGACGGGACGCGCCGACCCGGCGCATGTCGGGCGGCTGTTCGCGCGGGCCAAAGCTCGCTTCCCCCAGGCGAAGGCCTGGGCGCTGCACGCGCACGACACCTACGGGCTCGGGCTCGCCAACGTGCACGCGGCCTACCGCGAGGACGTGCGGGTCTTCGACGCCTCCTTCGCGGGCCTCGGCGGCTGCCCCTTCGCGCCCGGCGCCACCGGCAACGTTGCGACCGAGGACCTCGCCTGGATGTTCGCCCGGATGGGCGTCGGGACCGGGATCGACCTCGACGCGCTCGTCGCGGTGGCACGCGAGGGAGCGGCACTGCCGGGCGGCCTCGCCGGCGGGCGGGTGCGCGACGCCTACGGCGCCGGCACGGCCTGCCTCGCGCAGGCTGTCACCTGAGGCGAGACGGGGGCGCAGCGCAGCGAGACGAGGGAGGAACATATGGCAGCCGGCGATGCGGTCCTGCGCGAGGACGCCTCCGCTCCCTGGTACGCGGGCCTGACGGCGCGACATTGGCGCATCCTCTGGGGCAGCTACCTCGGCTGGATCTTCGACGGCTATGAGGCGGTGGCGCTGGTCTACGCGCTCCGCCCGGCGCTGAACTCCATCCTCACGCCCGAGCAGGCGCAGGCGCCCGCCTTCTACGTCGGCGCGGCGATCGGCATCACGCTGCTCGGCTGGGGGATCGGCGGCATGCTGGGCGGCATCGCGGCGGATTACATCGGCCGCAAGCGCATGATGATGCTCTCCATCCTCGGCTACGCCATCTTCACGGGGCTGACCGCCTTCGCCGGGAGCTTCGCGCAGCTCGCGCTCTTGCGCTTCATCACCGGCCTGGCGATCGGCTCGGAATGGAGCACCGGCATCGCGCTCGTCGCCGAGACCTGGCCGAACCGGGCGCGGCCGAAGGGCTGCGGCTTCCTGCAATCGGGCTTCGGCGGCGGCGCGGTGCTGGCGGCGATCGTCTGGGCGGTGCTGGCGGCGACCAACCCGCTCGGCTCCGAGAGCTGGCGCATCATGTTCGCGCTCGGCGCGCTGCCGGCCTTCGTCTGCCTCTACCTGCGCCGCGCGCTGGAGGAATCCGAGCGCTGGATGACGGCGCTCAAGGAGCAGCGCTGGGCCGCCACGACGGAGGACGCGCAGAGCGGCCGCGTGCACAAGACAGCGCAGCGCCCCTTCACGCTCACCGAGATCTTCCGCGAGCCGGAGAGCCGGCGGCGCGTGCTGCTGGCCACCGTGATGTCCTTCGCCACGACGGTGGGCTGGTGGGCGGTATCGTCCTGGCTGCCGGCCTACACCGAGGCGCTGGCCAAGGCGGCGGGCGAGCCCGCCAACGTCTGGGGCCCGCGCATGGGCATCATCTACAACATCGGGGCGATCGCCGCCTACCTGGTCTCGGGCTTCCTCGCCGACGCGATCGGGCGGCGCAAATTCCTGATCCTGACCTATGCGGGCTGCCTCGCGACCTCGGTGCTCGCCTATGTGTGGACCGGCGGTCTGACCACCTTCATGGTCATCGCCTTCCTGAACGGGGTCTTCACGCTCGGCTTCTCGTTCAGCTGGATGGCGATCTACCTCGTGGAGCTGTTCACGCCGGCCGTGCGGGCGACCGCCGCGAGCTTCGTGTTCAACGGCGCCCGCCTGATCGCCTGGATCTTCCCGATCATCGCCGGCCAGATCGTCACCTCGTTCGGCGGCGTGGCGCGGGCGGCGCTGATCATGAGCAGCGTCTACGTGCTCGGGCTGATCGTGCCCTGGTTCATGCCCGAGACCACCGGCAGGCCGCTGCCGGAATAGCTTCTGGACAGCCGCCGCAGGTGGCGGACGCGCGTGCGAGCCTCTTCCCGCGGCTCGCCATCGTGCGGTGGCGAGGCAGAACGGAGGGTAGATCGACCTTCCGGAGGTGACGCCGCTCGTCACTCAGGATCAGCGGCTCGCCGTGCGCTGGCCGTCCTGCGGAACTCGGGTCGTTGCCCCGGTGCCGCAAGTGGCGGCCGGCACGCCGTTCGGCCCGCGGTTGCACGCGGTGGCGACCTCCCTGAAGACCTTCCAGGCTCTGTCCTCCGAGCGCCTGCAAGCCGCGCTGGCTGACCTGTTCGGGCTGACCCTGAGCCAGGGTGGGCTGATGAACGGGCTCGCGGCGGGCGCAGGGCCGGTTCGTGGAGGGCCGTGAGGCTGCGGTCTCGGCGCTGCGCCGAGCTGAGGTGGTGGCCTCGGACGAGACCGGCATGCGCATCGAGGGCAGCAACGCGTATCACGGGGTCTTCCGCTCGGACGAGGCGGTCGTTCATCACGCCGCCCCGACGCGCGCCGGGCGCGCCTGGCGCGTCACCGGGCGCAGGATGTCGACGCGGGGAATGTCCTGCAGCGGCCCGAGATTGGCCTGTGGCCGCGAGGTGCAGCCGCCGATCAGCAGCACCGGCACCCGCGCCAGCGCCGCGTTGGCGATGCCGGTGACGCAGTTGGTGACGCCGGGTCCCGCCGTCGCCATGCAGACGCCGAGTTCGCCGGTGAGTTCGGCGTGGGCGTGGGCCATGTGCACGGCCGCGCCCTCGTCGCGCACGTCGACGATGCGGATGCCGAGCCGGGCGGCGTGGTCCCAGATCGGTTGGATGTGGCCACCCTGGAGGCCGTAGATCCGTGCGACCCCGCGCGCCTCGAGGAATCGCGCGATCCAGGCCGCGCAGGAATGCGCGTCCGCATTGAGGTCCACGACGGTGCGCGCGGGCTGACCCATGCTCGTCCTCCCGGGTGTCGAGGTCGGGGCCCATGCGGGCGCCCGCGTGGGATAGCGCCGGTCGCCGCGCGGCGCAGGTCCGTGCCGGACGGCGACCCCGCGTGCCGAGCTCAGCCGATGTCGCCAGCGTATTTCTGCACCAGCGCCCAGGCGTCGGCACCGAACTTCTCGCGCCACTGGCTGTAGAATTTCGTGCTCTTCAGGGCCGCCTGGAAGGCTGCCGGGTCTACGGTGTTGAAGACGAGGGCTTTTCATTCCAGCCCCTTCTGCAGGTCGACGTTGGCCTTGGCGATGTCATCGCGCTCCTTGAGCGCCGCCTGGTTCAGCTGCGACGGGGAGCGGGCGGACCGGCTCTCGCAGCAGCACATCGCGCGCCGCCACGGTGTTCGTCGCCCGCCTGCAGGCGCAAGAGGATGCCGCGGCCGCCGAGGCCCGCAGCCGCCGCGTGCGTCGCTGAGGTGCCGTCTCAGGCGAGCCATGCCACGAGCAGCGAGACCGTGAGCACCGAGGCGATGTGCGACAGCAGGATCGCGCCGGAGGTCACGCCTGCCTCCAGCCCGTAGAGCTTGGCCAGCGTGAAGGGCCCCGATCCGATCGGCAGCGCACTGAGTAGCACGGCGGCGCGGGCCCAGAGCGAAGGCATCTCGAACACGTGGAAGACCAGGAGCGCTGTGACGGCGGGTTGCAGCAGAAGCTTCAAACCGACGAGGGCGGCGATCGGTCGGACGTCGGCGAGCACGACCCGCTCCTGGGCCAGGAACAGCCCAATGCAGATGAGCGCGCAGGGCGAGGCCGCCCCGCCGAGGAGCGAGGCGAAGCGTTCGACCGGCGCCGGGACGCTTACCCCCGTGAGACCAACCGCGAGGCCGGCGAGAGGCGCGATCAACAGAGGATTGCGCACGAGCGCGAGTACGACCTTGCGCGCCGTGCCGGCCCGGCCGGCGCCCTTCTGAAGGTCGAGTTCGATCAGCACGACCGCGAACAGGAACAGCACGCAGGCGGTGAAGAGCGTCGCGATCACCGCCGCCGGCAGGCTTGCCGACCCGAAGACCAGCAGGCAGAGCGGGATGCCCATGAAGCCGACGTTGCTGTAGCCGGCATCCAGGCCCTCGATGCAGGCCTGGGCCATGCCCGCGCCCCTAAGGATCCCAAGGATGTAGGCCGCGGCGAAGGCCGCTACGATCCCGCCCAGGAAGGCCACGGAGAACCCGACCTGAGCGACCTGCTCGGGGGTGATCTTCGCCATGGCGCCGAATATCAGGGCCGGAAGCGCGAGATAGATCGCGAACCGGTTCAGGCTGTCGGTCGCGGCCGGCCCGAACAGGGCGGTGCGGCCGCACAGGAAGCCCGTCAGGATAAGGGCGAAGATCGGAAGGGCTGCGTTGAGGACGGCCTGCATCGTGTCACGCGGATGAGAGAGCCCTTGAACACGAAGCCGGGCATCCCGCTCTGATGCAAATTCAGGCCCGCGGCAAGATCAGGAAACTGGAACGCGATCGTCGGGACCCGGACGCTTAGGTCGGGTCCTCCTTCATCAGGGCTCAACCACACTAGGGGACTCCTGAGGCTGCAGCTTTACTGACTTGCAGACAAATCGCATTATCCAGTTTTATCGGCTGCATGTATTGGCGTGTAGATGGCGTCGAATACTTCGAATGAACGTACCGTCGATCGAGAGGCGCAGCACGGGACTGAGCACAGAGCTCATCATGCCGAATGAGGGGCGGGTGGGCCTTGCCGCGCAACAGCGGCGTTGGATGAGAGGGCAAATACTCTGTTTGATCGGACACTGCCGCACGCTCGCCCGCGACCACGAATCCACTTTGAAATCTGCGCTCGCGTACTTCGTCCTTGCCGCTGCCAATTTTCTTGACGCGCGCCTCGAGACAGAGGTCTGAGATGGATTGAGGCCGGAGGCATTATAGCCGATCGTGTCCCCTGGCGTGGTGTAGCTTGGGCGTGGCCACCCCGATCACCGGCCGGGGCCGGATCGATCAGGCTGCCAGGGTGGGCAGGCTGACGAGGGGATCATCGCCGATTGGGGCGATGCTTTCCAGGGTCATGGAGAAACTCGGGACGCAGCCGACGCGGTACTCCACACCATGACGCCCGAAGAAAAATCTTCCGCGCGGGGTCGCGCGCGCCGATTTAAATCCGAGCGCCGTGCGACAAAAGAGAAGAGCCTTCCTCACGGTGAGTCATAGGGCGACGCTGCAAGCATCATCGCTGAGTTCTTCAACAGCATCGGTCGCGAGCGGCCCCTCACGGCGGGTATCAAGCGTCAGATTTGAACCGCGAGGCAGGCTCTCGGCGGGCGCGAGGCCGAGGCATGCGGGCAGCGCTGCGGTCATGCAGTAGGATTGTAGGCGGCTGTCGGGCGGCCCCACTGCCCGACCCACAGGATGCGCGCCCTGGGCATGGCGTGCAGCGGGACAGCCCACCTGCCTTGGCGGGCGCCCCGAGGGACCCGACGAGACCCGGGGGAGGCTCGGCGATGCCTCCCTGCCTGTCAGCCACGCAGGTCAAGGCAGGGCTCGGGCATGACGGCAGGCGTGAGCGCGGCGGATGCTGCGGCGTCAGCCACGGAGCGGGCATGACGGTCGGGCACGGCGGCAGTGCGAGCGGCAGGCGCGACGTCAGCCGCCGGGGATCCTGCAGCGCTCCCCTCACCCTCCTGTGGATGAGCACGGCTCTGCATGCGGGGAGCGCTCGGGGAGCGCTGCGAAATGGGTGAGACCCGAAATCTGAGCTAAGTGGTGGTGCCGCAAGAGGGATTCGAACCCCCGACCCTCTCATTACGAAAAAGCACTTTCGGCTCATGTTCGCGCATCGTTTGCGCTCCGTGCGCGACACGTTCCGCGCTCTGCGCCACGAAAGTGCTTTTTCGCGCAGCGTCACAGGTTCACGTGAACCTGTGAGCGCATCATCGTCGGGGCGGAGAACTCTCGGGCTGCAACAGCAGGAGAAACCTGCCGCAGCAGCACGACACCACAAAGCAAGACCCCTTCAGGTTGGCGCCTGAAGGGGTCTCAAGCCCGCGAGGGGCTGGATAGGTGTAGCGACCAAATGATCCTCCCTCGGTTTCACGGACACCTCTGATACGCTCTGGCGGAGCGGGGAAGGTGTCGGATGGCGAAGACGAGACGGGAGTTCACGCCCGAGTTCAAACGCGAAGCGGTCGCCCTGCTGGAGAGCAGCGGCCGGCCGCAGATGCAGATCGCGGCCGAGCTCGGGATCCAGCCCTCGATGTTGCGGCAGTGGCGTGCAACGCTGAACGGGGCACCGCCCCGACCGCGGCCGGCAGGATCGACCGGGGCCTTGCCATCAAGCCCGATCGCCTCGCCGTCCGATCAGGCCGCCGAGATTGCCCGTCTGCGGCGTGAGCTCGACCGCACGCGCATGGAGCGCGACGTCCTAAAAAAAGCCATCGGCATCTTCGCGGAGATGCCCACGTGACCTACGCCTTCATCGAGCAGCATGCGCGGACCTGGCCGGTGCGTCTCATGTGCCGCGTGCTCGACGTCTCCCCCAGCGGCTTTTACGGGTGGCGGTCACGGCCTGAGAGCGCCCGCTCGGCCTCCAACCGCCAGCTCCTGGACGATGTCCGGCGCATCCATGCCGCCCACCACCGGCGCTATGGTGCCCCACGCGTGCATGCCGCCCTGCGGGCCGAGGGCCGTTCAGCCAGCCGCGGGCGGGTGGAGCGTCTCATGCGCCGGCACGGCATCCGTGCCCTGGCGGGGCGTCGGTTCCGGCCCTGCACGACCGACAGCCGTCACGATCTCCCCATCGCCCGGAACCTCCTGAGGCAGGACTTCTCGGCCGCGCGGCCGAACACGGTTTGGCTGGCCGACATCACCTACCTGCCGACCGGCGAGGGCTGGCTCTACTTGGCTGCCGTCCTCGATCTGGCCACGCGCAAGATCGTCGGCTGGTCGATGCGCGATCATATGCGCACCGAGCTGAGCGTGGCTGCGCTGATGATGGCCGCCCAGCGGCAGCGACCGGCCGCCGGGCTTATCTGCCACTCGGATCACGGCAGCCAGCTTGGGTTCAAGCGGTCGTCGCAACACCATCTTGCACGGCAGCCAGCACAGCGTCGAGCGCCTCTGCCGGCGTCTTCCAGTTCAGCGTCTTGCGCGGTCTGCTGTTGAGGGCTGCGGCCACAGCAGCAAGATCGTTCGCGCTGTGGGCGCTCAGATCCGTTCCTTTCGGGAAGTACTGTCGCAGTAACCCGTTCGTATTCTCGTTCGTCCCCCGCTGCCAGGGTGAGCGTGGATCGCAGAAGTAGACCTGCAGACCCGCGTCGATCCGCAAGCGCGCGTGCTCGGCCATCTCGGTACCCTGGTCCCAGGTCAACGAGCGCCGCAGCTGCTCGGGCAAGCGCGCGATCGTGCCGGCGATCGCCTCGCGCACCGCCTGGGCCCCGTGCCCCGCCAGCGCCGGGCCGTTCTTCGCACGCGGTGTCACCCCATGGCCGTCCATCGGCGGAAGATGCAGCAGCATCGTAAAGCGCGTCGTGCGCTCGACCAGGGTCCCGATCGCCGAACTCTTCAGACCCAGGATCAGATCTCCTTCCCAGTGCCCCGGCACCGCGCGGTCCTCCACCTCGGGCGGACGCTCGCTGATGAGCACCTCGGGGGTGACGAACGACCTGCCTCGGCCCAGGCTGCGGGCCCGCGGCACACGCAAAGCCCGTCCTGTGCGAAGACACGCGGTCAGCTCACGCTTCAGCGCGCCCCGGCCCTGGATGTAGAGCGCCTGATAGATCGCCTCGTGACTGATGCGCATCGTGTATCGCCCGGAAAGTCGAGCCGTAGGCGCTCGGCGATCTGCTGCGGACTCCAGGATCGACCCCATCGCCGGCTCTGGCGTCGCCCGTGCCGCCGTCCCTTCCAGGCAACGCTAGGGCCAGGCAGAGCGCTCCCGCCCGGTGTCGCGACAGTTCCGGCGAGCCGCTCCTGCACGTACGTCCGCAGCGCTGCGTTCCCCGCCAGTTTTGCTGGCTTGGGCCGGCGTGCCGCGCGTTCAGCGTGCCACTGCGCGGTCGTGGCGCGATAGTCCAGGCCGCCACTGCGGGTCGCCGCATTGCGGCGCAATTCCCGCGAGATGGTCGACGCCGCCCGTCCCAGACGCCGAGCGACGTCCCGGACCCCGTGACCTTGCGCTTGTAGGATCGCGATCTCCTCCCGCTCAGCCAACGACAGGTAGCGCGCAGAAGGCGACTTGGATGATGGTGACAGGTGGGAAGGTGCCATTCCGCCTGCTGTCCGGAACCACCGCGAGCCGACCGGTGGCGAGATCCCGAGCTTCATCGCTGCGACCTCGCTGGAGAGACCCTGCGCGAGGAACGCCCAGAACCCCCGCCGCGTCTCGCGCAGACCGACCCCGGGACGACCCGGTGACCGCAGCTTCTCGCGAAGTGCCCGATCCGAACGCCGCCGACCTGCCATCACAACCGCCCTCCGCCAAGCCGTTGCGACGACCACTTGAATCCACCCACTACGCGGCCGAGGCCTACCGGAGGCAGCTCGCCGGCATGGCGGCCAGGCCGTCCATGAGCCGGACGGCCTGCTGCTACGGTAATGCCCCGATGGAGAGCTTCTTCCACACCCTCAAGGTCGAGCTCGTCCATCAGCGACGATGGGCGACCCGGGATGAGGCGCGCCGCGACCTGTTCGCTTACATCGAGGGCTACTACAATCGGCAGCGCATCCACTCGGCACTCGGTTATCTCACGCCCGAGCAAGCCGAACGGACCGCGAGCTAAACTCCCCGTGTCCGCGAAATCAGGGGAGGATCAGGTTAATCCCGCTGCGCTGCATGCACTACTAAGACACGGCTCCGCTCCCATGTGGGGCAACAGCACGCTCAGTCTCTCAGCCGTCTGCGCCCGAACTGATCGGCGGACCATGGAAGGGAAATGGTGATGAAATCATCCGGATTGCAGGCAGCTGGCGTGGCGGGCCGCTGAGAGTACGGGGTCTCCGGCCCAAGCCGGAGGACGGGGTGCTCGATGACAGGATGCGATACGGTCAGCATTCCCCGACCGTCTCCATCGCGCCGATGATCGTTCCTGGCCAGAGGCGGTGCGATGGACGGCCGGTCTTCAGGCTAGCCGGGCCACCGTCTTGCGGGCACGGCCATGTACTGGCGGCATGCTCGCGAGGGTATACCCTAACAGTCGAAGCTGAGTTTTAGCCGCCCGGCTTGAAACGTAGGATCCGCCCCTGGTCCTCGTCGGTCAGAAGGTAGAGAAGGCCATCCCGTCCTTGGGCAACATGCCGGATGCGTGCGTCCATCGGGATGCGCTCCTCCCCAGTGACACGTGCCCCGGCGAGCGTCAGACGGATCAAGGCCTGTGAAGCCAGTCCAGCCAGCAGCAGGTTTCCATGCCAGGCCGGAAACGCAGCCCCCGTGTAGAACGTCATCCCAGAGAACGAGACCGATGGTGTCCAGTGATAAATGGCGTCCGTCAGGTCAGGCCGGGTCGGCGGCCGCGGGATCACGCGCCCATCCGTGTGATCACCCCAGCTCACTAAGGGCCAACCGTAGTTGCCGCCCGGCTTGGGAATGTTGATTTCATCTCCGCCGGTCGGCCCGAACTCCCCCGCCCAGAGGACGCCTGTACCCGGCTGGACGGCGAGGCCCTCGATGTTTCGATGGCCGTAGGACCAGATCTCTGGCCGAACTCCTGCACGATGCACGAATGGGTTGTCGGCCGGCACGGAGCCGTCCCGGTTGACGCGGACGAGCTTGCCCATGTGGGTGGAGAGATCCTGAGCCGAGTCAGGCTCGTCACGGTCTCCTGTCGAGATGAAGAGCTTGCTGTCGGGCGTGAAGGCGAGGCGCGATCCGAAGTGATCCTCGATCGGCGAGGCCGGCTGCTGCCGAAAGATGACCTCGAAGCCCTCCAAAGTCGTACCGGTCGTGCTGAGCCGCCCACGTCCTGCCGCCGTGGCCAAGCCGCCCCCACGCGGCTCGACATACGTAAGGTAAACGAGCTGGTTCTCAGAGAAATTGGGATCGAGTGCTACGTCCAAAAACTGAATGGACGGCTGCGGCGTCTTGGCGATCGGAGGTGAGATCTCCCCTTCGGCCGAGACGATGCGCAGGCGCCCCGGCTTTTCGGTGACCAACATGCGTCCATCCGGCAGGAAGGCGAGACCCCAGGGATGGTTGAGACCGCCCGCGACGGTTTCGACGATGATCTCGGCCTTCTCTGTTCTGAGGCGCTGCGCTGGTTGACCCGCAACAGGGAGGGAAGTCACCACGAGCGTGGCAGTGGCGAGAAGGATAGATCGCATTAGGGCGCTTCTCCGGCCGGCACCTCAACCCGCAACGCTGGCGCTCGGAGCCGTGCGCTGGCTGGTGCGCGACCAGGATCGCGAGGACACCCAACTCGCGGCCCAGGGCCCGCCGCCCTCGCAGGACTGAGCGGCCGGCCCCGTCAGCGGGGGCCGGCCTCGGTGTAGCGCCAGCCCTCAATCGTACGCGTCGAAGGCCGGGCCGTAGCCGTAGCCAACCGGTCGTGGTCCGAACCGGCGCGGCCCATAGAAGCCGTCCCGCTCGACCACGACCTCGCGAACGATGCGCCGGGGCCGGTACACGACCGGGCGCTCGACCACGACCTTACGGACAACACGGTGGGGGCGGATCACTGGCCGCTCCACGATCACCTCCCGCACGACGCGCCGAGGTGGGGCAACAACCTGCCGCTCGACGATGGTCCGGCGCGTTACGACGGTCTCGGGCGCGTCGAACTCGCCATAGCCATACCCCATGGCCTGAGCAGACGCGATGCCCAGGAGCACCCCGCTTCCGAGCACGGCGGCACTCAGAGTAGTCCGTACACACTTGTTCATTGTCCTACCTCACGCATGGACGCAGCTGCCAAGTGCGGTCCGCGCGAGAAACTCCGGACCCGTCCGTTTGGACGAGTGTTGCGGTGATTTTGCCCAAGTGCGTTCCCCCTTGCTGAGAGCGGGAGCTACAACCAAGGCCGCCTATCATGCCGAACGCCGTGGCAAGCTTGAGCGGTGCGTCCTCGCCGAGATCGCGACGGAGCCCCTAATCCGGCCGAGTAGGCTCTACGGCTGCAATTCGCGACACATGTTAATCGTTGAGCTGTAGGGCTTATGACGTATGTTAATATCTATCTACATGGGATGTGGTCAGTTGCAAGCCTGAAACATCGTATCGTTAGTACGTTCACGGCGCCTTCACGCCATTATTATGCCGCCCTGGGCGCTCAAGCCTGCCACTGGGCAACTTTCGTGACGAACATGGCTGCTACAGTTTCGCGCCTCCTCCTGGCTCCGATCCACGCCATCCAGGTGCTCACCGGGGCAAAATCTTTCCGAAGCAATCCGATCCTCGGCAGTGCTTCCTTGAACCGCCGCGGGCTGCACGTCTGGCGCGTCAACACGGCCACCGCCCTCACGGCGCGGAGACGACGGCGCCTGGCCTCGCTGGTGAGCGCGGAGGACCAGCGGCAGCTCGATGAGCAGGGCTACCTCGAGGTGCGCGACTTCCTCGAACCGGGGCACTTCGCCGACCTCGTGCAGGAGGTCACCTCGGTCGCACTCCCCGCCAGACAGTTTCGCGAGGGAGACGCCGTCACGCGACGCGTCCCGCTGACCCTGGCAACCCTGCGCCAACTCCCGGCCTGCCGGCGGCTCCTCGAAATGCCCGGCTTCCAGGGTCGGCTGCGCTACGTGGCGAGCTTCGACGTGGAGCCGGAGGTTTATATCCAGACGATCTTCTCCCAGCTCGACGGCTCACAAGCCGATCCACAGCTCGACCTCCACATGGACACGTTTCATCCAACCATGAAGGCGTGGCTGTTCCTGCACGACGTGCCGGAGGATGAGGGTCCCTTCACCTATGTGCGCGGCTCGGCCACCCGCTCGAAGCGGCGCCTTGCCTGGGAGCGGCGCAAGAGCGTGGAGGCCTGTGATCCAACCAAGGCGGGAGGGGGCGGCGCATTCCGGATCCGCCCGGAGGAGCTGCCCCGTCTGGGCCTCTCGGCCCCCGTCAAGTTCGCGGTCCCGGGCAACACCCTGGTGGTGGGCGACACGTGCGGCTTCCACGCCCGGGGCGCAACGGTCCGTCCAGGCGTCCGCATCGAGATCTACGCCGCCAACCGCCGCAACCCGTTCCTGCCCTTCGTCGGGCTCGATCCGTGGTCTCTACCTCTCCTCCGGCGCCGCAAGATCCCCCTGTTCTGGAGCTTGCTGGCGCTGGGGGGCGGGTCGGCGTCATTCGGAGCCAGTGGCGGAACGGCGGTCGAGTTCGCGCCGGCGACCCGGTTCTGCCAGTGGTCGATCTGTCCATCCCTGATGGGATGGTGGGCTGGGGAGAGGGGATGGCTTCGCCTGTGTGGGGCGAAGCCTGACAGACCTGACGGGCCGGAGCCGCCGTACGAGCCGGTCACGGAGCAATGGACGAAACCCTGTCGGGGAGGCCGCGGTCAGGCGGTCGGCCTTTACTCGCCGCTTCACCTCCGAGGAGGTCTGACGCGGAGCGAGCCGGGGGGCCATCGATCAGCGACCCGGCTGTCCGTGGGGTCGGGGCGACCCAGTCCCACTCCTGCGGCCCGGAGGCCGCTTGCTGGCCGGTGCCGTCCGGCTTGTTGCGCGGTCGCCCGGACCTGACCTGGTTAGTCACCCGGACCACGGCTCCATAGGGGAGCGGGCTATAGCGGGGCCATACTTGTTCTCTTTCTGTTCGTCAAGCTGAGTTGCCGCTCTTCCGCCGGCGCGTGCCCATGATGCCACGCCTGGATCGAGCGCTTCGCCTCCCAGCGAGGGGTGGCAACATGTAGCGTGGGTGCCCCACGCGCGCGTAGGCGCCTGCAACCGTGGTGGCATCAGAGACGTGGATGTTTTCCTGACACGGTTTGCCGACAGCTGCCGGCCCGTGCTCTCGAGCGAGTAGGCCGTCGGCACCCTCATCCCCTCTATGTAAGGAAAACGGTCGTTTTTTGGACAGGCCAGCCTGCGACCGAGTGCAGGTGGCGCCGTCGTCTCGCGAACTCCGGTTGCGCCGCGAGACCGCTCGGGCGCAACTTCGAGCCGGCAATTGTCTGGGGGACACGCCATGCTCGCTCCCACTCCACCGCCTCCCGCACCGACCCCGGGCGTCGTCGCAGCCGGCGTCTATGCGGCAGGCCGCCGCATCGCCGAGACCACCGTGGTGGAAGCCGGGGCCTGGGCGCGCAAGCCCGGCCACATCGTCTGGATCGGGCTCTACGAGCCCTCCGACGCGCTCCTGAGAGAGGTGCAGGCGCAGTTCAACCTGCATCCTCTCGCGATCGAGGATGCGGGCAACGCCCACCAGCGCCCGAAGGCGGAGCAGTACGATACCGGACTGTTCGTGGTGGCGCGTACCGCTCAGCTCGTCGAGGGCCGCATCGCCTTCGGGGAGACACACGTCTTCCTTGGGCGCGGCTACGTGGTGACGGTCCGGCACGGCGCCTCGACCTCCTACGCCGCCGTGCGCCAGCGCTGCGAAGCCTGCCCGACCACGCTCGCTCAGGGCGAGCACTACATGCTCTACGCCATCCTCGACTACATCGTGGACGATTACGGCCCCGTGATCCAGACGATCCACGACGAGGTCGAGGCGATCGAGGACGTCGTGCTCGCCCGCGAGCTGCAGCAGGCGGAGATCGAGCGCCTCTACATGCTGCGCCGCGACCTCCTGCGCCTGCGCAATGCCGTCGTCCCTCTGGTGGAAGTCTGCCGCAAGCTCGAACACGCCGAGACGCTGGCGATCGACGCCCACATGCAGGTGCTCTTCCGCGACGTGTCCGACCACATCCGGCGCGTGCAGGAGGAGATCGACGGCCTGCGCGAGGTGCTGGCCTTCGCCTTCGAGGCGAGCCTGATGATCGGCCAGACGCAGCAGACCCACATCGCGCGGCGCCTCGCCGCTTGGGCTGCCATCCTGGCAGTACCGACCGCCGTGGCGGGCATCTACGGCATGAACTTCAAGAACATGCCAGAGCTGGAGCTGCAATACGGCTACTTCATCGTGCTCTGCGCGATCGTACTGGTGTGCGGGGTGCTCTACCAGCGCTTCCGCAAGTTCGGGTGGTTGTAGTCACGGCCGCACCACGGGCGTCGGTGCGCCTTCTGACGATCAGCTTCGGCGAGTTGATCACGGCCGGTTCTGACCCGTGCTGGGCCGTCGAGGTGGGGATCAACGACGCCGATCTCGGGCGGAGCGGTGCTCCGTCCGGTACTCCGGCCAACTGTTCAGCTCTACTCCCATGTGAGCAGACAAGCATGATCCAGGGGCAGCCGCCCTCCTCCGGTGTTCCGATGATCGTAGGAGCCAGGTATCGCATCGCCTCGGGCATTGGTCCGATGTTGAACTCCGGCCTTCAGCAGCTAGAACCGGCTGCGTGATCGAGAAGCTTGCGCGCGTACTCCTGACCGGCGTGATCGGGGCGTCGCTGGCCGCCGCACCAGTGCGATCCGCTCCGAGTACGGCCACGATGGAGACGGTCGGGCAGGCGCTCTGCCGTCTCATCGAGAGCTCCGCCAGAGCCAGAGGGCTGCCGGTGCCCTTTCTCACCCGCCTGATCTGGAGGGAGAGCGGCTTCCGGACCAGCGCCACTAGTTCAGCGGGCGCGCAGGGTGTGGCCCAGTTCATGCCCGGCACCTCGCGCGAGCGCGGCCTCTCTGACCCCTTTGACCCGGAGCAGGCCATCCCGCACGCGGCGCATCTCCTGGCCGATCTGCGCAAGCGGTTCGGCAACCTTGGCCTTGCTGCCGCCGCCTACAACGGCGGCCCAACCCGTGTGGCCAATTGGCTTGCTGGCTCGGGCAGCCTCCCCGCCGAGACGCGGGCCTACGTCCACGCGGTCACGGGCAGAGCAGTGGAGGAGTGGCGTGCCCCGGCAATGGCGAGACCCGATACGCTCACCGGTGAGATATCTGGTGCGACCTCTCCCGGGGACGCGGGCAACACTCGCGCGGTGGGCAAGGCAGCGGAGACTGGCGGGGCGAAGCGCGCCGCCCCCTCAGCCGCTCTGGCGGCAGCCGGGCGGGGAGCGGAGACGGGTCCGAGCTGCGCACAAGTCACCGCGGGGCTGCGTGTCCCGTCACGCCCCGAACGTGCCTCGCCCCTTGCTCTTGAGCCCATTGTCGTCCCGCCAGCTCCGCCGCCGTGGGGACCCTGGGGCGTTCAGCTGGCCGGCAACTTCTCCAAGGAGCAGGCCCTCGAGAGCTTTGTGCGCACGCGTTCCGCCTATGCCAAGGTGATCGGGGAGGCTCGCCCGATGATCATCGGGACGCGCCTGCTGAGCCGGGGCGGCGGGGCGTTCTACCGGGTCCGCATTCCGGCCCAGAGCCAAGCGGAAGCGACCGCACTCTGCGGGAAGATCCGCACAGCCGGTGGTGCCTGCCTGGTCCTGAAAACCTGAAGGGCAGCAGACCGGTCGTGTCCCTACTGGTGGTGTAGCTCGCCGGGAGCGAGAGAGCCCGCCTGCGCGCCCATCACAGCGCTGAAGCAGGCGGGATCTCTCGCGGGGTGGTCATCGGCGGTTGCCGGGTAGGGTCGGGTTGCTGGCACCAACCGCGAACCCGAGAGACCTCCGATGACCGACGAGATGATGAGCCTGCGCGGGCTGCTGGAGAAGAGCGCCGACGCGGACCTGCTGCGCGAGATGATCGGCTTTGCGGCCGAGCGGCTGATGGAGCTGGAGGTAGGCGGCCTGACCGGGGCGGCCCACGGCGAGAAGAGCGCCGAGCGGCTGGTCCAGCGCAACGGCTATCGTGACCGGGACTGGCAGACGCGGGCGGGCACGGTCGAGCTGCGCATCCCCAAGCTGCGCAAGGGCTCGTACTTCCCGGCTTTCCTGGAGCCGCGCCGCATGGCCGAGAAGGCACTCACCGCCGTGATCCAGGAGGCGTACATCCAGGGCATCTCGACCCGCTCGGTCGATGATCTCGTTCAAGCCATGGGCGGCACCGGCGTGTCCAAGAGCCAAGTCTCGCGGCTCTGCCAGGAGATCGACGAGCGCGTGGGCGCGTTCCTTGACCGGCCGATCGAAGGCGAGTGGCCGTCTCTCTGGATCGACGCGACCTCCGTGAAGGTGCGCCAGGACGGTCGTATCGTCTCGGTGGCGGTGATCGTGGCGGTGGGCGTGAACAGCGACGGGCGCAGAGAAGTGCTCGGCATGGACGTTGGCCCCTCCGAGGCCGAGACCTTCTGGACCGACTTCCTCCGGAAACTCGCCCGGCGCGGTCTGCGCGGCGTGAGGCTTGTGATCTCGGACGCGCACGAGGGCATCAAGGCCTCGGTTGCCAAGGTGATGAATGCCACCTGGCAGAGGTGCCGCGTCCCCTTCATGAGGACCGTGCTGGCCCACGCCGGCCGCAGCGGGCGGCGCGTCGTGTCGGCCTTCATCGCCACCGCCTTCGCCCAGGACGACGCGGAGGCCGCCCGTCAGCAGTGGCGGCGCGTGGCCGATCAACTCCGGCCCAAGGTCCCTAAACTCGCCGCCCTGATGGACGCGGCCGAACCGGACGTGCTGGCCTACATGGGCTTTCCCGCCCAGCATCGGGTCAAGCTGCACTCCACGAACCCGCTGGAGCGCCTCAACGGCGAGATCAAGCGGCGCACCGAGGTGGTCGGCATCTTCCCCAACGAAGCCGCGATCACGCGCCTTGTTGGCGCGATCCTGCTCGAACAGAACGACGAGTGGGCCGTCCAGCGCGCCCGCTCCATCACCCTGGAAAGCATCGCCCCCATCGGCGATGATCCCCTCGTCAGCCTGCCCACCCTGGCAGCCTGATCGTCCCGGCCCCAGTCGGTGATCGGGGTGACCACGCCGAAGCTACACCACGCCTGGGGACACGACCCCATCCCCCACCACGAGCGGACCAACCTGCTGCAAGCCGAGTTGGCTGAAGCTGCAGAAGTCCGGGTGGTCTACGCGCCGCGGCGGTCCGCCCATGAGGCTCGCGCGCGAACCATAGCTCTCAGCCCGAACCACAGCTCTCAGCCGCGTCGTCCAGGCTGAAATCATTCCGCGGTCATCGGCTCGCTCCGCCTCCCACGTAAAAGACGCCGGTCTGCTTCCTGCCTAGGGTGGGACGTTGGTCGGGGGCGTCTCGAAGAAGCGTGAGCGGAAGACCTGGGCGCAGGTCGCGCAACTGATCGTGAACCAGATCCGGGGTCACCCGGGCGGCGAAAACCTGATCTTCCTCCGGTTTGACCGTGATGCCGAGAGTAAGGCGTCCCCGGGATTTTCTACAGGAACGGCGACCGCCTCCGTGAACGGAAGTCGCGTCTTCGCACGGTTCGCCGTCGAGCTGATGAGGTACTACAGCCGTGAGTACGACGTCACGTCGTTCACGCTGCGTTAGGGTCCGCGGTCCGCCCGCGAGGCCGTCGATCACAAGGACGTCGGCAGCTTGTCGCGCTGTCTCCTTACAGGTCGCCGATGTTGCTGATTCACCTATGTGGGGGACGCCTCTGCGAAGGAGGCGCACACCCTGGCTCCCGTCGGAAAGCCCGTCATGCAACGGTTGCCGAGGTCCCGAGCTCAGATCGAAGCCCTCATCCTGGCGGAAGCCCGCAGCAGCCCCGGTGGGGCGTGCGTTGTCGGGTTTCGGTTCACTCCTTCACCAGGCGGGAAGGATAGCCCGGGCTTTGCCCTCGATTTTAAGGGGGGTAGCGAAGAAGAGCATTTCAATATGGTGCAGACAGTTGCCGAGATGATCTGGCAGCTTTTTCGCATCTACGAGATGCGAACCTTCATGCTTCACTGAAGATCGTTGATGGTTCGCGAGGCTGTCAATCGCGAGGGGGCGGGTCATGCGGCAACTCCAACCGCGGCCCGCCCGGCCTCGGTCAGCGTCAGCAGCCCGAGCCAGCGGTGGTGATTGCGTCGAGGGTGCCGAACCGGACGCCATCACCTGATCGGCGTGGCGTCAGGACAGGTGAACTCAAGGCTGAACGCGACAGCAAGCAGGATCAGCCTGTTGTAAACCAATTAAAAAAGCTGAGAGTCTGATCAGACGTTCCTCAATTATATAGACAGTTGCCTCTAGTCGGACACGTCCATGCTCGACCGTGCTGGATTGCGCTGTGTCATCTCGGCGGAACAAACCGCACAGCATCAGCTTGATCCGGCCTGGACCAAGCGAGGATGCATGCACGACGACCGCACTGACGCCACGAAGCCGGACATCGACCGCCGGACCTGGCTGGCACCCGCCTTGATCGGGTCCGCAGCAGCCCTCGGCGCGTCGGCATTGTACACTGTCGCGAAAGCCCGTGAGGCCGAGCGCCGTCACCCGCCCATCGGCCGCTTCATGACCGTCGATGGCGTGCGCCTGCACTACGTCGAACGCGGGCAGGGCGACCCCCTGGTGCTCATCCACGGCAACGGCACCATGATCCAGGACTTCCTGGTCAGCGGCATCGTCGAGGATCTCGCCACGCGCCACCGCGTCATCATTATCGACCGTCCCGGCTACGGCTACAGCGCGCGGCCGCGGGCTCTCTGGACGCCGAGGGCACACGCGACCTTGTTCCAGAAGGCGCTGAAGCGTCTCGGCGTGTCGCAGGCAGTGGTGCTCGGTCATTCGTGGGGCAGCTTGGTCGCCGTCGCCCTCGCGCTGCAGGCCCCGCACCTCGTACGCAGCCTCGTGCTCGCCTCGGGCTACTATTATCCAACGCTGCGGGCCGATGTGGTTCTGTTCTCGCCGCCGGCGATCCCGGTGGTTGGCGACGTCATGCGCTACACGGTGTCACCGGTCGTCTCCCGGCTCATCCTGCCGGGGTTGTTCAAGGCCATGTTCGCGCCTGCCGCGGTGCCGGAGCGCTTTGACGAGCAGATGCCGAAGGAGCTGATGCTACGCCCCTCTCAGCTCCGAGCTGCGGCCGAAGATGCGGCGCTGATGACGCCCGTCACGGTGGGGCTTCAGGAGCACTACCGCGACCTGATGCTGCCGGTGGTGATCGTGACGGGTGCGGACGATCAGATCGCGGATGTTGGCCGGCAGTCCGAGCGGCTGCATCGGGAGTTGCCTGACAGCGAACTCATCGTCGTTCCGGGAATGGGGCACATGATCCATCACCTGGCGCCCGATCAGGTCATCAAAGCCGTCGCGCGTGCGGCGGAGCAAACCAGCGTCAAAGCTGGCCACGAGCGGAGACCAGTCAAGGTCGGTGCGAATGAAGCCTCATTCCGAATGTCCAAGCCTGCTGCTTGAATTCGTTCAGAGCGGGCAGGTGGAGCAGGCCGGTACGGCAGCAGGAAGCATCCTCGCCTATCTGGCCGGCCTGCCAGACCTGCAGGCGCAAGTTCTCGCCCTTGACGATCTTTAGGACGAGTTAGCGGAACGCTGCGCCTCCCTCGCCGTCAGCGGCGAGGCCGAGGACCGACATATCGCCGTTGAGGACGCGATCGAGCAGGCGCGAGGCACCCTGAAAGCGCAATCGCAGTGATCACGTCCATCCTGCGGACAAAGAGTCAGGTGAGGATGCTGTACAACCAGCAACCGAGCAGCAGGGCGCGGCGCGGGACGGTCCTTGTCGCGCGAAGCGCCTCCCCGGGAGGTTAGTCTTGATCGCAGCAGGCTCGCGCCCCAACGTCCGACAGCCTCCATTCGGGACAGAACAGGTGCGGGCCCGGGTCAGGGGCGCACCGCCCGAGGGAACCCGATCACACGCTTAAACTCGAGGGAATGAAGAAGGATCATATGCTGTAATCTGCCCAAACCAGGTGCGGGAGGATCAGATGTCTGCGAATTGGAAGGCAGTTAAAGAAGACTTGGATTGGAGCCTGAATAAAGGGAATGATGTGAAGGGGCGAGCTGAATTGAAGGAAGCGTTCAGCAAAGGAGACGCTAAAGCCATCAGCTCGGCTAATGAAGCGTTCAAATTAGGGCAGCGAGATAATCACAAGTTGGCAAATTTTTTGAGATGTGCGCACGAAGATAGTAATAGACTATACAATATTGGTCGAAAGCTGATCAATCTAAAGCCGGTTTGAGATCTGAAGAAGGTTTCATCATGGACGGCTTCGGATAATGAAGGCCAGCGGCCTCACCCTGGCACAGCGATGCCGTAGAGGTCGACGCACGGCGTACCGCGGCAGGCCTCGCGCATTCGGGCGGCGGTCGATGCCGTTGAGCAGGAGGTCAGTAAGGTCGGAACGTAGGGCAGGCACGCTCATCCGGCCGTGGCGATCCGCTCCTACCGCGCACGCTGCTGTGGCGATGGCAATGTGGAGCCCGTCCTCGATCTCCCCGGCGGTAATAGCCGGCCATCGGCCCTCCCCGAATGTGGGGGACAGAGGACTGCTTCTGGCGCACACTCCGTTCTTGGCCGGAGGCGCCTTCGATGCAGCGTGAGCGGAAGACGTGGGCGCAAGTCGCGCGAATGATCTTGATACAGATCCAGGGTCGCCCAGGAGGCGAAAATCTGATTGCACTCCGATTTAATCCAGTCGCGGCTGGCAATGTTTTTCCGGGCTTCTCCATTCAGACAGCAACCAATTCAGCGGACGAAAGCCGCGCGTTCGCTCAAACCGTGGTCGAGCTGATGAGTCATTACAGCCGCGAGTACGAGATCAGCTCGCTTACGGTACACTAGCTTTAGCATGTCGCCCTCGAAGCTATCGATCACGAGAGGGTGGGTCGTGCCGGGGCGTGTCGCAAATGTTTAACGGCCGAAAAATCTCCTCCGAACAGAGAATTACAATGCCTGCTCGCCGCCTGCTCACCCACTCCGACGAGGTCAGTGAACTGGTTTGACGGGCCTGATATCGCCCCGTCGGACCGGGGTGCGCCTCTGCCGGGAGCATAATTCTCTACGGCCAAAACCTTTGCGACACGCCCGGCCTCAAAGGCTCACCGCACAGGCACAACATCCCCCTCACCAATAGCATGGCCGGACCGCTCGGGGGCAACTCGGCCTGATGCTGGAGCGGACCATCTCCGCCAGCAATTACCCAGGGGGTGCGCTCGGTCGCGGCGTGACGCCGGCGAGGAGCCGATGGGGGCGCTCGCGGCGCCTCTTGCCCGGAGCCGCTTTGGCTGATTCCCTCGGGAGATGGGCCGCCACGATTTGGAACGTCTGAGCAAAGAGGAGTTGATCGAACTGGTGCTGCGCCTGCAGCGGCCGGAGAAGACCTCGCGCACCTCCTCCAAGCCGCCCTCCACGGATCGCAAGGAGCGGCGCGAGCAGGCCAAGCCTGGCGGCGCCAAGCCGGGTCACGAGGGGCATAGCCGCGCGCTCAGTCCCGATCCTGACGAGGTCGTCGCCCACCGCCCAGGTCAGTGCCCCTGCTGCGGCGGTACCCTGGCGGCCGACCTGCCCGCCGAGATCGTCAGCGTGTGCGAGCAGATCGAGTTGCCCGCGGTGACGCCGTTCGTCACCCGGCATCAGCGGCTCGCGGTGCATTGCCCCTCATGTGGCACCCGCGTCGTCGCTCCGGTGCCGCGGGAGGCGTGCGGCACACCGTTCGGTCCGCGGCTGCACGCGGTGGCGGTGTACCTGAAGACCTTCCAGGCTCTGTCCTACGAGCGCCTGCAAGCCGCGCTGGGCGACCTGTTCGGGCTGACCCTGAGCCAGGGCGGGCTGATGAACCTGCTGCGGCGGGCCCAGGGGCAGTTCCGCGTTGGTCGCGAGGCGGCGGTCTCGGCACTGCGCCGGGCCGCGGTGGTCGCCTCGGACGAGACCGGCGTACGCATCGAAGGCAGCAACGCGTACCATTGGGTCTTCCGCTCGGACGAGGCGGTCGTTCATCACGCCGCCCCGACGCGCGCCGCCGCGGTGGTGCACGCGATGATGGACGGGCACCGGCCCGCGGTGTGGCTGTCGGACCGCTACACCGCCCAGCAGGGGGGCCACGGCGCGCGGCACCAGACCTGCCTGGCGCGTCTGGCGCGACGTCGCCTACGCGGTCGAGGTCAGCGAAGATCCGGTGCCGCTGCGCCTGCAGTTGTGGCTCGGGTCCGTGTTCAGCCTGGCCGAGCGCGTCATCGACTTGGCGGCCTCGACGCTCTCGGCCAAGCGCCGGGCACTGGAGCGGCAGCTGTCGGAGATCCTGTCCGCCCCGAGCCGTTGCGACCTGAGCCGCGCTCTGCAAGCCAAGATCGGCAGGGCCCGTGATCAACTCCTGGTCTTCCTCGACCATCCCGGGTGCGTGGCGGTCACCAACAACGGGTGTGAGCGCGCTCTGCGCCCGGCAGTGGTGCAACGCAAGGTGACGAACGGCTACCGTGCTATGTGGGCGGCCGCAGGCGAGGCGGACGTGCGCACGGTCGTCGACACCGCTCGCCTCTCGGGGGCCGGCACCTTCGCCACCCTCCTCAAGACCATCGGCGCCCGATCGTGCCCCGCGCCGCCCACCTCATCGCAGATAAGCTCAGCCGGCTCCGACACCGGGCCGGACCCCCCTGGGTAATTACCTCCGCCAGCAGGATCGCTCATCACGAGGCGACGCTGACCTCGACGCTCATGTTCTGGAAGGCGTTCGTTGCGCCAAGAAGGCTGCCGGCCACCGGCATGGCCTGCCGGATGTCGCGGGCGACGGCGACCGGGATCAGGTTCGCGCCGCCCATGCTGTGGTTGGGTCGAACGTGATCCAGCCCGCGCCTGGCACGTAGACCTCGCCCCACGCGTGCGTCGAGCCGGCATTCGCCGAGCCTACCAGGGTCTGGGTCGGGTGATAGAGGCAACCGGAGACGATCCGGGTCCCGAAGCCGAGGCTGCGCACGGCTTCGACGAACAGGGTCGCGAGATCTCGGCAGGACCCTTGTGCGAAGGACAGGCTTTGGCTCGGCGACTGCGTGCCTTCGTCCTCGCGGGCTTGGTAGGCAACGCACCGGGCAACACCGGCACTCGGATCCTGCAGCAGCGACAGGGTATCCGTCGGGTTCCCCGCGACGAAGCCCTGCGCCCAGGCTCTCAGCCCTCCATCGTCAGGGTATTGCTGAACCGTCAGGAGGCCGAGGTCGCCCCACTCGTCGTCGGAGTAGCGAAAGGGATAGGAGATGGCGGAAGCAGCGATCGGAAAGACCGGGTAGGCTGCAGCCGAAAGAACGACCTGCGCGACGCTCTCGATCACGAGCGTATCCGATGGCTGGCCGAACGTGGCCGTTGCCACGGCATTGCCGAACACGTCGTTGGCCCAGCTCAGCGTGGCTCAGGGCGTCAAAGTGATGTTGCTGGACACCAAGCGCACGTCGCGGTTTTCGCGCGGTCGCAGCATCAGCCGATGCGCCCCGAGTGTCACGGGGTGCCGAAATCGGTAGAGAGTTCGGTGCTGGATGTGCAGGTCGACCATCGCTTGCTCCTCGTGCCGGCCGGAACAGCACCGATGCTTCCGGCCGCGATCCCCATCACCACGCCTCCAAACCGATCGGTTTGCTCCGGCGATCCTCGAAACTGCGACTCGCGGCGCCTCCGAGTTAACGGACATGGACGAGGAAAGCTGTCATGTTAGCCGCGCGAAGATGAAGGTTGGCCGGATGACGGACCGCTCGATCGAACTGGACGAGCGGCGCGGGATGGCCGCTCAGAAGGCCACGACGCTCCGCCGCAGGCGGGCCGCCGTGAAAGCACAACACGCGGACCTTGTCGCGCGCCAGCACGACCTCGAAGCCAACCTGTTCTCGGCGGAAGCCGCGACGTGGCCGGAAGCGGTTCAGAAGGCGCGATACCTGCTGGAGCGCTTCTCCGCCTCGCTGTCCTGCGACGATCCTCGCTTGCACAGCATGGTGGCTGCCGTGCTGGCTGATTTCACGCGCCTGTCGGAGTCGGTCACGTCAGATGGACGAGACGGGGCGGCCCCCGACGTCTGACCAGGGGGATCCTCATGAGTGACGATCGCAAGCGCGGAAACCGCGAAGCCAAGAAGCCGAAGAAGGAAAAGCCGAAGACCATTGCGGCTGCCCCGAGCACCAAGGGCCAGGCGGTTACAACCGCCAAGTCCGGGGCGAAACACTAGCGCAGCCAGTTGCTTAACCGTGCCGCACTCGTCCCGGCGTGCCGCCGGATGTGGTTGCCGAATAGGCCCGTCCGAACGCGCGTTTGGCCACAAGCGGAGCAGGGTAGCGAGGTCTTTTCATCTGGGCGCCTTGCCATCGGTGCTGAAGCGGCCCATACTAAGCGTATCGATCTTTGGCCGGACTTCCGGGCCTCGTCGCCCTGCTGAGCGGGGCGCATGCTCTGACACTCTCTCCAAATCCTATCGATCATCCGAGCCTTGGCGCTGCTGATCGCGCGCCAAGCTCACGCCTGCACTTACGAAACTATGGATACGACTATGAGCATCGGCACCGTGAAGTGGTTCAACGGCCAGAAGGGCTTCGGTTTCATTCAGCCGGAGGATGGCAGCAAGGACGTGTTCGTTCACATCTCCGCCGTCGAGCGCGCGGGCCTGCAGACGCTGTCTGAGGGCCAGAAGGTCTCCTACGAGATGGAGACGGATCGCCGGAGCGGCAAGCAGTCGGCCGGCAATCTCCGGGCGGAGTAGTCCGGTTTGCACCGGGGTGCGGACCTCGTCGTCCGTACCCCCTGCTCCTCACGAGGAGTCCGAACTCGAATGGATTTCACAACGTGGATTTTACTTTCACTTCAGTCGCAAATTGCCAGCCCGTCTTGATCGAAGTCGAAACGTTTCAGGTACAGCAGATCTGGAGGCAGCAGGCTCAGGAACGGCTGGATGTCAGTCACCTGATCGACCGCACCTACCGCTACCACTCGGTGCGGGAGTTGCGCTGGCACCTCGCCGACCGGTTCTCGGGCCCGGTCCACTCGCTCAGCCTGAGCCGAGTCTGACGGATGGGCGGGTTCAAGGAGGCCTCGTTCGGCGAGCGGCTGAAGTCCTCCGCCGAGGCCAGAAGCGCCATGCTTGTCCGCTCCGCGCGGAGCGCAGCGGACGATGTAGCGCTCACGGCGCGGCGCGCCTAGCGGCAGGCCGTCGCCGAGGCGCGCATCACGCGGTTGGTCGAACGGGAAGCCGCCCGCCAGGCGGAGGCGGCCCGCGTACAGGCCGAGCAGGCCGCGTTACGCGAGCAGGAGGCTGTGCTGCGCGAGAAGGAGGCCGCGGATCAGGCGCGGGATGTCGCTGAGGCGTCGGCCCGCGCGACGACGCTCCAGGCCGAGCAGAAAGCCGCGCGGGATGCCCGGTACGCGGCGCGCAAGGCGCGCCAACGCGGCTGAGCGAGCTTCGCCAACGCCGCAGCGTGCTTGAGAACGACACGTCGTCCGCCAACATCAGGAATAATCAATGTCGCACAAACTCAAGCTTCATCAGAACGTGAAGATGCGTCCGGCCGGATTCTCCGACAAGCTCGTGAGCAGCGGCGAGGTCTTCGAGATCGTGCGGCTGATGCCGGAGGATCGCACTGGGGAAGCGACTTACCGCATTCGCTCCCGCATGGGTGAGCGTGCGGTTCGGGAGAGCGAGATCGCTCCGGCTCTTTGAGCATGCGTTCTCAACCGGAACGCGGCGACCAAGCACGGCTGTTCATCCGGCCCGGCCTCCACTCATGAGTATCGTTTGTCTGGAACCTGGATGTTGGATCGCCGGCTGACGGCATGGGAAGGCCGCACCAACCCCCACCTGAACTGTCCTTATCGATCCAGGCCCGCCTCCCCATTGCGTATGTTTGATTGGACGATTGGAGGAGAAACGGCCAGGGCCAAGAACTCGTTACGGGGGCAGCCCGCATTTCCTCCGGTGCGGGGTTCAAGCCGCGCCGGACGGCCACGAGCGCCTACCCGCCGCATAGAGCCAGAATGTTCCTGGAGTCGTTAGAGCCAATCGCTGGTGATTTGCACAAACGTGTCGTTGTGGGACGGCCTTGGCCATTTGAAGATTCACCCTAGAAACTGAGCTGTATCCAAACCTTCTGCGCTGTGCGACTGTGAGCGTGAGGGCTTAATCTCGAGCTCCTAGGATTGATTGTGCCCGACCTGAATTCCGATGCGGGGCTGTTCGGTCCTGAATTTGGAACCATCTCAACGGTTGACTCTGTTGGGATTTCCCTATGTGGTCTCCGCGAGATCTCACCTGGCGGGGCACGGTTGCTCGTGCCGCCTGAGGCGGAGTTCCCAGACGACCTGGACCTCATGTTCGGCCCGCGTCCGATCAGGGTCCGTTGCAGCGTCGTTTGGCGGGCTCCAGGCCAGTTAGGCGTGGCATTCCTGACATAGGACCTGTGGCTCGACCGCCACTGCAACGGGGGCATCCGCTCCGGCCAGCAGGCCCTAACTTGCAGTCCCCTGCGGCGGCAGGTCCGGGAATGAGATCGTTACGGTCACGCCAGCGTCGCTGCGGATGTCGATCTCGCCCTCGATCTGCTGCACCAGGGAGCGCACCAGACCATAGCACGTCGCCACCGATCGCGACCAGCGCCGGCTCGCCCCCAGGGCCAACCTTCGGCCCCGCCATCGCCGCGGCGGTTCGGCCGGTGAATAGGTCGACGCCCATGCGCGCGTTGTAGTCCTCCGCCCGCTCGGACCTCGAAGCCCCGGTCGTGGCCTCGAGCGGGGTCTTGGCGGAGTTGAGCTTCGCGAGCGCCCGGCGCTCGGTCGTGTGCAGCTTGCGCAGGGCGTGCCAGAGCTGCGCGTCGAAGTCGGTGTTGCCGCAGATCGGAGCCAGACGGTCCCGAGACAGCCACTGCGCGATCCCGAACGCCCCCGAGCGCGGGTTCACCGAGGTCAGGCCGCCGCGGGCCTCCACGGCCGACCAGCGCGCCACCAGGGCCTTCGCGCCCAGCTCCGAGAGCCGCCCCCTTCACCAGAACGTCGACCGCGTGCTGCTGCCGCTCCGCGGTCCACCAGCCGCCGATGCCCGCGTTGCCCCGGAGCCGCGGGAGAGCACCACGCAGGGTGGGCGCGGAGCCGCCGCTACCTCCCCGCCCCGCCGGCCACCGGAACGCCGTACACGCCCCCGCCTGAGCCCCAGAGCCGTCCAGGCCGGGCCCGCAGCTGCGCATGGACCACAGCGGGTGCTGGATGATGGCGTCGACGCGCTGCGGGCCTCGCAGTCGTTCAGGGGCGGAGCGCCGAGGGTGCTGCCGCCGCTGCAGGCGCCTTCCCCGGCCCTTACAGCGGGCGCGGGGGCGGCCAGCGGACTTCATCCGGGCGTTCGGGGCTCTGCCGGGGTTCTGAGCGGGATCAGGCGCAGTGTGGCCGGCCACCATGGCGAGAGCCGACGTGTTGCTTCTCACCCCCTGCGCAACCGACGCGTATTCGCACGGACCTTCCGGCGGTATCCGCTCACGACGTGGCCGGGCGACTTGCCGGTCGCGAGTTGCATCGCGGCTTCAATAGCCGCCAGCAGTTTCTCGCTCACCATGAGCTGCCCTTCCGTTACCGCGGCGGGTCCGCCCAGCGCGATCTTGGCGAGGCGCAGACTGATCACTGTCTGAGCCTCAACGCCGAGCATCATCAGGTTGACGCCGAGCTTCCACACGGGGCCGAAGTTCGAAGCTGGCAAATTGGTGTTCCTTGTGCGGGAGGAGAAGCGTGGGCTGGCCAACGGGACACGGAGCAGCCCGGCCCGCGCGTGGGGTCTCTGGCGCCGGACGCGTCGAGCCGTTCTCGTTCGCTAGTCGATCGAACCCGTACGGGCCGGCGCCTCAGGCGCGGCACCGAGCTGGGGCTGGCGCGAGGCGGCGACAGGCTGCGGGGAAACACTCAATTCGGACGAAGGCCGCACCTTGGCGGTTTCGCGCGCCATCTCACGGAAGAGAGGTGGGGAGACCGTCATACTTGTGTCGCCAGCGCGGACGGGGGCGGCAGCGGCAGTGATGGCGAACATGCACACGCAGAGCGTGGTGCGCATCGGAACCTCCGAATTTTGAAATCTCTCGCGCCAGATGAGCACCGATTGCTGCATTGCACAATAGGTTATTTGAGCAAGAAATATGGTGCATGGCTAAATATTTTAAGTACTATCGTTCATATGTGCAGGAATGCCACAGGCAGAATGTGATTTTTGCCCATGTTTATGGCAACTTAGCTATTCGGAAGGCCAACCGCGGTGCGGATTTGAGCTTTAAGGCGCTCGTCGCCAGGGCTCCTCATTTCCGAACGTGTGCACCAGCTACGTCGATCTACTTAGCTGGCATGCGTCCGGTACATGTTCAGAATTCTGCCCGCCAGACGCTTCCTCAAGCCACCACTGCGCGTGTGCGCCTACGTGCCTGATCCGGCTGACGTCGAGCCTTGCCCGATCCCTCATGGAACGCCCGCCCTGCCCTTAACCTCGGATCTGGGGTGCGGCGGACATCCCCGCCCCCCCTGACAAGGCCGGCCTGGAGCGCCACGAAGCCCAGAGTGCTCGTCCCGCCGCATGGGCTTGCTGAGATCCAGGGTTCCACAGGCGAAATGCGGGTTTAGTCATCCACGTCCACCTCCTGCTGCTTGCTACAAGCGTGGCAGAAGAGGTCCTGGTAGACGTGCTCGCGTTCCTCCTGGCTGGCCGGCAGTGCGCCACAACGCTTGCAGGTGACCGCCAGACAACGGCTTCGGTTCGAGGCCACTCCTTCGGGCCCATTGCTCAGCTTACTGTTCATGCATTGTACGATGCACTCATATTGCGGTGCAACAATGTCCGCCTACCGCATCAGTTCACCCATCCAGTGTTGGGAACGCCGAGCCACTCCAGCGCGGCCGGGAAGCTTGGAAAGGTGTGGACCGGGTTGAGGAACGGCACCGGCGGTGTCACGCCCGGCGACCACGTCAGCAACTCGATGTGCCAGTCACGTGAGCGGCGGTGCGGCTGCACATCTCGAACGAGGCTCGCGATGATCTCACCGTCGAGCAGGACGTCGTAGGAGCCGGGAGCCAGAGGGACGAGAGTGTAGGTCATCCCGCCCTCCTACGGGGTGCCCCGGCACGAAGGCCAGGAAATTTCAGGCACCGATGCCCCTTCGCGGCGGCTCCAGCGCCGCCTCCAAGGACGAGCCAGGGTCCGCCCGGCGAAATGGTTAACGATCGGTCGGCGGCATGCTGCCGGGCGTGACCCACTATGTTCGGCCAAGCGGACGCTCGCGGCCCGTCGCATGACGCGCACGCATGAGCTTCCAGCCCTGCCGCGCCCCGCTCCCGCGATGGCGCTGCTGCATCTCTAGGTGGCGCCGGCGGGCCTGCGACCCTGCCTCCCGGCAGCCTGACCGGGCGTGTCGCAAAGATGTTTGGCGTAGAAAATCATGCTCCCGGCACGGGCGCACTCCGGTCCGATGGGGCGATATCAGGCCCGTCAAACCGCTTCGCCGACCTCGTCGAAGGGGGGTGAGCAGGCATTGTAACGCGCTGTTCGGAGAAGATCTTTTCGGCTGTTGAACGTTTGCGACACGCCCCGCAGACCCGCCACCTCGCCCGTGGGGGGAGGGTGCAGATCTGCGCAGGGCACGCCTACTGAGAGGGATAGATCTGTGAATCCAGGGCCGCGGAACCCGGGTGAGGCTGCCGGGAGGCAGGTCGCAGACCCGCCACCGCTACCTAGAGGTTCGGGTCAGGATTCGCGGAAGCCGGGCGCGGCAGGGCCGGAAGCTCATGCGTAGCCGTCATGCGACGGATCGCGAGCGTCCGCTTGGCCGAACGCGAAGAGCCACATGGGCCGGGGCGCCGCCTGACTATTCGTGGGCCTGTCGCAAACGCGATGGGGCCCCGCGTTCACGGGCCGTTAGCCATGCCCGCCGAGCTTGCCGCCTCCGCTCCGGAGCCGGCCCATGATCCTCAACACCTTCGCCCTCAAGCTGAAGCGGCAGGCCCGCGGCGACTTCCGGGGCCGGCATTTCGAAGCCACGCTGAAGTGTGCAGGCTGTCTCCTGGTCCCTGCGCTACGCGCTGAGCTACGGCGACATCGAGGAGATGCTCCTGGAGAGGGGTCTCACGGTCGACCACTCCACCATCAACCGCTGGGTGCTGTCCTACGCGCCCGCCAACGAGCGGCGACTTCGCCGCTCCCCAAGCCGCATTGCGGGACCGTGCGCGTGGATGAAACGTACATCAAGGTACGCGGCCAATGGCGCTACCTGTACCGGGCCATCGACAAGCATGGCGAGGCGGTCGACTTCCTGCTCACCGCCAACCGCGACCTGGAGGCCGCCAAGCGCTTCTTCCGCAAGATGCTGCAGGATCAGCCGCTTCTCGCGCCCGACCGGATCGGCACGGACGGCGCCGGCCCCTACCCGCCGGCGATCGCCGAGAGCCGCAAGGAGGGCCTGCTGCCGCGCGCTCCGACCCACCACGTCAGCAAGCACCTGCAGCAGGGGATCGAGAGCGACCACTTCCGGGTGAAGCGGGCGATGCCGCGGGTGGGCGGGTTCCGCTCCTTCCACACGGCCCGGCGCACGATCCAGGGCTTCGAGGCGATGCTGTGGCTGCGCAAGGGCTCCGGGTTCGCGGGCGCGTGGACCGTGCGGGAGCAGAACCACCTGCTGGCCACCTGCTTCGGCCTTCCCGTTGCGAACAAAGCATGAAAGCGGGGCGGCAGAGGTCCTTCTGCGGCCTGAACCCGAGTTTGCGACACGCCCCGCTGGCTCACGAAGCGGGCTGCCGTGGACGAGCCGGCCGCGGACGACTACGTGACCGAGAGGGCGCGGCTGACCGCGGCGCGGGCCGACCTCGCCGGGCTGGAGCTGGCGCAGCTCCGCGGCGAGTTGGTGCCCGCCGACGACATCGAGGCGACCTGGGGCGCGGCGGTCGGCGCGATGCGATCCCGGCTGCTCGCCCTGCCCGCCAAAACGGCGCCGCGGGTCGTCACGATGAGGACCGCGGCCGAGGTCGCCACCCTGATCCGCGGCGAGTTGATAGACATTTTGATCGAGTTGGACGGGATCGAGGTCGCGGTGACGTCGCCGATCCGGTCGGCAGACGCGGAGGCGGACCGCGACCCCGACGAGTAGCTACTTGCCCTTCTGGCCCGCGGCGCGGCGGGACTGGCCGAGGCCGATGCTCTTGGCAAGCTCGGAGCGCTGCGCGGCGTAGTTCGCCGCCACCATCGGGTAGTCGGGCGGCAGGCCCCACTTCTGCCGGTACTGCTCGGGCGTGAGGCCGCGCGTCCTGAGGTGCCGCTTCAGCGACTTGTACTGCCGACCGTCCTCAAGGCTGATGATGAAGTCCGGCGTGACCGTCCTCTTGATCGGCACGGGCGGGACGAGGGGTGCGGGCTCGGCGGCCGACGGCTTGGAGAGCTGGATTAGCGCGTCGTGCACCGAGGCGATCACCCCCGGCAGGTCGCCCATCGGGGTCGCGTTCTTCGACACGTACGCGGCGATGATCGCGGCGGTCAGTTCGATCGCGTCAGTCTCGGAAGCGTTTTCTCGCATCTCGGCCATCTTTTGCCATCTTTGTTGAAGCTTCGAACGATTTGAAGCCGCGCTAGATCGGCAATCAAGCTGGCAAAGTCAAGCGGCACTGACAGTCTTTGCCGCACGATTACGGTATGTAGCCGCTATGTTCTGTGCCCATCTTTGGACTTGTTTTGGTATGGGGAGAGGCGGGCGGCCAGCACTCGGCCGCCCGCCTCCTCCCGTGCTCGCGTGAGCGGGAGGGGCGGGCGTATGAGGTGCACGAACTACTTGGGCGTACCCCTCGCGCCCCCTCGACGGATGGCCCCGAGGCCCATGCTCTTGGCAAGTTCGGAGCGCTGGGCCGCGTAGTTTGGCGCCACCATGGGGTAGTCCCTCGGCAAGCCGTACATCTGCCGATACTCGTCAGGCGTCAGACCGTTCTTGGTGAGATGCCGCTTCATGGACTTGTACGGCTTTGCATCGATGAAGCTGATCAGAGCGTCCGGCGTGATCGATTTGCGGATCTGGGTCGGGGTGGCCTTCGGCTTCTCCTCGACCGGAGGCGCGGCGGGCTTTCCGAGATCGCCGAGAGTGGCACCTACAGCAGCGATCAGGCTCGGCAGGTCGTCTGGCCGAACCGAGTTGTTGGACACGTAAGCGGCTACAATACCAGCAACTAAGCTTATAGATCCTGCGGCCTCAGTATCGGCAAGATTGGCATTGACGTTAGCGTTATTATGTTGACCTCTTTCCATTTCTTTACTCCGTTTTGCCCTGCCATGCTAGAATGGTTCTATATAGCAAAATCGACAATGTGCGCAAGCACATACGCAAGACGTTAGTCTAAGATGCTGCCCCAGTCTTCACATAGGTAATTAGACGATGACAGACGAGAGCTTACGTTTCAGGATTAGCGTCGACGATCAGTTCTCGGCGCCGCTGGCGAAGCTTCAGGGCGCCCTTCAGCGCGTCGCCAAGGACGACAGCGTCGTGTCGTTCCGCGAGGAATGGACCGAGGTCGGCCGGGCCGTCGATAAGGTCGGCGGCGTTCCGGAGGCCGGCGGGGGGCGGAGGTAGCGGCGGCTCCGCGCCTACCCTCGACGGCGCTCTCACGCGGCTCCGGAGCAACGCAGGCATCGGCAGCTGGTGGACGGTGGAGCGGCAGCAACACGCGGTCGACGTGCTTGCGAAGGGCGGCGCCTCGGAGCTGGGCGCGAAGGCCCTGGTGGCGCGCTGGTCGGCCGTGGAGGCCCGCGGCGGCCCGACCTCGGTGAACCCGCGCTCGGGGGCGTTCGGGATCGCGCAGTGTCTATCTCGGGACCGTCTGGCTTCGATACGCGGCTACGCCGGCTTCAACGCGCGGCTCCAGCACGCCCCGCACGAGCTACACACGACCGAGCGCTGGGCCCTCGCGAAGTTCAACGCCGCGACCACCCCGTTCGAGGGCGCGACGGGCGTCCCGATGTCCGAGCGGGTCGAGTGGGTCAAGTCGACAGCGGGCGGCTACTCGCGCCTGCGCGACGACGAGGTCGTGAACGACCTCAAGAACGGTCCTCCCGGCCGCGCCGCGGCGAGCCGGATCGGTGACGCGATCAAGGCGGGGCTGGTCTAGGCATCGTAGGTCCGGTTCCGGGGCAGGGTCGCTATGGGTGGAGGCTGTGTGAAAACGCAAAGGCGGCAGGAGGATCTTCCCTCGATAACCCTGGGCAGCGCCGGAATAGGCACCCAGTTGGCATCTCGGCCGCCATCCAGGATGCTCGGATAACGGCTGTGTAGAAGATTATTCTCCGATTTCGGAGCGCGCCTGAGTTTTCACACGGCCTCGGTGGACAGCGGACCTCAGAACGGCCTGGCTGATTGGGTATTGACCATTGCAGCTGATCGGGTTGTTCACTGACATGCGATGCGCGGGGCTACCGCACGCCGGCGATCCGGCGGCCATGGCGCGAGATCCTGATCATCGCTGCCGGTCCGCCTGCGGGCGGGCAGGGGGCGCCGCGCGCCTCCGCGGGGCGTATCCGCCGACAAAATGAGCTCCTCTGCCGTTCATCTAGGATATTATCATAGGTTATTTTTATCTGGCACCCTGCGATTATACTGAGGTGCATATGAACTCCTCGATTGAGATAATGAATAATGATACTTTTTCTGCAAGTTTTATTGTGAAAACAGCCGCTGATCTATCGACGTCCAGGAGGCTAACATGGCGAAAACGGTTGTGGTCACGCCCGGCCCGAATGGCGGCACACGTACAGATGTCACGGAATTCAACAATGAGATTGTGAATACACAAACACAGTTTGAGGATTTTCAGTACGACACAAATATCTTAGACGGCGGTGTTCATAACAATCATGGAAATGATCACTCTGTTACGCAGTACGATTATACGACTTACGCCTTGTTATTTACAACAGAGGCGACGGGAAATATAGTAAGCAACGCAAATCACTATCATCAAAATACATCAGTTCTCTATAGCGACGCTTTAGGGATAATAACACAGCAGCATAGTATACTAAACTATGGTGATAGTGGTTCAAATATCAACATACTCGTGAGAACAGACGGTGCAATTCAGCATATTCACGACAATACCCATACTGACTCGCCTATCTGAGGGTGACGGGCGCGCCGAAGCAGGTCAATCAGAGTTCGAGCGGCATCCCGTAGCGGCCTGATCCGCGCGGGCGTGTCGCAAACCCGGCTGTGAGGCGCAGAAGGGCGTCTACCGCCCCGCTTTCACACTTTGTTCGCGACGAGAAGACCAAAGCAGCAGGCGAGGAGCTGGTTCTGCTCGCGCACGGTCCACGCGCCGGCAAAGCCGAAGCCCTTGCGCAGCCACAGCATCGCCTCAAAGCCGCAGATCGTGCGGCGGGCCGTGTGGAACGAACGGAAGCCGCCCACCCGCGGCATCGGCCGCTTGACCCGGAAGTGGTCGCTCTCGATCCCCTGCTGCAGGTGCTTGGTGACATGGTGGGTCGGTGCCCGTGGCAGCAGGCCCTCCTTGCGGCTCTCCGCGATCGCCGGCGGGTACGGGCCAGCGCCGTCCGTGCCGATGCGGTCAGGGGCAAGCAGTGGCTGATCCTGCAGCATCTTGCGGAAGAAGCGCTTGGCGGCCTCCAGGTCGCGATTGGCGGTGAGCAGGAAGTCGATCGCCTGCCCGTGCTTGTCGATGGCCCGGTAGAGGTAGCGCCACTGACCCCGCACCTTGATGTAGGTCTCGTCCACGCGCACGGTCCCGCAATGCGGCTTGCGGAAGCGGCGAAGTCGCCGTTCGATGGCGGGCGCGTAGGACAGCACCCAGCGATTGATGGTGGAGTGATCCACCTCCATGCCCCGCTCCAGCAGCATCTCCTCGATGTCGCGGTAGCTGAGGGCGTAGCGCAGGGACCAGGAGACGGCTTGGACGATCAGGGTGGCTTCGAAGTGCCGGCCCCGGAAGTCGCCGCGGGCCTGTCGCTTCAGCTTGAGGGCGACGGCGTTGAGGATCATGGGCCGGCTCCGAGGCGGAGGCGGCAAGCTGGGCGGCTATGGCTAACGACCCGTGAACGCGGGCCCGTTCGTGTTTGCGACAGGCCCCGGTGGAGCAGACAGCCCTCTCGAAGCTGCTCTCGCACGGCTCGGGAGAGAGCTAGGCCTGTGAGGCAGAGGCCAGCGGAACCGTCGCAAGGGCTGCTGAGACGGCAGGGGGTATCGACCGGATCGGCTTACGAGATTCGACAGCTGCCCGCTCGTCACCGTAGCCGACGGATCCAGAGGCGCTCTGCGCGCGGATGAGCGGCAACGACGAGCGTTAGGGCACCGGCAACACCGGCGAGCATCGCGATCAGTTCCAATATGATCTGCGTGCGGCGGTCTGCAGGGCATTCCCGGAAACTTTAACCACCTCGTCCGGCGGTCTGCAGGGCACTCCCGAAATTTTTCATCACCTCACTAACTGAACTACTTAATCCGCCGACAACATTATCAAGCTCACAATCGTTGAGATCACGGTCCTTGAGTTCGCAGGCCATTTCAGAGCCTTGACGATCAAGATCGTGGTGTGTGGGTTCTTTTTTCTCACTCATGTGCGCACCTATAGTTTTGCGCATGGATGCTGATCTGCGCTCGATATCATGAGCCGTATCCAGCAATCGGGAGTATAAACAATCCTTCACACGCCATATGTGTGCAGGCGCACCCTCAGCGCGCGCCCGAATTAGGGGCTGCGCGCATCGCAGGTGGTGCTCCCACACCAGTCGACCGCTAACGCGAACGCGGATCGTCATCGCGTCGGGACACGCATGCAGACCCCGTCGCCAAGGCAGCCGAGTACCGGCAGCAAGCCCAGGATGCGCGAGCGGGCGGCGTGGCTGTCCGTCAGCGAGGTCCGCGAGCAGCTCCTGGAGCTGGCGCAGCGCCTTGGCCCTGGCGGATGCCGAGGATGAGCGGGTGCGCAGGGAGGTCGAGAGGGGCCAGTTCTGGGTGCGCCTTGCGCGCGCGGAGGCTCGCCGCATTCAGGTCCCCGATGCGGTAGCCGACTCGAGTGCCTAGCCGGACGTACGGCGGACCCTCACCCCTGCTGCGCCATCTGCGCAGATAGCGGTCCGACACGCCGAGGTGACCCGCCGCCCCGCGTTCACTCAGCACCCGACCCGCATGTCCACCGCCCGGATCAACAAAAAGGTCGTCCGGGCAGCCGTCGAACATGTTGTTACCCACGCTCTACCTCCAAAAAGGTTGCACGCAGGAACATACAGCTCCTGTATCGAGGCGGAAGGGACCGGAAAGGCCCGCCACTCGACTAGATGCAAGTCTACAAGATATCTATGTGCGGTATCGCCTTATTTTGAACACGGCGCCAATTGCTGAAATGCTGACACCCCTGTCAGGCGAAGTCACCCGGGTGGGGGCTGTCTCGCCTTCGCGATAGCGGGCCGGTAATTCGCCCCGTAGCGCGACCCTGCCTTCGTGCGAGGGCCGCCCCCAAGGGACCCAACCGGAGCGGGGGGGGGGCGGAGCGCAGCCATGCCTTCGCCTCGGCGAGCCCGGCACTGCCTCACGCCGGCTGTCGCGTGCCCGCACCGCCTCCGCCGTCCTCGCGCCTGCTGCGCTGCTGTCTTCACGCCGGTTGTCGCGCGGCAGGCGACCGGGCGCATAGGTGGAACCGGTCCGGCCGCCACCCTTGCGTGGCGCACTGAGTTGGCGATGCTGCGCCCGTCGCTCTTGGAGACCGCCACCTTGCAGCGCGGCAGGCAGCCGGCCCTCCGTGGGGTGGCCTGGCCGTCATCCACCGTGCACTGGACCTCGGCATACTGCGCGTGCCGCGCCTGAGGGCTGTACCGCACGGCTCGCGGACGCGGCAGGCAGCCAGGTGCTCTCTCCCCTCTGTCGCCCGGCCGCCACTCGCCATGCGGCGGCAGCATGTCCGTTTAGGCATACCTTAGAGAGGCACCACTAATGGCTGAGGTGCGCATCACGATCATTGTGCGGTCGAGCACATATATGTTGGGTCAGCCATGCTATGAATTTCATGGCCTAGATACTTGTCGCAAGATGAGGTGACGGCATCCGGCTCACAGATCTGGAGATCTAATATGCCGACAGACAAGCCAGAAATTATAGCCAATGATCATAACGAAATCGACGCTATTACAGATGAGGAGCTTGAAATCGCAGCCGGTGGAACTTCTCATAAAACATCAGCAAACATAAAATCGGTAGATAGTCAGGCCGATTTTTTAAAAATCACAATTTCCAATAGTATGATCTCAGGATATTAGTTTGCAATTCTAGTGACAGTGTGAATTTATTTGCACGAGTGTGGCTAGAAAAAGCAGTTCTCGGTCTTCGCGGCAGAGGGGCTATGAGTATTACACCCATTGACCCCTCGGTTATTATAGTGCTGCTAGGCTATTCACAGACAGTGCGAACAGTTGGACGTACCTGGGAATTTCGGCCCACCAGAAAGCGCGAAACCATCAGCGACCGCTGTGCCGAACGCAACCGTCGCTTTGATGACCGTGGTCGCTATCTTGCCCAGCCCCTCCGGGGTCAGACCGCCCGCGACATGCTCGAGGTCATCATCGGACAGTTCAGAGGGCTGAAGGTCGATGGTAATGAGGGTGCGAGACATGGCCGTATTCCTCATTAGAGATTGGAGTACGATAAGACTTACCCGGCCTTAATCTGTGCGAGATTGCACCTTTGGGCTCGGGAGGCAGAAGGTGCTCGGCTATCCCCGCTTTACGCTTTGTTCGTGATGGAAAATCCGAAGCAGTGCGCGAGCAACTCGTTGTGCTCCCGCACGCCCCAGGCGCCTGAGGACCTCAAGCCCTTATGCGGCCACACATTGACCTCTTCAGACCGTCCGGCTTCCACCATGGCGGGCTCTTCTCGTTCCATAGGCCCGCCTTACGCGAATGGCGCTGCTTCCCGCCGGCCCAGACCCTGTTCTCGCCCGACGAGCTCGCCCTGATGAACCGCTACGCGGATGCGGTGCGGGCGACCCACATCCCGAACGGGACCCGGATGCCGGACGGTGCCCCCGTTCGACGGCGAAGGCTTCGAGTTGCTGACAAGCGCTCTGGGTGTCCTGCTCGTCCATGGAGGCGCGGAGATCGGCTCTGACCTACACGGGCGGGCCGGTCGGTTCGCTCCGGATGGTCTCCTGATCGACGGTTCGCTTTGAATGGTCGGCGCGCCTTTTTGAACCGGCTCCGGGCTGGTCCGGCAGGGCTACACCCAAATCGTACCACACGAACCGGCTGCTCAGGGTGGCAACCGGACCTTGACCTCTGGCCACGAAGCGGATGTTCCGCATCCGACCCAACTTTGCTGCTCACACAAAGGCATGCAGAACATGAAACCAGACACGCGAGCGCTGGACTGAAAGCGCACGCGCTGGCATCATCGAGGCATGACCTTCCTTGTTCACATCGCGGCGACCGCGAGCATGGGGCGAATTAACCGCCCGGCCTGATGCGTCGGGCCGGGACCGTCCGTATGTGAACATCATGCGCTTAGCGTCTCTCAAGGTCGAAATGCATGTCTTTGAACAAACCCACGCTGCACCTTGTGTGCGGTAAGATCGCGGCTGGAAAATCAACTCTCGTCGTGGAATTGGGCCGTCGCCCAAGCACGGTGATCGTGAGAGAAGATCACTGGCTTTCCCGCCTTTATCCCGGAGAACAGAACAGCTTGGCTGATTATGTTCGCAATTCCACACGGTTGCGGAATGCCATCGCGCCGCATTTGGTAGATTTGCTCCGTAACGGGCTCTCACTTGTGCTTGACTTTCCTGCAAATACACCAAGCAGTCGAGCATGGATGCGCACCTTGTTCGAGGACGCGGGATGCGCGCACCAGCTTCACTATCTCAACGTTACAGATGAGATTTGCAAATCCCGCCTGCGTCGCAGAAATGAGAGTGGAGAGCACGAGTTCATCGTCAGTGACGAAGATTATGATCTCTTCACAAGCTTCTTCGTTCCACCGTCCCCCGACGAGGCATTCGAAGTTGTTCTGCACAACCAGTAGCGCGGCCGGACGGGATGCTGATGACCAGCCAGCGCCGGACGCGGCGTGATGCCCGGCGCTCGTCGAGGAGCGAGCGATGAGACGACGCGACATTCTCATCGGGCCTGTCGGCGCCCTGCTCGGCGGCGTAATGGCCCGCGCTGTGCGGGCGCAGTCGCCGACGCTGCCGATGATCGGGTATCTCGGCTCCGAGACGCCCGAGCGCGTTGCCAGCCGGCTCGAGGCCTTTCGCAGGGGGCTCGCCGACGCCGGGTTCGTCGAGGGCCGCGACGTCGCGATCGCCTACCGCTGGGCAGACGGGCGCTACGAGCAGCTGCCCGCGCTCGCCAAGGAGCTGGCGGGCAGCGGGATCGCGGTCCTGGTCGCCCCCGGGGGTGCGCCCGTGGTGCCTGCGGCGCGCGCGGCGACGGGGACGATCCCGGTCGTCTTCGAGGGGCCTGTCGCAAACGCGAACGGGCTCGCGTTCATGGGTCGTTAGCCATACCCGCCCAGCTTGCCGCTCCGCCTCGGAGCTGGCCCATGATCGTGAACGCCCTCGCCCTCACGCTGAAGAGAGAGGCCCGCGGCGACTTCACGGGCCGGCACTTCGAAGCCACTCTCATCGTCCAGGCCGTCTCCTGGTACCTGCGCTACGCCCTCAGCTATCGTGACATCGAGGAGATGCTGCTGGAGAGGGGCATGGAGGTCGACCACTCCACCATCAACCGGTGGGTGCTCGCCTACGCGTCCACCATCGAGCGGCGCCTGCGCCGGTTCCGCAAGCCGCACTGCGGCTCGGTGCGCGTGGACGAGACGTACATTCGGGTCCGGGGTCAGTGGCGCTACCTGTACCGGGCCATCGACAAGCATGGCGAGGCGGTCGACTTCCTGCTCACTGCCAACCCCGACCTGGAAGCGGCCAAGCGCTTCTTCCGCAAGATGCTACAGGATCAGCCGCTTCTCGCGCCCGACCGCATCGGCACCGATGGTGCTGGCCCTTACCCGCCGGCGATCGCCGAGAGCCGCAAGGAGGGCCTGCTGCCACGCGCGCCCATCCACCACGTCACCAAGCACTTGCAGCAAGGGATTGAGAGCGACCACTTCCGGGTCACGCGGGTGGGCGGGTTCCGCTCCTTTCACACAGCGCGGCGGACGATCCAGGGCTTCGAGGCGATGCTGTGGCTGCGCAAGGGCTTCGGGTTCTCAGGGGCATGGACCGTTCGGGAGCAGAACCAGCTGCTCGCGCAGTGCTTCGGACTTCCCGTCGCGAACAAAGCATGAAAACGGGGCGGCAGACGCCCTTCTGCTGCTCGCAGCCGAGTTTGCGACAAGCCCTCGATGCGACCTCCGTGAAGGTGCGCCAAGCCGGGCGCATCGTCTCTGTCGCGGTGATCTTGGCGGTCGGTGTGAACAGCGACGGCCGCAGGGAAGCGCTCGGCATGGACGTCGGCCCCTCCGAGGCCGAGACCTTCTGGACCGGGTTCCTGCGCAAGCTGGCGCGCCGCGGCCTGCGCGGCGTGAAGCTGGTGATCTCGGACGCCCACACGGGCCTCAAGGCGTCGGTCGCCAAGGTGATGAACGCGACCTGGCAGCGGTGCCGCGTCCCCTTCATGAGGACCGTGCTCGCCCACGCCGGCCGCAGCGGGCGGCGCGTCGTGTCGGCCTTCATCGCCACCGCCTTCGCCCAGGACGACGCCGAGGCAGCCCGTCAGCAATGGCGGCGGGTGGCCGATCAGCTCCGACCCAAGGTGCCCAAGCTCGCAGCCCTGATGGACGACGCTGAGCCCGACGTGCTGGCCTATATGGGCTTTCCCGCCCAGCATCGGGTCAAGCTGCACTCCACGAACCCGCTGGAGCGCCTCAACGGCGAGATCAAGCGGCGCACCGAGGTGGTCGGCATCTTCCCCGATGAGGCGGCCATCACCCGCCTCGTCGGCGCGCTCCTGCTCGAGCAGAACGATGAGTGGGCCGTCCAGCGCGCCCGCTCCATGACCCTGGAAAGCATCGCCCCGATCGGCAATGATCCCCTTGTCAGCCTGCCCACCCTGGCAGCTTGATCGTCCCCGGCCACGCCCGGTGACCGTGGCCGCCACGCCGCAGCTACACCACCCCTGGGGACACGACCCCCGATACGCCCCGTCGGACTGGAGTGCGTCCATGCTGGGAGCATACTTTTCTACGCCAAAAATCTTTGCGACATGCCCCGACTGGCTGGGGGCGGCCAGCATCGCCTCAGGGCCCGTGTTCCGGCCGGTCTCGCGCTCCGGGCGCGTGCGGGTGAACGACGGCGCGTTCGCGTTTGCGACAGACCCCAGAGCACCGGGCCGTTATCTGACGCCATTTAACGCCAGTCGGAAAGGCAACGCTTGAACTCGCCAATCGAGCTCGGGTTGGTCAGACTTGCGTGAGTCTCATGGGTCTGAGCCGAACAGACGCCTGGCGGTAGGGGACAGCCGCCGGGCGTTCTGCTGCCGGTAGCACTTTGTTAACCATCCCGACCCAGCCTTTCGCCTGCCGCGCTGAACACCCAGCTGGCACGGCGGCGACCCGGGTTCACCTCGTTCTCGCTTGCAGAGATCCCGGGCCGTCGCCCCTTCTATTCGAGACCGACCTCTCTCCCCGGCGAGGGCGAAGGCAGCGACCGCCTGACATCCCCGATCCAGCGGTCGGTCGTTGCAGCCAGCGGCCGGGCTCCACCCGCACAGCGAGCCCGGCCGCCGCACCTCAAGGCAACAGCCCACCATGGGACCTCGCGGGCATGGCGGCTTGCGCGGACCGGCACAGGGCAAGGGTGAGTGGAGGCCGTGCCTTCCCCGGTCCGACTGGACCAGGGAGAGTGTCACGGCGGCGCGGGGCCGGACGTGGTCGGCCGTCCAGGTACAGCCCATCCTCCAACGGGCGGCGTAGCCCTGGTCGCTCTCTCGCTGCGCGGCGGCGTGATGGTCACCTATGGGATCGTCCAGCACTACAAGAAGGTCCCGGCCCTGAAGGCGGCCCACGCCGCCGCCTGACCCTCGCTCCCACCTGATACGAGAAGGCCCGGGGAGACCCGGGCCTTTTTCATTAGAAGAGCTGGTGCGTCCACTCCCACCACAATCCCTTGAGCCCGGCGTAGCCTCCCGGCTTGAACTGTTCCGGCGCCACCGTGCCGATCCCGGCTCCGGCGACCACCGCGTCGAGATCGTGAGCGGACAACTCGTCCGTGGCGCACTCGGCGGTCTGGCGGTCGTCGTGCTGCTCGAAGGTGCTGTCGTGGGCGTTCATGACATCCTCCTCATCTCTCACGTTGTTGCGATGAAGAAGACGTATCTGGCTTTCTGGTGCACGGGTGTGCTCTGTCGCACACCCGGACAATCACCAGCACTTCTTTGCTACTAAGAACAAAATCTTGGAGCGGGCCTGAGGGCGGCGGCCGGGCTCAAGGTTCTCGGCAAGCCCGGCCGCCTGCCGCACTCGGCGGAGGACACCGGAGAGTGCAGCAACCCGGTCCTACACAGGACGCGGTTGAGCGCATCCCCTGAATAGACCAACTCAACAGGGGCCTGTCGCAAACTCGGGTTCAGGCGGCAGAAGGGGCTCCCCGTCCCCGCTTTCACGCTTTGTTCGCGACGGCGAGGCCGGAAGCAGGTGGCCAGCAGCTGGTTCTGCTCGCGCACGGTCCACGCCCCTGAGGAGCCAAAGCCCTTGCGCAGCCACAGCATGGCCTCGAAGCCCTGGATCGTGCGCCGGGCCGTGGTGAAGGAGCGGAACCCACCCACCCGCGGCATCGCCCGCTTCACCCTGAAGTGGTCGCTCTCAATCCCTTGCTGCAGGTGCTTGGTGACGTGGTGGGTGGGCGTGCGCGGCAGCAGGCCCTCCTTGTGGCTCTCGGCGATCGCCGGCGGGTAAGGGCCAGCACCATCGGTGCCGATGCGGTCGGGCGCGAGCAGCGGCTGATCCTGTAGCATCTTGCGGAAGAAGCGTTTGTCCGCGTCGAGGTCGCGCTGGGCGGTGAGCAGGAAGTTGACCGCCTCGCCGTGTTTGTCGATGGCGCGCTACAGGTAGTGCCACTGACCCCGGACCCGAATGTACGTCTCGTCCACGCGCACCGAGCCGCAGTGCGGCTTGCGGAACCGGCGCAGGCGCCGCTCAATGGTGGACGCGTAGGCGAGCACCCACCGGTTGATGGTGGAGTGGTCGACCTCCATGCCCCTCTCCAGGAACATCTCCTCGATGTCACGATAGCTGAGGGCGTAGCGCAGGTACCAGGAGACGGCCTGGACGATGAGGGTGGCCTCGAAATGCCGGCCTCGGAAGTCGTCTCGGGCCTGCCGCTTCAGCGTGAGGGCGAGGGCGCTGAGGATCATGGGCCGGCTCCGAGGCGGAGCGGCAAGCTGGGCGGGCATGGCTAACGACCCGTGAACGTCGGCTCATTCGCGTAGGCGACAGGCCCCTCGCGGCTTTGAGCCTGAGGTCGTCAAGCTGGATCGACAAAATCGTCTCCTTCTCGGCAGAGTGTGGAGTCGCGTCAATTAACAGATGAACAGGCCACCTCTATAAACAGGTCCTGCATCCATAAACGGCCTCGAAACGGCCGCCAACGAGGAGGAACGCCATGGTTGATGCCGAACTGGAACGCTCGGCGATGCGGCGGATCGGATGGCGGCTCGTGCCGTTCCTGATCCTTGCCTACTTCGTCTCATTCCTGGACCGGGTGAACGTTGGGTTCGCCGCGATCCAGATGAACCACGACATCGGCCTTTCTGCCACCGTATTCGGCTGGGGCGCTGGGATCTTCTTCCTGGGCTACTTCCTGATGGAGGTACCGAGCAACCTGATGCTGGAGCGCTACGGGGCGCGGCTGTGGATCGCCCGGATCATGGCGACCTGGGGCCTGATCTCCGTCGCCATGGCGTTCGTGCAGGGGCCGTGGTCGTTCCTCGCCATGCGCTTCCTGCTCGGCGTAGCGGAGGCCGGGTTCTTCCCGGGCGTGATCCTCTACCTGACCTACTGGTTCCCGTCCGAGTACCGGGCGCGGATCGTCGGCATCTTCATGATCTCGATCCCAATCTCGTCGTTCCTGGGCTCGCCGATCTCCGGCGCGCTGCTCAACGTGACCGGGCTCGGCCTGGCCGGCTGGCAGTGGCTGTTCATCCTCGAAGGGTTGCCCGCCGTGCTGCTGGCAGGTGTCGTGCTCGTGGTCCTACCCGACGGTCCGCACAAAGCCGCGTGGCTGCCTCCAGCCGAGCGCGATTGGCTCGAACTGCGCCTCCGGAGCGAGGCGGGGCGGAACAACGCTAGCGGCGGAGAGGCGAAGCCCCCTATGCGGGAGACGCTGCGTGACCGCCGACTAATCTTGTTCGCCGCAATCTACTTCGGCTCGACGGCAAGCAGCTATGGGCTCTCGTTTTGGACGCCACAGATCGTCAAGAGTTTCGGCCTCGGTAATTTCGAGACCGGCCTGCTCAACAGCATCCCTTACGGCTTCGCCTCGGTGGCGATGATCCTCTGGGGCCGCCACAGCGACCAGACGCGAGAGCGTCGCTGGCACCTCGCGCTCTCTTTCCTAGTGCTTGCCCTCGGGCTCGCCGGCGGCACGGTGCTGTCGGGCCTTGTCCCCGTCATCTGCGCGCTGACGGTCGCAGCGGTCGGTGTCTACATGCTGAAGGGGCCGTTCTGGGCACTGGCGACCGAGCAGATGCGTCCTGCTACCGCCGCCGCCAGCATCGCGGCGATCAACGCGGTAGGCAATCTCGGCGGTTTCCTTGGCCCCTACCTGATCGGCGCGATCAAGGATGCCAGTGGCAGCTTCACGATGAGCTTGCTGCCGCTCGTGCTGTTCGCGCTAATCTCGGCAGCCCTGTCCCTCGTGCCAGAGCGCGGGCGTGAGGCAGTTTCTACTGCACCGAGTACGACGGCGTAGGGGATATTTGCCGCGCTGCGGATGGGCAGCGCGGCGTAGTCCGCAAGGCGGATTTGCGAGCTGGTTCCATACGCCGCTCTTATGCGAGCGACCTCGGTGTGGCAGGCGGGCAAGACACCGCCGGCGTCTGATTTTGATTTCCTGGCACACAATCCTTACAGGATTAAGTGGCTGAAAAACCGTCGTTTTGTTGACAATTCTGTCCGGGAGGGAGCGCAGGTCGCGTGCCTTACTTTGGGCTAGATGAGGGCCTGACGGGGTGCTGAGCGCCGCCTTAACGTTCGGTGCCGGCCCACAGTTGGTGTCTACTGCCGTCCCAAGAGTTCGTATGGGAATGCCCATGCAGACACAACTGGTGCATTGAGTGCACCTTAAGGCGGATCGATCATGCGATTGCGGGCTTGCGCGCCACCAGCAGCAGTGATGCACCCTCATCATCGGGGCGGAACGGCTCCGGCTTGAGCTTCCGCATCACGAACCCACCCATGAAGCCGATCAGCGCGGAGGCGTGCCACGCCCAGGAGTGCCGATAATGAACCTGGCAGCATTTCACCGGTGAGCAGCGCTCCATCCAGTACACGATCGCATCCACGTCGCTCCAGGGCGCGATCTCGACCGCGGCGCTGACCAGACCGGCCCGGGCTGCGACCGCTTCCAGCGCCGCCTTTGTCCACCACGTGAGGTGATGCGGCACCGCGTTGATCAGGTAGTTCGGGATCCGGGCGTGCGCCGCCGGCACGTGCGGCACTCCGATGATCACGGTGCCACCTGGACGCACCGGAGACGCAACGGGGGTGAGCGGTCTCGAAATCCCGGAGGCGACGACCCGACAGACTCTGCGAACGGGTTAGTGTCGGGCCGCCGCCAGGGCCGAGCAGGATGGGGCATCAGCTCGGCTAGATCAGCCTGCCGCAGGATGGTTGACGAAGTACTGCAGGAAAGGGTGCACTCATGTCCCGGATTGCGCCCCTGATCGCCATACTCGCCGAGTATCCAGGGTCAGACCCCATGGAGCCCGCCATGGCCGAGCTTCCCGAGGACACCGCCCTCGACGTCATCGAGCAGCTCATCGCCGAGGGGGCCGCGCGCCAAGCCGAGCAGGTGTTACTGGTTGAGGCCCAGGAGCGCCGCGGCCAGGACACCGCGGAGGCGCGCCAAGTGCTGCGGGAGATCGAGGAGACTCTGGCGGCTCTGCACTGCCGCCGGGCCTATCTCCAGGCCATGCAGGCTCAGCCGTGACCGCGAGGACGATGGGCCTGATGGGGTGGACGGCCCCATCAGGCCCATGATTGTCTCGCTCAACCGGCCCGCGCCATCAGGATCGCCGTCCTGACCACCATGCGGCGCGCCCGGTCGCCGAGGCCGGGATCCTCCAGCACGTCTCTGGGGATTTCGTGGTTCGCCACGGCCGCGGCGATGTCGATCGCCACGCCCTTCGCGATCAGGCGCATGTCGGGCGTGGGGTCGTCCAGGTACTCCCGCACAGCGGTGTTGAGCTGCTCGTCGGTGACAGCGTTGAGCTTGAACAGCTCGCCGACGGTGGGCGTGTCGGGCATGGCGGGGATGTAGGCGTACGGCCGGGCCGGAGCGAGATCGGCGAGGAGCGCAAGCCGGAAGCCTACGTGCCGCTCCCGAACGGCAAGTGGATCCCTGTCACGATGCAGGTCGGCGCCAACTCGAACCAGTCGACCGCGCCGAACTGCGTAGCGATCAACGTCGACGTGACCGGCGCCAAGGGCAACACTGAGATCCACGAAATGGTGAGTAGCGGTGTGGGGCCGGGCTCCAGGCGTATGACGCCAGCCTCGACCGAACTATTCCCAGCAAGGTGGACAATGCCCGCCAACGCCGCGGCTGAGGACAAGAGGGAGAATGCGTCAATGGCCGATCAAGAGCCGGTTTCCGTTGACGCTGTTCAAATAGGAACCGCTCTGATCCTCAGGCACATTTTGCGTGTATTGGAGCGCAGTGGCCTTACCAACGAGAAAGAAACAGAGTCGGCCCTCGATGGATTTCTTGCAAACCTTGATCCTGGACACGCATCTTTTCTGCAAGCGATCAAACAAACATACTCGATACATCATCGGATGAATTTTTCGGTCATCGAAGGCGGCAAGCAAGATCCCGACAATGCGTAGCGCCGAAATGGCCGACGAGCTGGAGCCATAAACTGGACCGCCCATGATCCCGTGCCGGCGGAGCACTTCGGTGCCGGCCGGCTCGCCGATCTCACCAGGGCCCCGGCAACCGTATCCAGCACTGGCAGGCAGGGATGGCGACCTCGACCGCGTGCCCGAGGCGCTCATCATCGAGCCGACCGACACGGGCGATTGGTTCTTCAACGCCGGCCGGCCGCCGGCTTGCTCGTGGGTCGTCGCGAACCTCCGGGCCATCGTGGAGGGCATCGCGGAGAGGTACGCCGGCGCGGCTCAGCGGCCGGAACCGACCGGGCGGCCACGCGATGAATGAGGAGTATGGACCTTCCCCCTTCGACGCCGGCCGGGCTTCCCCCTCCCGAGCCGGCGTTCCTTTGAGCGGGCCGGGTCTTCAGTGCCGCTTTCGGACCCGGCCCGCGGCCCTGCTCCGGGCGTGCGGGCCTGGAGCGGACGCCCAAAGACTAGCACAGTCGAGATGGTGGCCCGCAAGGTCCCGCCGGAGGACGATAGACTGGCCCTCGACTGACGGCCAGTCTGAGGCACGCCGGAATGCTTTCGGAGACTGTCCAAAGGCGCCATAACGGGTCCCATACAGGCCATTACGCGCCCCGCGCCGCCCCGCGCGCGAGATGCCGGCCCGACAGGGTTCGTTGATCCGGCCGCTGGTTGCGCTATCACGCGATGGATAGTATTGATTCCATACTCACAAGTCTGTTGGGCTTGCTTAGCTATGCGTTCCGAGACTATCGTATCCGCTCCAGACATGGCAGACACATTCTCTCAACGTTTGCGCGCCTTTGTGATTGAAATGCCAATCAGTGAAGTAGAAATCGCAGAGGTGATTGGGTTCACTCGGCGCACACTAAGCCGCCGGCTGAAGTCCGAGGGTACAACTTTCACGAAAGTTCTCAACGAAGCGCGGTTTAAAGTTGCGAAGCATTTGTTGGTTAACACCGACATGCGCTTGGCGGAGATCTCGGACGCGCTGGAATTCTCGGAGCCGGCCGCGTTCACGCACGCCTTCCGGCGCTGGACCGGCACGACGCCAAGCGCATGGCGGAAGAAGCACCAGCAGGTTGAACCGCTTTGTTGTGCGGAGCGTCCAGACGGTGCTCGTGTTCGTCAGCGCAGGCGTTTGCCTGAGTGAATGCGCCACCTGGTGCCGTTCCGCCGTAGTGGACGCTTCTCGCCCCATACTACCGATTATGCGAACGACCGGCTTCTCCGACATGACAGCGCTCAACCTGCGCAATGTGCAGACGGCACTGACCTGAGGAACGTGCAGCGGGCAATCCGTTAGCTTACGTTGAAATGTGGACTTGCTTGGCTATAATCGCACCGCTCAAATTGTCTGAAACCACACAATCCAGCACAGCGCAGCATGATGATAGTTTCGTTGCCGGGAACATCGTGCTTTGGTGTGAGCGTCTTGAGCTGTACTTCAGCCCGCCCGGCCCTGCTGCGGCGGGCTTTTCTCTCCGCTCCCAACGAGTTGCGCGCCGGTCGCGCCCAAGTAGTCTCGCCCGTCTGCCAGGTCTGGACGATAGCTTGGCACGGCCCACTCGGCAGTGACCGCAACAACACCGAGAGCCGGCGGTCATCGACATGGTGAGAGGCGCGGCCGGTACCCTCTTTCACGGGACGGGCGGCTCTTCATCATCCCGCGGAGAGAGACGACGTTCCGTCTCGCGGTTCGCTTCTTCCAGTGTCGCGATACGCCAGCTTTGGTGCTCTACGATGTCCGCCATCTGGCGCAAAGCTGTCGCGAGCATGCGCGTCACCTCGTCTGACTGACTCGAAACCAGGACGCGATCGACAGTCTCTTTGATCCGAGAGAACTCAGACATCGTCGCTGTTCCTGACGAAGGCCCGCTGAAAGCGCGCCAGGGCGGCCTTTGACCCTTCCTTCGGCTCCTCCGGGGCTGGCAACACCATCGCTGGGACGCGCACCGAGGGTGCCGCCGCCCGCTTCACCGAGAGCCGAACGACGTCTCCGACCCGTTCCGGCGTATTAGGAGAACTCTGCATACCTGAGGGGTGCAGCGGCTTGCACCCTATTCCTCTCCGCCGCCGGGAATGGCTCAACCACTGCTGCCACTCGCGACTTGTCACGTCGATCACGTTGGTCATCGACTTGGCGCCCTTCCTCGGCCGCTCTGTGATGGTGAGCAGGCCGCCCCTCTCCGCGAGTCCCAACGCAGACTGCGCCGTTCGGATGCAGACACCTGCTCTAGCGGCAATCTCGGCTACCGACATCTCGGACCGCAGCGCGTCCCCCATGACGCCAAGGACGGCGAGCTTGTGGGGCGTGTAGCGGGCGGCGAGCGTGGGCGGCAGCGGGCCGCTACAGGCGATCCTGCGGTGGTGGGAGGCGGCACGTCTCCCGAGGTTTGGCCTCACCCGCTTGGCCCAGAAGCGCCGGCTCTGCACCGGCACGTTCGCGCGGATCTCCCGGTCCAATCTCTCGTACTCGGCGTCGCTCAGCCGGGCGGCAGCGTACTGCCCGGCCAGTTCCCTCGGCATCCGGTCGCGTGTCATTGGCAGTTAACAATCCGAGGCACTTAAGGCCGTCGATTGGACCGTGTGCAAGCTGATTACTGGCTAGATATGTGTGACCTGAGCATGAATTAGGCCGCCTCTCCGAGTTGCCAAATCACCTGATGCCCGCTATGGCCAGTCTCAACAAGCATAGGGAGGCGGCGATGATCGCAGAAACGGTAGCAAGTATCGGCCTTCTCAGCACGGCAAGCGTAAGCCTTGCTATAAGCATGCTTCTGCTGCACTAAGCACAGCCGCGGCGTATCTGTGTTTTAACCAAAGTTTAAGGCGCCTGATTGGCGCGCTTACCGTCGGTGCCGAGGCTCATGAAGGATCTCCCGCCGGGCGGTTGAGCGGAGCAGGAACTTTCCTTGAATGCTTAAGTTCCGCGCTGAATGGCCCGCATCCAGACGCGCGAACGCCCGGCGGAGGGTTAGGACCTTGCCGGGCATCGTTCACAGGGGAAACTGGTGCCTGTCCGATCGACCAACATCTTGGCCTGCGCCAGGCTCCTCGTCGCAAAGAGAAGCCGGCGCGGGGGTGGTGGCCCGGCCGGCTCAGTGTCGATGCGGGTGTGCCGAAGGGATGGCTTCGACAACATGGGTTAATCGCGCCACCCGGGCCGCTATTCCTGTCCGCACTCGACGCGAATTGCGCCGGAGACAGGACCCGAGAAGGTGTCCCCGTGGCGCGGCCGAACCGTTCAGCGTGCAGGTAGGCTCCGGCCGCGTCGCCACCGGGCCGAGGGTGGCTGTCACGTCTCCTTGCGGCCCGCCCGTCACGCCGCCTTCGGGTTCAGGATCCGGTGCACGGACATGCGGCACGGCGCCTCGCCCAGTCTGAGCGAGGGGCCATTGTGCGGACGGGTGGCGCCGTTGTGGGGCGGCCACACCCGGGCCGCGCCATCGCCGTCGAGGTGGTCAGCGCCGCGGCGTGGTGGGGGTGTCCGTCGTGCCGGTGCGGGTGACCTTGCCGCGCTCGTCCTCGATCTCGACCTCGGTCCGGCGGACCTTGTCGGAGACGGTCTCGGTGCGCTGCTCGACGTCCTTGCGCAACCCGATCTCCTCCTTCACGCGGACGTCCTTCGAGACCACCGCCTCCTCGGCCCGCTCGGCGGCCTCGATCGTCCGCTCGGCGAACAGCCGCTCGTCGGCCTGGGTCAGCGCCCGGTCCACCGGCCGGCGCTCGAGATGGACGCGCTCTTCGCGCAAAGCCACCTGCTCCTGCACGGGCGTCTCGACCACGTAGGAACGCACCCGCACGCGGCCGGCCTCGGCCACCCGCTTGCCGACCCGCAGCCGCTCCTCGGCCACCGGGATCGTCTCATCGCGGCCCGCGGTCGTGCCGGTCGCCACCGTGCCACCGCGCGCGGTCGCGGCGGGCCCGGCCGTCGCCATGGAGGCCGAAGCGGCGGTTCCGGTCGTCGCGGCGGTGCCCGAGGCAGCGGCGGGGTAGCCGGTCCAGCCCTCGCGGCGCCACGCCGCCTCGCGCTCGTCCATGTGCACCGCGCCCGCGCCCTCGAGCACGTCCGCGATCCGGCTGGCATCGCCCGGCTCGGCCGTGACGATCACCATGGTGCCGCCCCGGCTCATGCCCTCGGCGTAGGCGTAGCGGTCCTCGTCGGGCATGAAGATGTCCTTCAGGGACGCCCAGAAGCCGCCCTCGTCCCGGCGATGGTCGTAGGACGTGCCCGTCGCCGTGGTGCTGCTCTGGGTCTCCGGGGAGAGGCGGATGCGCGCGCGGGGCACGCCGAGCGCGACGACGCGCTCGATGGCGGCCTCGGCCTCGCGGCGATTGTCGAAGAGGGCCGTGATGGTCTGCGACATGCTCTACTCCTCCGTGGGGAAATCGGGATTGGGGGTGCCATCGGGCCGGAGACGCTCGATGGTCGCGTGCTGGCGGCGCAGGGTGACGGGGAGCTCCACGTCCTCCCACCGGGTCGTCTGGCGGATATGCACCTGCTCCTTGAGGATGAGGCGCTTCTCGACCACGAGGACCTCTTCCAGGACGGGGATGATGGTCACCCCCGCCTCGGTGCGAACCTGAGGGGCCGGCTCGCCGTCGGCGATGACGCGGTCGATCGGGACGCGGCTCACCCCGACGGCGTCGCTGCGCAGGGTCTCGCGCAGCACCTGCTCGCTCAGCGCGACGTGGGTCCGCACCCGCACCCGACCCGTCTCGACCACGCGCTTGTCGATCCGGGCGCTTTCCTCAGCCAGCGGAATGCTTTGGTATATTCCTGAGCGATCAGCCGACCTGTTTGTGCTTACGGGTGTCTCCGCCCGCATCTCTGCATGATGAACAGAGCTGGGCTGATCGTCGCCATTCACGCCTTCGTTCGGGTCAGAGCCTCGCGTCATCGTTCACCACCTGCTCGGCGGAGGAACTAGGGACTGACGCCAGGGTTCCAACGTATGTAAAGGGCTTCTGTTTTCGTCCGGTTTTCCGCAACAGTGGAGAGCTTGGGTGAATTATCCGAAACAGATCAAAGTTCCGGACTCTGCTGTTTTGGGCAGCCCTCAAGCCTGGCGAAAGTGGAGCCAGCACGGCCGACGCCGAGCTGACACTTTTGCTGGAGAGAGACGTTTCACCCCGAGGAGGCGCTCATGACCGTACGCGTTTACCCCAACGTGAAGACGACCTCTGCCAGCAACGGGCCCGCCAACCAGGTGCTCCACCGGGATAGCCGGGACGTGAACACTCTCGATCAGCTGAGCAGCGTTGTTCTGCTGGGCCTCGCCGTGACCGGCGGCGTCGTGGCCGACTTGCTGATCGCGCTCCTTGTCTGAGGAGCCAAGCTTCGCCAGGTTCACCCGCACGGGCAGGAGATCCTGCTGACGGTGAGCGCGTGACGAAAGGCCTGGCCCTCCATCGGCTGGTGATCTGCGCTCCGATCTCCCTGGTCGACGGGGTGCGAGACGCTCTGACAGCGCGATCTCGGTGGTTACCCAGGACGACCTTCAGCTCGCCTCGTGCTGCCGCGGCTGGCTGGCCAAGGCTGCCGTCATACTCTGCGGGCGCGGACGACTGCCCAGCGGCGCTGACGCCGCTGGGCACAGATGCGAGCGCAGGAGGGCCGGGCCGCGAGCGTGAGCAGGTTCCATTCATCTGCCAGATGGCCTTAATCTTTGTCGGTGTAGGACAAGCTCACCGACCTCCCGCTCACGCGACGAGAGCCATGCGCGTGTTCCGGCGTGCCCCGACCGAAACTCCTTCTACGCGGGAGGACGCCGTCAGTGCTCGCTACACCGCCCTACGCCAGGCGCTCGGCGAGTTCGTGCAGTCCGGGGGCCTGTCGCAAACCCGGCTGCAGGCCGCGGAAGGACCTCTGCCGCCCCGCTTTCACCCTTTGTTCGCGACGGGAAGGCCGAAGCAGTGCGCGAGCAAGTGGTTCTGCTCCCGCACGGTCCACGCGCCCGCGAACCCGAAGCCCTTGCGCAGCCACAGCATCGCCTCGAAGCCCTGGATCGTGCGCCGGGCCGTGTGGAAGGAGCGGAACCCGCCCACCCGCGGCATCGCCCGCTTCACCCGGAAGTGGTCGCTCTCGATCCCCTGCTGCAGGTGCTTGCTGACGTGGTGGGTCGGAGCGCGCGGCAGCAGGCCCTCCTTGCGGCTCTCGGCGATGGCTGGCGAGTAGGGGCCGGCGCCGTCAGTGCCGATCCGGTCGGGCGCGAGAAGCGGATGATCCTGTAGCATCTTGCGGAAGAAGCGCTTGGCGGCTTCCAGGTCGGGGTTGGCGGTGAGCAGGAAGTCGACCGCCTCGCCATGCTTGTCGATGGCCCGGTACAGGTAGCGCCACTGACCCCGGACGCGGATGTAGGTCTCGTCCACGCGCACGGAGCCACAGTGCGGTTTGCGGAACCGGCGCAGGCGGCGCTCGATGGCCGGCGCGTAGGCGAGCACCCAACGGTTGACGGTGGAGTGGTCGACCGTGAGGCCGCGCTCCAGGAGCATCTCCTCGATGTCACGATAGCTCAGCGCGTAGCGCAGGTACCAGGAGCCGGCCTGGACAATGAGGGCGGCTTCGAAGTGCCGGCCCCGGAAGTCGCCACGGGCCTTTCTGTTCAGCTTGAGGGCGAGAGCGTTCAGGATCATGGGCCAGCTCCGAAGCGGAGCGGCAAGCTGGGCGGGTATGCCTAACGGCCTGTGAATGCGGACCCATCCGCGTTTGCGACACGCCCATCTGACGCGGGTTAGGGCGGCCCTGCATCTCTCGATGAGAGCCGCCCGGCTTCAGAGTGCCTTAGCGGGAATAGCAGACACGCGAGTAGCCCCAGCCGTAGCCACAACGGTCGTAAGAACCGCTGTAAAAGCCGCCGAACCGATGGAAGCCACCACCGTGGAAGCCGTGATGGAAGCCGTGTCCGCTGAACCCGCGCCCACCGAAGCCACGTGCTTCGGCAGATCCGGCCAGGGCGACAGCGGCCACGCCGGAGATGATGGCAGCGCTCAGAATGGTCTTGATCATGTCCTGCTCCTCTTCATGTCAGGTGAGAGCAGGATGGCGTCGGCTGAGATCGGCTTCCGTGAGGCGGATCACACAAACCTTGTGTGGCAGAAGGCCGATGACGGTGCTCTGCGAAGGCCGGGAGGAGAAACGGAAAGCCTGATGGCCGCCGCGCTGCCGGAACCTGCCGCGGCCCCGCGCGATGACGCCTTGATCTCATCGGACCTCGCGCGCCGGCCGGGCTCCGGCGGGCAGGGCGCGGACTTGATGCTCGGTCGGGAGAGGCATATCGGATCTCGCCTTCGGGATGGACGACGGCCGAGCAGGTGTTCAGGGCGTGGTACCCTGATGGATCCATGAGGCGCCTCAGCCCGCGATCCTCTCGTTCGCGAACCGGGCTCGCGCGGCGCCATCGGCTTGCAATCCGTGCTCGTTGCACCCGGCGGCGAACTCATCGGGCTCGACGAGGACGCGGACCATGGTCACGCCGCTGCGCGTCACCTCGCCCTCCACCTGCTCCGCCGAGATCCGCCAAGCTTCGTAGCTGGTGGGTAGCCGGTCTGCGTCCTGCATGAACGCTCGCATCCGGGCGTAGTCCTCGGACCGGTACCAAGCCATGCCGACGCGACGTGGACGCTCCATTACAGAAACCCTGCCCCGAGTGCCCCTTGAAGGCATTCGCCCGCCGGATGGAGCCCACCACTGTCCGCGGATCTCGATAGCCGCTCTGGTCCATGATCCGGGCCATGTCGGCCCCGCGCTCCGCGGCCGTGGTGATGTAGCCGGCCCGCAGCGCGTGCGCTCCGAACGATGAGGCGCCATGGCATCGCGTTCGCGAGCCCAGCAGGGCGGCTCAGGCGGCCCGTGGCGCCCGTTCTGACGATCGCCGGCCACACACAGGCTCCCACCTGCACCGCCGCGTCCATCCACGGCCCTCCAGATCGGCCGAACCGCTGTCGTCCCTCAATCCAACTCTGGAGCGGCTATGCCGAGGGACTGGTGCATGAGGTGCGGCGGCAAGCGGAACGGTCGTCAAGCTGCCGGGACGGCGCTCGGCGGCATCACCTGCGTCTTCTCCGGCGCCGTCGTGCCGTGCCCCGGCGCACGAGGCGGCCCTTGAATGGCTACGGCGGGGCGTGGAGCAGGACGTGGGGCAGCCGGCAGCGGCAGGTCGACCAAGACGACCCGGCCAGTCAGCGGGTCGAGGATGCGGATCGTCGCCATGTGGTCCCCTGGGAGGAACAATCAGGGTGCGCGGATTGAGGCAGGAATCCGTTAATGGTCCGACTTGCGCCACGGCCCGCTTCGGCAGTGCCGGTCTTACCCTTCCGGTGAGGAGGGCAACGGAGCCGCCTCGGTCCGCTCGGGACCTGCTTCTGGAGCCTGTGCCAAAGCTCCGTCTCGGTCGAAGGGTTCAAGGGTTGAAAGATCCAGCACGGTGACTGTGACCACTTCGCCTGTACTCGGATCGAGAATGCGAAGCCGCATCATGGCGCGGGCGCGTCGGCGGGCTCGATATCACGTGCGTCAGGGACGTAGTCGCACCAAACGCAACGCCCCTGCGGCGCGGCAGCGGACAAATTCCGCTGCGAGCACAAGGGGCAGACATGCAGGGCGATCCTCTCTCCATTCAGGAAAGCACTGCCGCGTTCCTAAAATGTAATGCTTGAATGCATGCCGACATCTGGCACGGGATCTGCTCCGAAATTGCGCTTACACGGCAATGTACGGCAACGAGGAAAGTGCAATGATTGTTTCTCAGGCTAGAGTTAGGTGCACATCTAACCTCCAACGGAAGTTACAACTGTCAGGCTTTACCTGCTTGGATAAGGCGCTCGCAGCGCTGGCGCGATAGTACAGACCGGCCGTGCGTAGCCGGCCCTGATAGACCTTTCCGGCCAAGCTCTGTGTTCTACCCGCGGCAGAGAGGCTGAGGAACGCGTGATGAGGGTGGAGCAGAGCCGCCTGCTGAACGTCCTAGACGAGATAGACGGGTGGGTGCCGCTGTTCGCGTTGGAGGATGATCCGTACCTCCACCCGAACGATGATCTGTTCGTGCCGAGCTTGGTCGCTCGAGGCTGGGTGGATCATGACGCGCTCCGCGGCGTAGTCCGAGTCAATGAGGCCGGGCGAGCCGCCTTCGAGCGGCTGTAACCGCAGACACCGTGTCCAATGCATTCCTCGCGTTGCGCCCTGGGGTGGTCGAGCCAGAATAGCCGTTCCGTTCGGAGCGTCGTCGGTCATGCAGATCCGGGTCGATGATCACTGGCACTACGAGGGCGACCCAGTCGCGCGCGACAAGCGGGTCTACCGCGAGGGGCTGCTGATCGGGCGCGTGCGGCGCTGGCAGTTCACCGTGCCCGGGGAACTCACCCGCGAGTGCTTCACGGTCGAGTGCTGGCACGATGCCGCCTTCCAGGCGGTAGGCGAAGCAGAGGCCACCTTCGAAGCGGCTCTCGAGGTGCTCGTGTCCACGATGCCGGGGTGAGCCGTCCGGCCGCTTCGGGCGCCTCGCGCCCGCCCCGACCGTTACGCTGGCCATGTGGGATGGTCTTCTCGACCTCCGCACATTCCTGGTCCGTCTGAACCGGTACACCAGCACCCGCAGGTCCTCCGGGGCATGCTGTCGCCTGACAACGGGGAACGCCACGCTGCCGGCATGCTGTCCGCTGGGCCGTAGAGGGCGGCGTTCCGGAGTGAGCTAGATCAACACTGTCCCACGCCGCCATGACACTCTCGTTGGTCCAGTCGGACCGGGGAAGGCACGCCCCCAATCAGTTTGCCTTGGGCCGGTCCGCGCAAGCCACCATGCCCGCGAGGTCCCATGGCGGGCTGTCGCCCGAAGGTGCGGCGGCCAGGCCGGCTGGAAGCCGAGCCGCCAAATCAGCCTAAAGCATCTCAACAACGTTGAGCAGCACCCCGAGGAACAAGAGCATCGCACCAATAATGATGACGGCTGGTGCATCCAGCGGGTCCCGATCCTTCTGCAGACTGTCAACACCCTTAGATATCTTGTGGGTGATAATCCGAGTCACTGGGCGAGGCCTTACTGCGGCATCAAGAGAGGCGAGCAGAAACCCAAAAGCTTCATGCTTAACCGGGCTGCCGCTGGCTCCGGTTCGGGTGTTTCCACTCTGCTCCCTTTCAGACGACTGGGAGTCTACTAACAAACCATGTAGCATCCGGTGAGCACCGCCGGGGATGGACTCGGTTTGTTTTCGCTCAGGGTAACGGGGGGGGGGGGGGGGGGGGGGGGGGGGGGGGCCGGCCCTCACCCGCCGGCCCTCACCCAAGGAGGCCACACAATCACACCCACTTCGCGGTTTTCGACACGTACGAGCGAGGGCCCGTAATGTACGTGGCGGCCGGGCTCGCTGTGCGGGTGGAGCCCGGCCGCCAGCTACAGCAACCGGCCCGGTCGAGGTCACGGACGGTCAACCGGCTGCTGCCTTCGCCCACTCGAACCTGCGACGACGAGAGCGGGCGGTCTCGGAATTCAGGGCGACGGCCCGGAGGTCTCATCCCGGAGCACCGGGCCGACGCCATGCCGCGTCGGGTGTTCAGCGCGGCAGGTGAGAGCGTGGTTTGGGATGGTTAACGAAGTCCTACCGACAGCAGAATGCCCGGTGGGGATCGCCGTCCCACCGGGCGTTCTCTTTCCCGACCAATCCATCTCACCACTGCCCGACCAACCAGGGTCAGCATCGCGAATTCAAGCGGTGGGCTCAGGTAGACGTTAAACAGAGTGAGATTGTGGCCCGGTGCCCCGCACCGCTCTGCACCGCGCTTATCCCGTGCCTCTCCGCTCCGCTGCACCACACATCCCGCTCTACCTCGACCTGAGCGAGCTTGGCTCTCAGGGTCTGAACTTCGGCATGTGGCTCGCCGGCATCGACCTCCAGTCCGATACATTGCTATTGTGCTTCGGCGAGCTGAAGCCGCAACTCCCGCCGGGCATCCCGCTAGATCATTCGCCTCAGCGGCTGATCATCTGCACCCGCGCGGGAGCGGCATCGGACATGGACAGGACGGGAGCGATTTGGCTCCAGGCGACCAGAATGGCGCCTGCAGCAATGATCCGGAGGATGTTCAGCATGACCCGGGGCCTCGTCGCATCTGCTGACAGCCGTTCATGAGATAAACCTGTACAGTTCAGCAGTTGCGAGAAGGTTGCGGCGCCGGCGGTCGAACCCGCTGAGATCGAGGGCGCGGCCCGCGGTATGGACGCCGCATGAGCCGATCGGTCCGCCAGCCCGCACCGCCCCAGGAGACCCTGTCGAGCCCGCTGTGTGGGCCGTAGTGGCCTTCCTGAGGGCCCTGAAGGCTACAAGAGGCTCCGGGCTTGCCGCGGATCGCCTACCGGGCCGGTATCCGCCGTCAGGGAGGCGCCCTGGCCGAGACTGCGGGGCCGGACGCGCTCCGCCTCGTCCTCGACCTGGTGCGGGCGCTCGACCCCGCCAGGGCCGAGGCTTGAGGAGCGATCGTCACCCAAGCATGGGCCGAGTTGCCCGGTCGGGCGGGGACCAAGCTCTACGAGCACTCGTCTCCGAGTGACCCATCAGCCGAACTGGGATCCGGCCTGATGGCTCGGCCGCTGCGTCCAGACGCGCAAACGCCCGGCGGAAGGTTAGGACCTTGCCCGGGTTACTGTCCTGAGGCCCCGTCTTCGCCTCTACACGGGCCGTCAGCGCCCTTCTGCAGGTTGCGGAGCTTCTCACCTCTGGACCTGCTGAGGCTGTCTATGGGGCTGCTCTTGGTCTCCAGGGCCTATCCCTCGCCGAGGCGGCCGATCCTGGAGTCCTGCACCGATCCTCGACCGGATCTGCACTCCCGATCCCGGCAAGGCCGACGCCGCGCGTCCGCCCTCACCGATGTCAGCCGTACTCCTGGCACCAGCATGTCCATGTGACCTCGAGGTGCGGCGTGAAGGTCTCACGGGTGACTTTGTAGCCGACGCCGTTGAACCATTTGCCGGTGCCGAGGTGAGGCACATCAGCCTTCGTGACGACCCCGCCATCGTGGGTCGTCTCAGTGCCGTCGCGGTGCGTCAGTACGTACAGGATGCGGTTTGTCCGCTTGTGCTCAGTGCCCGCTACTTCGTCATTCGACATTGCGCGGCCCTCTCGACAGCGCTCGGTGCCGGCTGGCTCCTCATCGCCGGATCGAAAGTAGCTGTCCCCCAGAGGCAGGTCAAAGTCCGGCGGCTTGGTCCGAGGGACGGAGCTCACCGTCTCTCCGAACGATGTCAGCGGACGCGTCGGCCATCCTCGGGAACGGCTGAAAGGTCGACATTATAGCCTTTCGCAGCGAGAGCCTCGAGAACGAGGTACTTCACGGTCACGCGTCGATTCAGGGCTTCCTGCCGGAGAGCGGTCCACACCTGATCTGGAACCTCAAACTTCAGAGCAGTCCCCCTGGTAGGAGCAATAGGGTATTTGGGTACTTGGGCCTTTGGGGGTTGCGGCTCACGAGATGGTGCCTGCTCACGGACCTCGGGTGCGGTTGAAGCCCTGGTAAAACCCAGGTCTCCTGCCGCTGCCGCGAGCTGCTCCGCCTCCGCAGGGCTCGTGAGAGGACGGGGCCGTGGAGCAGGCTGGAAAGTCGCCTTTGTGATGATGGTCACGCCGCCTGCTGCTGAGTGGCGAGTACCGCGAGAAGCTCGTCCAGGACACCCGCGACCTCCTGCTTGGCCTTTGGGTCTCCGTCAGGATGGGCGGGCGTTGCGCCGGTAAAGTGGATGGACTGGTAGGCGGCGCGCTGGATGACCTCGGTCTGGGCGTGTCGCAAACGTTCAACGACCGAAAAAATCGTCTCCCAACAGCGCGTCACGATGCCTGCTCACCGCCAGCTCACCCTCCTTCGACAACGTCGGCGAGGCGGATTGACGGGCCCGGTATCGCCTCATCGGACCGGAGTGCGCCCATGCCGGGAGCATAATCTTCTACGCCAAAAATTTTTGCGACACGCCCTGGGCGAGCACGGTCCTCATGAAGGGGACGCGGCACCGCTGCCAGGTCGCGTTCATCACCTTGGCGACCGACGCCTTGAGGCCCGTGTGGGCGTCCGAGATCACCAGCTTCACACCGCGCAGGCCGCGGCGCGCCAGCTTGCGCAGGAACCCGGTCCAGAAGGTCTCGGCCTCGGAGGGGCCGACGTCCATGCCGAGCGCTTCCCTGCGGCCGTCGCTGTTCACACCGACCGCCACGATCACGGCGACGGAGACGATGCGTCCGGCCTGGCGCACCTTCACGGAGGTCGCATCGATCCAGAGAGACGGCCACTCGCCCTCGATCGGCCGGTCGAGGAAGGCATTCACGCGCTCGTCGATCTCCTGGCAGAGCCGAGAGACCTGGCTTTTGGACACGCCGGTGCCGCCCATGGCTTGAACGAGATCATCGACCGAGCGGGTCGAGATGCCCTGGATGTAGGCCTCCTGGATCACCGCCGTGAGCGCCTTCTCGGCCATCCGGCGCGGCTCCAGGAAGGCCGGGAAGTACGAGCCCTTGCGCAGCTTGGGGATGCGCAGTTCGACCATGCCGGCGCGCGTCTGCCAGTCCCGGTCACGATAGCCGTTGCGCTGGACCAGCCGCTCGGCGCTCTTCTCGCCGTGGGCCGCCCCGGTCAGGCCGCCTACCTCCAGCTCCATCAGCCGCTCGGCCGCAAAGCCGATCATCTCGCGCAGCAGGTCCGCGTCGGCGCTCTTCTCCAGCAGCCCGCGCAGGCTCATCATCTCGTCGGTCATCGGAGGTCTCTCGGGTTCGCGGTTGGTGCCAGCAACCCCACCCTACCCGGCAACCGCCGATGACCACCCCGCGAGAGATCCCGCCTGCTTCAGCGCTGTGGAGGGCGCGCAGGCGGGCTCTCTCGCTCTCGTCGAGCTACACCACATCCAGGGACACGACCGCCTTCCTTGCCGTTCGCGACGGGGCATGTGGTGTTCCTTCGCCGGAGATGTAGCCCCGACCTCCTGCGAAGCGGCCGCGTCCACGGACCAGGCGGGCCGCGCCAGCAGGATCGCCGTCCTGACCGCTACGCGCATCTGAGCCTCAGAGGAGTTCCTTGCCGCCAGGACCTCGCGGGCGTGGGGGTTGGCCGCCATGATCGCGCAGACGTCGATCGCGATGCCCTCCGCGAGCGGGCGCGCGCCGGGCTCCGGATCGTTCAGGAAGTTCGTCACGGCCGCGTCGAGCTGCTCGTCGGTAACGCGCTTGCTCTTGTACAGCTGTTCAATAGTGAGCGGATCATGCATATTTAAGCTATAGGTCATATAGAATTACCAATACAAGACACCGTCCTGTCTCGGTCTGGCATCCGACAATTCTCTACTCACCCGCATCTCCGAACTGATCTGCCAAACCGAAGAGTAGCACACTCTACTTACCTGGATGACGATGGGGCGTATCATGCCGGACGACGACTTCGACCTGATCGCCGTGCTCAACGCTCTTCTTCGCGAAGAACGCCAAAAAAGGATCCCTCCGTACGGAGGGATCCGAAGTCGAAAGTGGAAACTCTAGCGGGAGTATACCGCTACGCCGCCGACACGGCGGCGCATCTGCGCTGTGTCATGCTGCAGCGTGTGCCGCTTGATCCAGCGAGACACCGATCATTGTCTCGGCCCGCTCGGTCCTGCAGCGGCGATCCTCTCACCCCATACTGAAGCTTATGCGAATGGGCCGCCCTCAAGCGCGCGAGGCCGAGCACAACCTACATTCCAGCAGTACCAACCTGAAGCTTGGGCGCGTTCCAGACGCATGCCCGTATCGCAAACGTAGTGAGGCTTGGCCGGCAAGCCATGCTGAAAACGCATGCATATTTGAAAACGCATGCATGTTGGCCAAAATTTGAACTTTCAAGTTGTTGCGGTGCAGCGCAATAAGTAACTGCGAGATCGCGATTGAGTCGCGGTTTCGCAGCCCTCATGGCCGTTTCCTCCCTAGACTTCTGGCCGCTGCTGAAAGCGGCCCTCTTTTTAGCTTATGCTAGAGAGGATACGGTCCGGCTTTCAATGGCGGCACTACTGGACACCCCCTACCGGTCAGGAAGTGACGTTCAGGGGTCGTGGCCAAGTCTTGCTCCTGCGAGGCCGGATCATCCTTCACGTCTGCCCAATCTGCTCGCAGCGCAACGCGCCGGCAGCCGAGCAGAACGGTCGGTGCGCCTGGTGCGCCTGCGTTCCCGACCCAGCGGACGTCGAGCCTGCACAGCCTGCCAAGGGGTAGCGGGTCGGACTTTCACAACGCCTGCAGGACGCCCGACCCGCCCGCCTGCTCCGAGCGGTGCGCACCCGGCGCAAGCCCTTCGATCCTCGCAGCTCGGCGGTAGCCGCTCGATTGACCTTTGGCCGAGAGGTCCCGGCGGGCGTTCGTGCGTCTGGCCCTCAGTGGGTTGACCGGCGGTCCACGGTCGGCCGCTCGATCGTCTCGGTCCCGGCCGACGCCAGCAGCCTCAGGGACTCGGCGAGGTCGGTGGCGGTCTCAAGCGGCAGTCCGGTCTGCGGACGTCCGTTCACCCGGACCGGCTCGCCTGTCTGGGAACAGTAGACACCCCAGCCACCACCGATGCCGCCACGGAACGGGCCTCGGCCGCGAACCGTTTAACGGTCTCATAGGAGGAGATCGCCATGGCCGACAAAGACCGCATCGAAGGCTCCGCCGATCAGATGAAGGGCTCGCTCAAACAGACTGCCGGCGACTTGACTGGTGACCAGAAATTGAAAAGTGAAGGGACGATGGACAAGGTCTCCGGCAAGATCCAGAACGCGGTCGGAGGCGCAAAAGACGCGATTCGTGACACGTTCTCGTCCGACAAGGACAACAAGCCCACGTAGCCACAACAAGGGAGCCCGCGGGCTCCCTTTCTCGTTGAAGCAATCCCGTTCCTGTCCAAACGGCCGGACCCCAATACGCGCCGACCCACGCCAGCCACGCTATTCGCGTTTCGCGCCACCAACCGTCAAGATCGCCGCCATCGTACCGGAAGCGAAGCAGGCCGCGGTCGTCGCCCGGCTCAACAACAACCAGTCGAAGCTCCTGCAGATCGCCCGCACCCCGCCGGAACGGGGCGTGTCGCAAGCGTTCAACGGCCAAAAAATTCTTCTCCGAACAGGGCATTAGGATGTCTGCTCACCGCCTGCTCACCTCCACCGACGAGGTTGATGAGGCGGTTTGACGGGCCTGAGATCGCCCCATCGGACCGGGGTGCGCCTCTGCCGGGAGCATAATTTTCTACGGCCAAAATCTTTGCGACATGCCCGTCAAAGATGATGAGACCGCCGCGTCAGCCGTGGCCTTCCTGGAGGAGGCGCTCGCGGCCTTACCTTTCCGGGTCACGCACCTGCTGACGGATCGCGGCTCCTGCTTCACCGCGGATGATTTCGAGGCAGCCTGCCGGCAGCACACGATCGCGCATCGCACCACGCGGCCCTATACGCCGCGCACGAACGGGATGGTGGAGCGCTTCAACGGGCGTGTGCAGCGTGAAGTGCTGGGTATCACGCTCTACAGCCATCAGGATCTTGAAACAGTGCTGGCCGGCTTCAACCTGGCCTACAACGGTCGCCGTCAGCGTGTCCTGAAGGGGCGCTCACCGGACAGGGTCCTGCGCGAGCGGCTGAAGGCGAAGCCGGAGTTGGCCAAGCCCGTCACTAGGCCGCCTGATCCGGACGCACTCCCCGCAGCGCTCAAGGTTGTTGCCGGCGCCAAGGAGGTCTCGCATCCAGACACCGTCTGGATTGCGGAGGATGGCGCGACCATGACCGAGATCGCCACCTACCTGGGCCATAGCGACGATGCGATCACGCAACGGGTCTACGCGAAGCTATCGCCGAATCACCTGCGGCGCGCCTCTCGGGCGCTGGAGGTCGGCCGACTGCGGGTTCAGCAGCCCACAATGGGTTCACACGAACCTGAAAGCGGATCCTAATCGGATCCGCTTGCCAAGCGTAAATGCTTCTGCTGAAATGGGAAAGCTGGTGCCGCAAGAGGGATTCGAACCCCCGACCCTCTCATTACGAATGAGATGCTCTACCAGCTGAGCTATTGCGGCGAGGCAGGCGGGCGAGAGATCCGCCGCCGGCAGGGCGACCTCATACGCGGGTGCGTCGGGCTTGGCAAGCCGGGTGACGGCAGACGAGGTCTCGGCCCGGAGCCGCCCGCGGGTCTTGCGCCGCGGCATGGGGAATGCTTCACGGAGGGGCCACCCCTTGCCGCGCCGCACGCCGATGCCCCTGATGCCCCGCCTCCTCGCCTACGCCGCCGACATGTTCGGGGCGCCCAAGCCCCAGGACGGCGCGGCGGTGAGCGAGGAGCACCTCGCCGCGGCGGCCCTGCTCGTCCACGTGGCGCGGGTCGACGGAACGCTCGCGGCCGTCGAGCGCGACCGCCTCGCCCGGCTGCTGGTCGGCCGCTTCGCCGGGAGCCAGCAGGAGGCCGAGGCGCTGATCGCGCGGGCGATCGACGTGGACGACGAGACCCGCGACTTCGCCGACCTCGTCGCGATGACCGGGCGCGACGCGTCCGAGACGGAGCGGCGCAACCTTCTCGGCATGGCCTGGGCGGTCGCCGCGGCCGACGGGCAGGTGCACGAATTCGAGGACGACCTCGTCTGGCGCCTCGGCCAGCTCCTCGGCTTCGACGAGGCGGCCATCGCGGGCGCCCGCGCGGTCGCCCTGGCCGCCCTCCCGGCCGGCCGGACCGGCGCGCCGCCCGGGGCCGGCGCGTGAGCGCTGCGCCCGGTCGCGCGCCGGACAGGAAACCGGTCCTGATCGTCCTGCACCAGGAACTCTCGACCCCCGGGCGGGTCGGGCGCCTCCTGCAGGAGCGCGGCCATCCCCTCGACGTCCGTCGGCCGCGCTACGGCGATCCGCTGCCCCCCACCCTCGCCGCGCATGCCGGCGCGGTGATCTTCGGCGGCCCGATGAGCGCCAACGACCCCGACGCGTTCCTGCGCCGCGAGATCGACTGGATCGCCGTGCCGCTCGCCGAGCGGAAGCCCTATCTGGGCCTCTGCCTCGGCGCGCAGATGCTGGCGAAGTGCTGCGGCGCCAGCGTCCAAGCCCACCCGGAGGGCCGGGCCGAGATCGGCTACTACCCGCTCGTCCCGACCGAGGCCGGGCGCGGCTTCGCGCGGGAGATCGGGCAGGCGTGGCCCTCCCACGTCTATCACTGGCACCGCGAGGGCTTCACCTGCCCGGCGGGCGCCGAGATGCTGGCGACCGGGGACGACTTCCCCACCCAGGCGATCCGGGTCGGGCCGGCGGCCTTCGGGCTGCAATTCCACCCGGAGGTCACCCACGCCATGCTCTGCCGCTGGACCGTGCGGGCCGCCGAGCGCCTCGCCCTGCCCGGCGCCCAGGATCGCGTCCGCCAGATCGAGGGCCGCTACATGCACGATCCCCAGGTGGCCCGCTGGCTCGACTGCTTCCTGGACCATTGGCTTGCGCTCGGCAACGGAGCCTCGTCCGCATGATCGTCAGCCTCAGTCTTCTCCTGCTCTGCCAGCTCTTCGGCGAGATCCTGGCGCGCGGCCTCGCCCTCCCGCTCCCGGGGCCGGTGATCGGCATGGCGCTCCTTCTCGGGGCGATGGCCCTGCGCGACCGCCATCCCGGCGGCCTGCCCAAGCCCCTCGTCGACGGCACCCTCGAGAGCACCAGCAAGGGCCTCCTCGGCAACCTCTCCCTGCTGTTCGTGCCGGCGGGGGTCGGCGTGGTCGGGCGGCTCGACGTGCTGCGGGCGCAGGGTCCCGCCCTCGCGGTCACCCTGGTGGTCTCGACCCTCGCGGCGCTCGTCGCGACCGCCGTGACCTTCGCCTGGATCTCGCGAAGAGTCGGCCGATGAGCCAGGATTTCGCCCTCTGGGTCTTCCTCGCCCATTCCCCGCTGCTCTGGCTCACCGTCACCCTGGTCGCCTACGTGGTGGCGGACCGGGTCTCGCTCGCGACGAACCGCCATCCCCTCGCCAACCCGGTGCTGCACGCGATCTGGATGATCGGGCTCGTGCTCTTCGCCACCGGCACGCCCTACCCGGTCTACTTCGAGGGGGCGCAGTTCGTGCACTTCCTGCTCGGGCCCGCCACCGTCGCCCTCGCCATCCCGCTCTACGAGCACCGGGCGACGGTGCTGCGGGCGCTGGGGCCGATGCTGGCGGCCCTGGCGATCGGCTCCCTCGTCGCCGTCTCCACCGCCCTCGCCATCGCCCGGCTGCTCAAGGTGCCGGACGACGTGCTGCTGTCGCTCGCCCCCAAATCCGTCACCGCGAGCGTCGCCATGGGCATCACCCAGGCCCTCGGCGGCGACCCGACCCTCACGGCCGTGCTCGTCATCCTCACGGGCATCATCGGGGCGGTGCTGGTCACGCCCGTGTTCGACCGGCTCGGCCTCACCGATTGGCGCGCGCGCGGCTTCGCGGCGGGGCTCGCCGCCCACGGCATCGGCACCGCCCGGGCCTTCCAGGTCAGCGATGTCGCCGGCACCTTCGCGGGGATCGCCATGGGGCTCAACGCCCTGCTCACCGCCGTGATCGTGCCGATGGCGCTCTCGCTGATGCAATGACATCCGGCCGGGCCCCTGTGGGGCCGGCATGCCCCTGCGCGGCCGAGCGGGCCCGCGCGGGGCGGGCCCGCTCGGGGGGCCGCTCCTACTGGGCCGCCATTACCTCGCGCAGGCCGCGCGGCTCGAAGACGCCGTCCTCCCGCGCCGTCATGGCGAGGCGCCGCTGGTGGAAGGCTTCGAGGGTGGAGCGGTGGCCGATCGACACCAGGGTCGTGCCCGGGAGTTCCTGGCGCAGCATCCGGTAGAGCGCGGCCTCGGTCGGCTCGTCGAGGGCCGCCGTCGCCTCGTCGAGGAAGAGCCAGTCGGGCCGGGCGAGCAGCGCCCGGGCGATGGCGAGCCGCTGCTGCTCGCCGAGCGACAGGGTCTGGGCCCAGGGCGCCTCCTCGTCGAGGCGCGCGACGAGGTGCGGGAGCCGCGCCGCCTCCAGGGCCGCGCGGATCGCCGCGTCGCCGTGGCGCTCCGTGGCGTCCGGGTAGGTGGTGGCCTGCCGCAATGTCCCCATCGGCAGGTAGGGGCGCTGGGGCAGCAGCATCAGGCTCGCGCCCGCGGGCGTGCGCACCGTCCCCTCGCCGAAGGGCCAGATGCCCGCGAGCGCCCGGAACAGGGTCGACTTGCCCGACCCCGACGGACCGGTGAGCAGCACCGTCTCGCCCGCCCGCAGGGCGAGGTCCGGGACGGAGGCGATGCGCCGCCCGTCCGGCAGGCCGAGGGAGAGGCCGCGCACCTCCAGGGCGTCGCCCGCGCCCGGCGCCACCGCGAGCCGGCTCTCCGCCTGCAGGGCCAGCGCCCGGTCCATCGCCGCGTCGAAGCTCGTGAGACGGTCGACCTGGGCCTTGTAGTCGGCCAGCGTGACGTAGAACGTGATGAAGAACGACATCGTGTTCTCGACCCGCGCGAAGGCGCCGGCCGTCTGCGTCATCATGCCGAGCGGGATCTGCCCGGTGAAGTAGTAGGGCGCGACCAGTATGTAGGGAATGACGACGTTGACCTGCTGGTAGCTGACCGTGAAGGCCGAGAGCTTCTTGCGGCGGTCGACGATGGCGTAGAAGTTGGCGATGAGGGCGCCGAAGCGGTCGCGCAGGGAGGCCCGCTCGGCCGGCCCGCCCGACAGCAGCGCCACCTGCTCGCCGTACTCGCGCAGCCGGGCCAGGGAGAAGCGGAAATCCGCCTCGCGGCGCTGCTGCTCGAAATTCAGCGCGATCAGCGGCCGGCCGATCCGGTGGGTCAGCCACGTCACCAGGCCCGAATAGATCAGCGCACCCCAGACCAGGAAGCCGGGCACGTGCCACTCCGTCCCCGGCACCGTGAAGGCCGCCGAGATGGTCCACAGGATCACCGAGAACGAGACCAGGTTCGACACCGCCGACAGGAAGCTGATGGTGATCGTCTGCGTCGTCTGGGTGAACTGGTCGATGTCGTCCGCGATGCGCTGGTCGGGGTTGTCGGCCCGGGCGCCGGCGAAACCCATCCGGTAGTGGACGTTGTGGCCGAGCCAGCGGTCGACGTAGTGGCGCGTCATCCAGGCCCGCCAGCGGATCCGCAGGAACGACTGGATCACGTACTGGATGATCGCGCTGGCCACGTAGATCGCGGCCCAGAAGCAGAACACCGAGAACAGCAGCGCCCAGAACGCCACCGCGTCCTTGTTCTGGATCGCGTTGAACCAGTCGCGGTTGAAATAGGAGAGTCGCACGTTGATCGCGACCTGGGCGAACTCGATCCCGATCACCAGGGCGGCCATGGTGACGGCGACCCACCGCTCCTGCACCCGGAAGGTTCCGAATGGCCAGATGCGGATCTGCGTCTCCTCGCGCGTGACGAAATATGGGTAAGCGAGACGCCAGATCTGCAGGAGGCCCTGCTTGAGTCCGTGCATGCGTGTCTCCCGGGCGGCGCGGCGGCGCGCGCCTGGTGTTCATGTCGCCCGGGCCGCCGCGCCGCAAGGGGGGCCCGCGACCGATCCGCCGGCCCGCCCGCGCGGGATCGCGGCGAGGCCGGGGCATCCTGGCCGCGGCCAGGATGCCCCGGCCTCGCCGCAATCGCGGGAGAAGAACGCCGGGTGGCGGTTCCGGCGGGACCGCCGCGCCCCATCCCTGGACCACACGGACACCATGCCGGGCCTTTCGATCCTGAACGTCGACGCCGTGCGCGCCGCCCCGCTCGCGCGCGAGCCCTACTCCTACATCCTCGGCCAGGGCGTCCTGCGGCCCGAGGCGGTCGAGGAGCTGCGGCGGGATTTCCCCGACATCGCCAAGCCCGGCTACCTCACGGTCGACGAGGTGCAGCTCAAGGGGCGCTTCAAGGACCTGATCGAGGAGCTGGAGAGCGACGAATTCTCGGCCGTGATGAGCGAGAAGTTCGGCCTCGACCTCGTCGCCTGCCCGCGCCTCACCACGATCATGAAGCGCTCGCAGCCGAAATACGGGGCGATCCACACCGACGGCCCCTCCAAGGTGATGACGCTCCTCGTCTACATGAACGACGCCTGGGAGGCGCCGGCGGGCGGGCGGCTGCGGGTACTCTACGACGGGCAGAAGTTCGAGCCCTACGCCGTCGAGGTGCCGCCCACGATGGGCACGCTCTTCGCCTTCCTGCGCGCCGACAATTCCTGGCACGGCCACCACCCCTTCGAGGGCGAGCGGCGGGTGGTGCAGGTCGCCTGGGTGCGCGACGCCGCCGAGTTGGAGCGCAAGAGGAAGCGCAACCGCACGGCCCAGTTCCTGAAGGGCATCTTCGGGCGCTGACCCGCCCGGGGCCGGGGCGCCGCGTCCACCGGGGACGCGCCGCGACGGCCGCACCGCGACAAGCACGCCGCGACAACTGGCAGGATTCGCGCCGCGCGCGACTCAAGGGACATTGTCCGGGGATGCCGCGTCCGGGGAATCGGGCGGGGTTCGGGAAGGGGGCGGGGCGTGACCAGGGGGCAGCGCAGCGGGTGGGCGGCGGCGGCGGCACTCGCGGCCCTCGCGGGGGCGTGGGTGGCGGGTGCGGGCGGCCGGGCCGCGGCGCAATCCGACCTCGAGGGCCCGGTCGCCGAGGAGCCGGTCCTGTCGAAGCCCTACCGCTCCACGGTGCCGCAATTCCGGCGGCCCTGGAAGGAGCCGCCCCGCGAGGCGCCGCCGCCCGCACCCCCGGCGACCACCTCCGCCGCCCCGCCCCCGGCGCCCCCGCCGAGGCGCCCGCCGCCCGGCCGGCCCGGGTGATCCCGCTGCCCTCGCGGGAGACCGCCGCCGCGGCGCCGCCCCCGCCCCGCGCGGACGAGGACGAGGGGGAGGAGACGCCGAAGCCGGACGCCACCTACGTGGGCGTCTGGGGACCCACCGCGGCGGCCTGCTCGATGCGGCAGGCCCGCCGCCTCGGCTACCTGCCGGCGGTGATCCGCGACGACGGCGCGCGGGCGGGCAAGACCTCCTGCGTCTTCCGCGACATGAAGCGGGCCGGCAATTCCTGGACGATGGCGGCGAGCTGCCGCAACGCGCGCCAGCGCTGGACCTCGCACGTGCGCCTGTCGGTCGACGGCAACCGCCTCACTTGGTCGAGCGAGCGCGGCGCCTCGGTCTACGTGCGCTGCTCGCGGGCGTGACGGGGCGGGACGGCCGCCGTCCGGCCTTGACGGGCTTCGCCCCGCGGTGGTGGAACGGGGCGACCGACGAGCCCCGCATGGACCGCGCAGCCCCTCCCCTCACCCCCTCGCGCCCCGCCCCGCCGTGCGGGGGGTGCCGGGACGGCGCCGATGAGCGGCAAGCTGGTCGCCGTCGCCAACATGAAGGGCGGCGTCGGCAAGACCACGACCGTCGTCATGCTCGCCGACGCCCTCGCGGCGAGCGGGGCCAGCGTGCTCGTGGTCGATCTCGACCCGCAGGCCTCGGCCTCGATCTGCTTCGCGGGCGACGAGATCCTGGCCGACCTGATCCGGGAGGGCCGCACCCTCGACCATTATCTCGGCCTGCGCATCGTCGACCGCGACCGGGCGGTGCTGCCCGACTTCGTCCGCGCCGCCATCAGCACCACGACCCATCTGGGCGAGCCCCTCGCCGTCTCGCTGCTCCCCTCGGGGCCGGACCTGCGCATCGTCGAGCGCGAGATCATCTACGCGCTCACCACCCGCAAGTTCTCGATGCACGCGATCGAGAGCCACCTGTGGAAGCTGTTCCACGAGGATTTCGCCCCGCTGCGCGACCGCTACGACTACGTGCTGTTCGACTGCGCGCCCGGCATCTCACCGATGACCGAGGTGGCGATCCGCGCCTCCGACCTCGTGATTGTCGCCTGCATTCCCGACTTCCTGTCGACCTACGGGCTCAAGGGCTTCTACCGGATGATCTGGGGGACGCCGGGCGGCCCGGAGAGCATGCTGACCCCCCGGCGCCTTCCGCACGTCCTGGTCACGCGCCTGCAGCAGAACGTGAAGCAGCACCAGACGACCCTGCGCTCCCTGACCGAGGGGGCGGCGGCCGAGAACCCGGTCTTCCGCCTGTTCGCCACCCGCGTTCCGCAATCCGCCGCGCTCGCCAACGCCCTCACGCGGCAGTACACGACCTACCGCAACAAGTATCACGACACTTATCACGACTTGATCGGCGGCACGATCGCGCCCCTGATGACCGAGGTGAAGGAGGTGCTGCATGGCGCTTGAGATCGACGGGCTCGCGATCCTGTGCGCGATCGCCGAGACGCCGCAGGCCTTCCCGGCGATCCGGCACGACGTCGCCAAGGCGGCCCAGGCCCTGGTGGTCAGGCAGCTCAAGGCCAAGGACATGACGGTCGACGGCCTTCGCCGGGTGCAGGCGGCGCTCGGCCCGCATCCCCTCGCCCTCCTGGTCGACGGCCTCACGGACGCCGAGGTCAAGACCCTCGTCACCCGCTTCGACAAGCACGGCGCGGCGCTCAAGGCCGGCGGCGCGGTCGAGCTCCGCCGGCGCCTCCTGGCGCTCGCGGGCGGCGCCGCGCCCGAGGCGAAGCCGGTCAAGGTTGCGGCCAAGGACGCGGCCAAGGACTCGGCCAAGGACGCTGCGAAGGCGCCGGCCAAGACCATTGCCAAGCGGCCCGCCAGGGCGCCGGCCAGGGCATCGGCCGGCCCCGCCCGGGATGCCTCGCCCCCGCGCCGGAGCCCGCCACGCCGCGCCCGCCCGCCGGACACGCCCTCGACTCCGCCGCGATGGCGGCGGTGCCGCCCCGCCGCCGCCGTTCCCCCGCGTCGTAGGACGGGGCCGAGCATCTGGCGCCCGACGTGCTGCGGCCGAGGTCGGGAGGGCGGCGCGCGGCCGTCGGGCCGGTGCCCGGCGCCGGAGGGGACGCCAAGGGAACGCGGCAATGGGGAACGCGGCAATGGGGAGCGCGGCAATGGGGGCCCTGTGGGCGGTCTCCGCCACCGCGTGTTGGGCGCAGGGCAGCGTCGGGGCGCCGACCCCGACCGGAATCCCACCGACGGGCACCAAGTCTCTCGGCAAGGCCGACCGCAAGGCCGCCTGCCGCGGCCGGCCGATCCCGCGCGGGTGAGGCGCCGCGGCCCCCGCCGGCGCGAGAGGCTCGCGCGCCCATCCTCACGGCCGGGGAGCCGGCGGGCAGCTCAGGCGCCGGTGAGGGCGGAGACGGCCTCCCGCGTCGAGACGACCCGGCAGAATTCGTAGGCCAGGGTCGCCCGGTGCACGGCCTGGACCTGCTCGGCCCGGATCACGCCGCCCGCGGTGTCCGGGAGGTCGAAGCAGTCGCAGGCATCGGCGACGAGCGTGATGGCCCAACCCAGATTGGCGCCCGTCCGCACCGTGGTCGACACGCACATGTCGGTGGCGATGCCGAAGACCACCAGGGGTGGCGCACCGAGGCGGCGCAGCCGCAAGTCGAGGTCGGTCCCGATGAAGGCGGAGTTCACGCTCTTGGCCACGACCGGCTCCCCGTCGAGGGGCGCGAATCCGTCGCGGAAGGCGTGACCGGGCAGGCCGGGCCGCAGGGTGGAACCCGGCTCGACCGAATCGTGGCGCACGTGGATGATCGGCAACCCGGCGCGCCGCCACGCGGCGAGGAGTTGGCGGCCGTTGCGGTCGAGGTCGGCGTTCCAGCGGCGCGGCCAGGGCGGCGCGTCGAAGGCGCGCTGCATGTCGATCGGGATCAGGACGGGGGAGTCCGACGGCATCGGGGGGCGCCTCGCGGGTCAGGGGGATCCACCCCCGCCCCGGCCCTACGCGCGAACGCCCCCGCGCGCCAGGCCCGCGCCGGGCAGGGCCGGCGCCGGGCAGGGCCGGCGCCGGGCAGGGCCCGGCCTCATCCCACATCCGATCGATCCCTTCGGGATGGCGGATTCGGGCTTCGCTCACGCGCCGCCTTGATCCGCGCGGGCCGAAACGGCAGGTCGGTCAGCCGCCGCCCCGTCGCCTGACGGATCGCGTTGCCGAGCGCCGCGGCGGTCGGGCCCTGTGCGGCCTCGCCGGTGCCGAGAAAGGGCGCGCCCGGCCGGTCGGGCGGCTCCGCTCGCTGGCCCTGCGGGGCCCGTAGAGGCTCGCGGTGGAGCGGGCGAGCGCGCGGATCTCGTCGTCGCTGGCGGTCGCGTGCGCCTCGACGACCGGGCGCATCGGCCCGGCGGCGCCGCCGTGCTGGGGATCCCGGTCGCGCAGGTCGCGGGCGAGGCGGGCGCGACCGCTCAGGCCGCCTTCGCGTTGAAGAGGCTGCGGATCTCGGTGACCGGCCGGGGCCGGCTGAACAGGTAGCCCTGCAGCTCGTCGCAGCCCTCCTGGCGCAGGATGTCGAGCTGCTCGGTGGTCTCCACGCCTTCCGCCAGCACGCCCATGCCGAGGGCGCGGCCGAGCCCGATCACGGCCCGTACGATCTCGACGCTGTCGGTCTCGCGGGCGAGGTTGCGCACGAAGGATTGGTCGATCTTGATCTTGTCGAAGGGGAAGCTGCGCAGGTAGCTCAGGCTCGAGTAGCCGGTGCCGAAATCGTCCATCGAGATCAGGGCGCCGAGCGTCCGCAGCTCGTGCAGCACGGCGAGCGTGACCTCGTTGTCCTGCAGGAGCACGGATTCGGTGATCTCCAGTTCGAGCCGGCCCGGGCCGAGGCCGGTCTCGGCCAGGACCCGCCGCACCTCCGCGACGAGGTCGCCCTGCACGAACTGCACGGGCGAGAGGTTGACGGCGATCTTGAGGGGTTCGGGCCAGCTCGCGGCCTCGGCGCAGGCCTGGGCGAGCACCCAGGCGCCGAGGGGCCGGATCAGGCCGGTCTCCTCCGCGAGCGGGATGAACACGGCGGGGCTGACGCTGCCGTGCTCCGGGTGGCGCCAGCGCAGCAGCGCCTCGAAGCCGCGCAGCGCGCGGCTGCGCGCCTCGACGAGCGGCTGGTAGTGCACCTCGAACTGCCCCTCGTCGAGGGCGCGGCGCAGGTCGGCGGCGAGGCGGCGGCGGCGCTGGATCTCGAGGTCCATCTCCGCGTCGAAGAACCGCCACGTGCCCCGGCCGGCGGCCTTGGCCTGGTAGAGGGCGATGTCGGCGCTGCGCAGGAGCGCGTCGGGGGTGGGGTCGGCGCTGAGCGCGGTGGCGACGCCGAGGCTGGCGCCGATCACCACCTGCTGGCCCTGGATCTCGAAGGGCTGCTGCAGGACCGCGACGACGCGCTCGGCGAGCAGGGCGGCCTGCCGGGGCTGCTCGGCCCCCACCTGCACGATGGCGAATTCGTCGCCGCCGAGCCGCGCCACGCGGTCGGTCGCGCTCACCACCCCCCGCAGCCGCCGGGCGACGAGGCGCAGGAGCTCGTCCCCGGCCGGGTGGCCGAGGCTGTCGTTGACGACCTTGAACCCGTCGAGGTCGAGGCAGAGCACCGCCCCGACATCCCCGTAGGGCCGCCTCGCGAAGACCTCCTCCATCCATTCCCGCAGGGGAATGCGGTTGGGCAGGCCGGTGAGCGCGTCGTGGCGCGCCAGATAGGCGATCTGCTCCTCGCTGCGGCGCCGCTCGGTCACGTCCTCGTGGGTGCAGACGAAGCCGCCGGCCGGGATCGCCGCCTGCACGACGCTGATCGCCCGCCCATCGGCGAGGTCGACCGTGAAGGCGACCGGGTCGTCCGCCCCCTCGGGCCGGCGCCGCAGCGCGCCCTCGGTGCCGTGCGCCGCGAGGCGGGCGAGGAGGTCGGCGAGCGGCGTCCCCGGCCGGGCGAGGTCGGCCGGCACGCCGTGCATGGCGGCGAAGCGCGCGTTCATCAGGATCAGCCGGTCGTCCCTGTCGAACAGGCAGAGGCCCTGGGTCATGCTGTCGAGGGCGATGCCGAAGCGGGCGTACTGGGTGCGCAGGTCGCACTCGCCGCGCGCGCGCTCCTCCGCGGCGGCGCGGGCCGCCTCGGCCTCGGCCAGCCGCTCCCGGCCCCGGATCTGCCGCGCGCCCAGGACGACGAGCCCGAGGAGGCCGAGATCGAGGCCCAGGGCCGCGGCCCCGAGCGCCCCGGCCTGCCGGCTCCAGGCCGCGAGGCAGGCCTCGGCCGTGCGGCTGATGCTGAGGAGCACCGGGTAATTGGCGAGGCCGCGCACGGCGATGAGACGGTCCTGGCCGTCGATCGGGCTCACGTTGCGGATCACGCCGCTGCGCGAGCCCAGCGCCGCGATCAGCGCCGCGCCGGCATTGCCGAAGCTGCGGCCGATCGTGCCCTCCCGGGCCGGGTGGCGCACCAGCAGCACGCCGTCCTGGCGGAACATCGACAGGACGTAGTCGGGGGCCGGGGCGGTCTGGCGGTAGAGGCGCTCGAAATACTGCAGCTCGACCGCCCCGAGGACGAGGCCGAGGAAGCGGCCGTCCGAGCCCGAGACCTTGCGGGCGATGTAGATCGTCCAGGCGCCGTCGCCCCGGTTCTGCACCGGCTTGCTGATGAAGCGCTGCAAAGCGGGGTCCGCCACCAGGGCCTTGAAATAATCCCGGTCGGAGATGGTGACGTCGGGGATCGGCCAGTAGCGCGAGAAGTTGCGCAGCTTGCCGGTCTCGTCGATCAGCGTGATGGCGTTCACCTGCGGCAGCGCGGCGATCCGGGCGCGCAGCAGGTCGTGCATCGCCCGCGAGGAGACCTGCGCGACGTACTCCTCCTCGGTGACCACGTCGTTGGCGCGGATCTCCTCGATGATGCCCTGCTGCACGAGCTCGATTGCCTGCAGGGCCCGGTCGGCCTGCTCGCCGAGGCTGATCGACAGGCCGGCGAGGCTCTGCTGGGCGTCCTCCACCGCCCGCGCGTGCAGGTCGCGGACGAGCAGCAGCGCGGCGGAGGCGATCAGCACGGCCAGCAGCGCCCCGGCACCCGCCAGAACCCAGACCGGCCGCCAGCGCAGGGCCGCGCAGAGGGCCGTCGTGCCGCGCTTGAGCCAGGAGAGAGCCACGCGATCCATCGTCGTTCCCGGGCGTCAGTGGGGCTCCGGCGGCGGCGACCTGGCACCCCGGAGAGCCGAACATTCGACAATTCTGCGCAAGCTGGAGCACGGCGTTAACCGTGCTGTTCGAGTTAGGGCGGCGCTCTCTCGACGTGCATACGGCCTATGTCGAACGCATGAGCACCTGAGATTCAGCGGAGATCCTGGCCGTTCGGGCGTGCGTCATGGCAGCCTTCATAGGATCAGGACTCTGCCTGATCATTAAAGTGATCCGAGAAAGACTGGCATAAGGGCAGATGGCGGGCCGGACCGGGACGGCGGCCGCCCCGCGTGGTAACGCTGGGCGGTCCGGGGCCCGGCGGACCGCTCCCCGGCCCCGGAGGAGACCCCATGACCCGAGCGATGGGCGCATCGGCGCCGCGGGCGGCGGAGATCCGCCACGAGATCCTCGACCTGCCCGGCCTGCGCCAGCACGTGGCGCGGGCGGGCGAGGGCCCTCCCCTCGTCCTGCTGCACGGCTGGCCCGAATTCTGGACGAGTTTCGAGCCGCTGATGGCCCGGCTCTCCGACCGCTTCAGCCTGATCGCGCCGGACCTGCGCGGCTTCGGCGAGACCGGCCGCGATCCCGCGGCCCCGCCCGACCCGACCGTGGATGCGCAGGCGCACGCGGCCGACCTCCTCGCCCTGCTCGACGCGCTCGGGCTCGCCCGGGTCGGGCTCGTCGGGCACGATGTCGGGGCCTACGTGATGCAGGCCTTCGCCCGGCGCCACCCCGAGCGGCTCGCGGGCCTGTTCTTCTTCAACTGCCCCACCACCGGCATCGGGCCGCGCTGGGCCGCCGCCGCCCACCTCAAGGAGACCTGGTACCAGTACTTCCACCAGCAGCCCTTCGCGGCCGCGCTGGTGGGCGCCTCGCGCGAATCCTGTGCCGCCTATATCGGGCATTTCCTGCGCCACTGGAGCGCCGACCCGGAGGCCTTCGCGCCGATGATGGAGCGCTTCATCGACAATTTCATGCGGCCGGGAAATCTCCAGGGCGGGTTCGACTGGTACCTCTCGGCCGCGCCGGGGCGCCAGCAGGTGATCGCCGGCGAGGCGCCGCGCCTGCCGCCGATCCCGGTGCCGACCCGGGTGCTCTGGGGCGCCCGCGACCCGATCATCCGGGTGGAGTGGATGGACGCCCTCGGGGAGACCTTCTCGGACCTGGAGGCGGGCCGCGCCGAGGAGGCGGGCCACTTCGTGCACGTCGAGGCTCCCGACCTCGCCGCCGAGGCGATCGCGCGGTTCTTCGGCGGGCGGATGGGGGCTGATGCGCTGTCCGGAGGATCACGCCCGGACAGCGTCACGAGCCCGCGCGGCGCTTGAGCGAAGCCGACATCCGCATGGCCGAAATGGGAGATGGCGAAGCAATCCGTCGGATGGCGGACGATCCGGGTTTCGGACGAACGCTCCGGCCGCCGGCGCGGCCGAGCGATGCGCGGCGCCGGTCGCGCGGCGCGACGCGATCGATCGGGCGGCGCGGCCCGCCGGCGCGGCCGAGCGGCGCGGGGCCGCCGGCTCACGGCGCCCGCGGCTTCGCCCCCGGCTCGCCCGCGATGATCCCGGAGACGAGCGGGTTGAAGCTGGTGAGGCGCCGGTAATCGAGGGGGGCGGCCGGGCTCGCATCCCCGCCCGACGCGATCGCCTCCGTGCCGCTCACCTCGATGCGGGTGCGCCCGAGCCCCTGGGCCTGGACGAGGCCGAACAGGATCCGGGCGTGGCCGGGGCTGAGCCGGATGCAGCCGTGGGAGGCCGGGCTGCCGAGGCGGCCGACGGCGCGGCTGCCGTGGATCGCGTGGCCCGCATCGGTGAAGAAGACCGAGAAGGGCATCGGCGCGTCGTCCCACTCCCGCGAGTAGTGCTCGCGCGCGAGGCGGGAGGGGGCGAAGGAGCCCGAGGGCGTCGCGTAGCCCGCGGCGCCGGTCGAGACCGGCCAAGTGTAGCGCTCCTGCCCGTCCACCGTGACCGTCATGCGCTGGGCCGCCTTGTCGACCGCGACCAGCAGGTCGGCCCGGGCGGGGCCGAGGCCGAGGCCGAGGAGCACCGCCCCGATGACACCGATCCGGACCATTCCGCCCCTCCCCTCGCCGCGTCGCTCACCGGGAAGACGGCCGGACACGGCCGAGGTTCCCGCTCCCCGGGCCTCAGGTCAAGCCGGCAGCGGCCGCCCGGGACCATTGTCCGGCCTTGTTGCGGCCGGCCGCCTGTGATGTGACTCCCGGCCATGTCGCGCCAGGCTGCACCAATCCCCGGCGGCGGAACGGAGCGGAGTACGCGTGCAATGCAGCATGAAAGCGAACGTTCGTTCAGTTGAACACGTTGCATGACTGCTCCGGCGGGCGCGGGAACGCGGATCGAGTCCGTGGATTCATCCTTGGTCTTGATGCGACCGATTGACAGCGGCCTCGACCTCGGACCACACTCATCTGGTATACCGTCGACCTAGGACGGAGAGGCGAGGCGACCGGGGACCGGCGCCGCGCACCGGGTTGGCGCCGGCCAGCGAACGCAGAGTCGCGGCGGCGCGCGAAGACCTCTTAACCAACACGACCAGGAGAGACGCCGATGTCAGGGACACAGGAGAACGCCAGAGGGGGGCGCTGGCTGCAGCTCGCCTTCGGGGTGATCTGCATGTGCATGATCGCCAACATGCAGTACGGCTGGACCTTCTTCGTCAATCCGATGCAGGAGCGGCACGGCTGGGAGCGCGCGGCGATCCAGGTCGCCTTCACGCTGTTCGTCGTCACTGAGACGTGGCTGGTGCCGATCGAGGGCTGGTTCGTCGACAAGTACGGCCCGCGGATCGTCACGCTGATCGGCGGCGTGCTCTGCGCCATCGCCTGGGTGATCAACTCCTACGCGACGTCCCTCACCGTCCTGTACATCGCGGCCGCGATCGGCGGCACCGGGGCGGGCGCCGTCTACGGCACCTGCGTGGGCAACTCGCTGAAGTGGTTCCCGGACCGCCGCGGCCTCGCGGCCGGCATCACCGCGATGGGCTTCGGCGCGGGCTCTGCCCTGACCGTCGTGCCGATCCAGTGGATGATCAAGACGCAGGGCTACGAGTCCGCCTTCTTCTACTTCGGCATCGGCCAGGGCCTCGTCGTCTGCCTGCTCGCCCTCTTCCTGGTCGCGCCCCGCAAGGGCGAGGTGCCGGAGGTGGCCCGGGTCAGCCAGAGCCGGCGCGACTACACGCCCGGCGAGATGGTGCGCACCCCGATCTTCTGGGTGATGTACGCCATGTTCGTCATGATGGCGGCGGGCGGCCTGATGGCGACGGCCCAGCTCGGCCCGATCGCCAAGGACTTCAAGATCGCCGACGTGCCGGTGAGCCTGCTCGGCGTGACGCTGCCGGCGCTGACCTTCGCGGCCACCCTCGACCGGGTGCTGAACGGCGTGACGCGGCCCTTCTTCGGCTGGGTCTCCGACCATATCGGCCGCGAGAACACGATGTTCCTGTCCTTCGCCATCGAGGGCCTCGGCATCTACGCGCTCAGCGTGTTCGGCAGCGACCCGGTCGCCTTCGTGATCCTGACGGGCCTCGTGTTCTTCGCCTGGGGCGAGATCTACTCGCTGTTCCCGGCCACCTGCGGCGACACGTTCGGCACCAAGTACGCGGCGACCAACGCGGGCCTGCTCTACACCGCCAAGGGCACCGCGGCCCTGATCGTGCCCTATACCAGCCTGCTCACGACCTGGACCGGCAGCTGGCACGCGGTCTTCATCGCCGCGGCCGCGCTCAACATCGTGGCGGCGCTGATGGCAGTCCTGGTGCTCAAGCCCATGCGGGCGGCCTACACCAAGTCCGCCGCCGTGCTGACGCCGGCCCCGGCCGCCTGACGCCGGCCCCGGCCCCGCACCACCCCACCGACGGCGCCGGCACCCCCGGCGCCGTTTTCGCGTCCGCAGCGATCGTTCCCCGGGGCCCGGCCGACGGTTCGGCGACGGCCCCCGGCCCCGCCCCCGCGGAGCAGGCGACGCGGGGGAACCGTCCTCCCGCGCGACCAGGCCGGCGGCGGGCCGCTCCCTCGGGCCGAGCGGGCCGCCGCGGCAGGAAGCTGCCCTGGCGAGGCCCCCGCCCGAGGGCCCGGCCGTGCGCGCCCGGGCGAGCGAGACGGTGTCCCGCGGTCCCTCGACGGACGTCTCTCACCGCGTGCGGCATCCAACCCCCCTCCTCTCGCTCTGGACGGGGGCGGCATGGCCGTCCCGCTCGGTTGTCGGTGCGGCGGGACAGAGGCCGGTCCGATGCCGACGCGACCTCGGACCCGCGGCGCGTTCGCGACACCGGGCCGATCGCCGGGATGACGAATTATCCCAAATCCGCTTGATCCCTTCGGGATGGCGGATTGGGGCTTCGCTCAGGCGCCGCGCGGGCTGGTGATCCGCTTGATCCCTTCGGGATGGCGGATTGGGGCTTCGCTCAGGCGCCGCGCAGGCGTGTGATCCGGGATCCGCTTCGATCAAGCGGATCCCGGATCAGCCCCCGCGCCGAGGCCGGTCCCGCCCGCGCAGCACGCCGCCGCAGAACCCGATCACTCCCGCCGCGGAATGGCGCTTCGTCGCAGGTTCCACGCCACCCATGCACCCGCGGAATGCCTCGGTTGTGGTGTCTGGTATACCAAGTTGCGCCGCAGCATGGCACTTATCGCGGCGCACCATAACCGAGGCCATTGCGATGATCGTCTCCGCCACCGCCTTCCTCGCCGCCCTGATCGGCCTGCAGGGGATCCTCGTCGTGAAGCTCGCCGACCGGCTGACGCCCGGCCCCGGCCGCACCGGCACGGCCGAGCGCCCCGCCGTCCCCGCGAACGGCCGCTACGTCGGCATCGCCTGAGCGGGGCCGGACGAAAGTCCAAGTCACCCCCTTGGTCCAGGTCGCAACCCAAGTCGCACCGTGACCATCCCAAGATGTAGGCGCCGCTGCCCGACATCTGATACTATCGGTTGTGGCAACGTGCCCCGCCCTCTTGCATCGCCGGCGACACGAGGGCATCGTCTCGCTGGCATGCCACGCATGCCTGCTTTATGAGGATTCGCGTCGTCCCGGAACCGGGGCGGGGCGGAGGGGCCGGGGACACGGGGCGCCGGCCGCGGGAAGCGTCAGGTGCAGCCGATGGCAAGCGACAAGAATTTCGCGGTTAAACCGATCGTCACGAATTCGAGCCTGCGCACCCTGGCGTACGAGGCGCTGAAATCGGCGATCACCAACATGGACATCTATAACAGCGGCGAGGAGATCCGGCTCGACGAGCGCAAGCTGTCGCAGGATCTCGGGGTGAGCCGCACGCCGGTGCGCGAGGCCCTCACGGTGCTGGAGCAGGAGGGCTTCGTCCGCTCGGAGCCCCGCCGCGGCGTCTTCATCGTCAGGAAGACGAAGAAGGAGATCATCGGGATGATCCACGCCTGGGCGGGCCTGGAGAGCATGGCGGCGCGGCTCGCCTGCTCCCGCGCCTCGGACGCGGATCTGCGGTCGCTGCGGACCGGCTTCCCGGAATTCTTCCAGGACGCGCCGGCCGAGCACCTCGCCGAGTATTCCGACGCCAATATCCGCTTCCACCAGACCATCATCTCGCTCGGCCGCTGCGAGGTGATCGAGAGCCTCGCCAGCAACCTCCTCATCCACGTGCGGGCGGTGCGCAACATCGCCCTGACGCAGGGCGACCGCGCCAAGACCTCGATCCAGGACCACCTGCGCATCATCGAGGCGCTGGAGGCGCGCGACGCCGCCCTGGCCGAGCGCCTCGTGCGCGACCACGCCCTCGGCCTCGCCGAGCACGTCGACCGCTACGGCGACTTCCTCGACTGAGCGGCCGGCGGGTCGGGCGCCGAGGCCCCCCGCCGAAGGAGAAGGCCGGGTCAGGCCCCGGCCTTCTCCGCCAGCCCGAGCACCGCGTCGATCAGCACCCGGGTCGCCGCATCCGCGTCCGCGACGGTGATCGCTTCGGCGGGGTTGTGGCTGATGCCGGCGCGGCAGCGCACGAACAGCATCGCGGCGGGCGCGATGGCCGCCAGCGCGGCGGCGTCGTGGGTGGCGCCGGAGGGCAGGCGCGGCGGCGCGAAGCCGTGACGCCGGGCCGCCGCCTCGAGGGCCGCCTGCAGGCCGGCATCGAGGGCGACCGCCGGATTGTCCATGAAGGTCTCGGCGGCGAAGCCGAGGCCGCGGCGCTCGGCGATCTCCCGGCAGGCCGCCTCGACCTCGGCGACGAGCCGGGCGCGCACCGCGTCGTCGGGGGCGCGCAGGTCGAGGGTGAAGTCCACCCGGCCCGCGATCACGTTGACGGCGCCCGGCGCGACGTCGAGGGCGCCCACCGTCGCCACCGCGCCCGGCATCGCGGCGCCCAGCCGCTCGACGGCGAGGACCATTTCGGCGGCGCCCGCGAGCGCGTCCCGGCGCATCCCCATCGGCACCGTGCCGGCGTGGTTCGCCTCGCCCGTCACGGCGCAGCGCGCCCGGGTGATGCCGGCGATGGCCGAGACGATCCCGACCGGCTGCCCCGCGGCCTCGAGGGCGGGCCCCTGCTCGATGTGGACCTCCAGGAAGCCCGCCACCGTGGCCGGGTCGCGCGCGAGGGCGGGGATGCCCTCCGGGTCGCCCCCGAAGGCGACGAGCGCGTCGCGCAGGCGGGTGCCGTCCTTGTCGCGGCCGTCGAGCCAGTCGGGCCGGTAGCGGCCCGCGAGCGCCTTCGAGGTCGAGAGGCTGGTGGGGAAGCGCACGTTCTCCTCGTCCCCGAAGGCGACGAGTTCGAGGGCGAAGGGCAGCGGCGCGCCGCGGGCCAGGATCTCCTCGGCGGCGACGAGGCCGCAGATCACCCCGAGATTGCCGTCGTAGCGCCCGGCATCGACCACGCTGTCGATGTGCGAGCCGAGGATCAGGGCCGGCAGGCCGGGCGCCGCGCCCTCCCGGCGGGCGACCACGCTGCCCGCGGCGTCGATGCGGGCGGCGAAGCCCGCCCGACCCATCCAGCCGGCCACCGTCTCGGCGGCGGCGCGGTGGGCGGGCGAGAGGTAGAGCCGCGTCAGCCGCCCGGGCTCGTCGGTGTGGCGGGCGAGGTCGTCGATCAGCGCCATCACGCGGGCGCCCAGGCGGAGATCCTGGTTGCGGAGATCCTGGTTGCGGAGATCTTCGGTCATGCGCTCGTACGGTTCATCGGGTCCAAAGGGCAGCGGCTGCAAATCCGGCGCCAGGGCGCCCCGCCGGGCTCCCGGGAGTAGCGCGATCGCGCCGCGGGGAAAACCACCCCCGCGCCGGGAGACCCGGCTGGGGGGCGAGACATCCCGCCCGCGCCGTGCCATCCCTTGGGAGAGGCGGCCCGGTTCGCGCCCGGCGAGAGGCGGGCGGGCCGCCAGCGGAGGAGGACGCAGCCATGCCCGTGACCCTTCACGCCGCCCCGGCCGGCGCGCTGCCGGCCGAGGTGATCGCCCGCTGGCGCGCCGTGCCGGTCGCCGTTGCGGTCGATCTCGCGGCGGACGGCCAGATCGACCCGGCGATCCGCCCGCTCTGCCCGGCCGGGCGCCAGCCGCGCCTGTTCGGCCGCGCGGTCACGGCCCTGTGCGAGCCGCCGGATTTCGGCGCGGTGCTGCACGCCGTGGACCTCATCGGGCCCGGCGACGTGCTGGTGATCGCCGCGGGCGGCGACGCGCGGACGGCGATGATCGGCGAGATCGTCGGCGGGCAGGTGCGGCGGCGGGGCGGGGTGGGGCTCGTCTGCGACGGCGCGGTGCGCGACGTGGCCCTCCTGGCGGGCTGGGGCGACCTCCCGGTCTTCACCCGCTTCGTCACGCCGCGCGGGCCGACCGGGGCGGAGCGGGGCGCGGTTAACGCCCCGGCCGTGGTCGGGGGAGCGCGGGTGGCGCCGGGCGACCTCGTGATCGGCGACGATGACGGGCTCGTCGTGCTCTCGCCCGACCTCGCCGTATCCCGCATCGGCGACGCGGAGGCCAAGCTCGCCCGCGAGGCCGGCTGGGAGGCGAGCCTCTCCTCCGGCCTCTCGCTGCGCGAGACGTTCGGCCTCGCCGCGCCGCGCCCGGGCGGCTGAGCGGTCTCGGCGCCCCGCTCTCGGCTCATGGCCGGAGCGGTGAGCGCCTCGGCGAAGGGGCTCAGGGCGCCGCCTCGTAGCGGCCGGCAAGGCGGCGGCACGCCTCGGGCGGGTTGCCGGCCAGGAGGTCGAGGGCGACGCCGCCGGCCGGACCGCCCGGCAGGACCATCCGGAAGCTGCAGACCGCCGTCGCCCCCGACAGGCACAGGTTGGCCTGGGGCGAGGTGCAGGCCTGCGCCGACATCTCGCCGAGCGCCGAGGTCGTCACGGCCCGGCCGGCGCCGAAGCGCAGGGTCTCGCCGGTGCCCGCCTGCAGGTAGCGGCGCGCGCCCTGCTCCTGAGCGAGGCAGGGTGCGAGGCAAATCCCCGCCGCGGTGACCAGCAGCCCCACCCGCCCGCGTCCGATCCCCATCCGCCCCTCCCGCGCGCTCCTCGGCGTGATCTATCGCGGCGGGGGCCGGCGCCGAGGGGCGGCTCAGGGCATCAGGACCGGCCTGAGATAGCTCGGGTCGAACTCGGCGATCCCCTCCAGCCGGTCCCGGTCGAGGATGTGGAGGGTGCGCCCGCGCAGGTCGGCGGCCTCCTGGCGGCGCAGCTCGTGCAGCGTGCGGTTCATGTGCACCGTCGACATGCCGAGGGTGAGCGAGAGGTCGATCTGCGTCATCGGCAGATCGTAGGCCGCGTCGCCGGCGAGCCCCACCACCTGCAGCCGCGCCCGGAGCTCGCAGAAGAGGTGCGCGGTGCGCTCCAGGGCCGAGCGGCAGCCGAGATTGGCGAGCCAGGTCCGCAGGATCGCCGCCTCCACGAGCTTGGCGGCGCGCAGCGCCGAGGCGATGCCGGGATGCGCCGCCCGGATCTCGGCCAGGAGGGCGCGCGGCAGGAAGGCGACCGTGCAGGCCGACAGGGTGGCGAGCGAGGCGTCGGCCCGGCGCACCGTGACCGCGTCCGCATCCGCGATGTCGCCGGGGAGCAGGTAACCGACGATGTGGCGCGTCCCGATCGTGCGCAGCTTGTAGCAGCAGGCGGCGCCGGCCAGGATCGCGTAGGCCCCACCCGGATCCTCCCCCTCGCGGACGAGGTCGGTGCGCGGGCCGACCGGTCGCGAGGCCATGCTCAGGCGGTTGACGACGCCGATCTCGGCCTCCGACAGCGGCCTGTGCGCGGAGAGCCGGCGGGCGAGGACGCTGTGTCCGTTCCGCTCGCCCCCGACAGCGGCGCCCGCCTCGTCACCGCTCACGCGCGGCACGCGGGAGCCTCCGCGCGCGCCGAGCCCGGGCGCAGCCCTCCGCTCGGCGATCTCCGGACAGGCGGCGCGCAGCATCCCCGCGCACCCGACGCTACGCACCCCATACCGAACCGATTCATCCCAGCCAGCAAGTCGTCCTCGTCAACACTACGCGCGACACCCAGGCAGTACTGGTCCCGACCGCATCCTGCGACGGCCGGTTGATCCGCCATCGCGTAGCTGGCGAAAACTGCTTAGCGTCGTCAATGCCGGAAACGATACACCTCTGATTTGGTATGATACCCGACAAAGACGGAATTGTCGGATACCACACAGAAGAGTAGCGAAAATTGCCTTCGTCGATGGGCGTGGCGATAAGGCGGTGATTACCCCTCGACAGGTGAGATCGAGGGGCAGACGGAACGCGACCCGCGCTTCCGCCCGCGTTGGAACGAGTCGTGGCTTCGCTGCAGCAAACTGCCCTTCGCAACACGCTCATCAGGCAGCTCTCCCCCGCCGATTTCGCCGCCCTGCAGCCCCACCTCCACCCGATCGAGACCCGGATGCGGGAGGTGCTGATCGCGCCGAACGAGCCGGTGCGGCGCCTCTACTTTCCCGAGAGCGGCTTCGTATCGGTGGTGACCGCCGGACGGAGCCGGACCGAGGTCGGCCTGATCGGGTCCGAGGGCCTGGTCGGGGCATCCCCGGTGCTGCTCGGGGCCGAGAGCACCCCCCACGAGCACTACGTCCAGGGTCCCGGCGAGGCGCTGGCGATCGAGGCCGGCCGCCTCGTCGAGGCGGCCGAGGGCAGCCGCGCGATGCGGCTGCTGTTCCTGCGCTTCGTGCAGGTGCTGCTGGTCCAGACGGCGCAGACCGCCTTCGTCAACGCCACCTACCAGATCGAGGCGCGCCTCGCCCGCTGGCTGCTGATGTGCCACGATCGCACGGACGGCGACGAGTTTCCGATCACGCACGAGCTGCTCGCGCTGATGCTGGGCGTGCAGCGCACCAGCGTGACGCTGGCGCTGCAATCCCTGGAGGGCCACCACCTGATCCGGGCCCGGCGCGGGCGGATCACCGTGCTGGGACGCGGGGCCCTTGAGGATCTGGCCGGGGGCGCCTACGGGATTCCGGAGGCCGAGTCTGCACGCCTGTTCGCGGGGAGCGGACGCCCCGGGGCGTGACGGAGGCGGCGCTCGGGCCGGGGCGTGGGCATCCCGGCCGGGCCGGGGAGGGCTTGAGATGCCGGAGATCCCGCAAGAGGAGCTGCGCAACCGCCTGCTCCGACGGCTCGCACCCGACGATTTCGCCCGCGTGGCGCCGCACCTCCGGCCGGTGCGGACCGGTCTGCGGCAGGTTCTGATGCAGGCCGGCACGCCGATCGAGGCGCTGTACTTCCCGGAGACCGGCTTCAGCTCGATGACGGCGGTCGGCCCGCGCGGCCGGGGCGAGATCGGCGTGATCGGCCGCGAGGGCCTCGTGGGGGCCGCGCCCGTGCTCCTCGGCAGCGATCGCGGCCCCTACGAGCACATCGTCCAGGGCGAGGGCACGATGCTGCGCATCCCGACCGAGCGGCTGCTCGACGCGGTCGGGTCCAGCCCGTCCCTGCGCCTGCTGCTGCTGCGCAGCGTGCAGGTGCAGATGACGCAGACCGCCCAGACCGCCTTCGTCAACGCCTCCCACCAGATCGAGGCGCGCCTCGCCCGCTGGCTGCTGATGTGCCGCGACCGCAGCGAGGGCGACGAACTCGTCCTCACGCACGAGTTCCTGGCGATGATGCTGGGCGTGCAGCGCACCAGCGTGACCCTCGCCCTGCAGGGCCTGGAGGGACGGGGGCTCATCCGCGCCCGGCGCGGGCGCATCACGATCCTCGACCGGCCGCGCCTGATCGCGGCGGCGGAGGACGGCTACGGCGTGGCGGAGGCCGAGCACGACCGCCTGATCGAGGCGGCGTGACGGCGTCGGGGCGGATCGGGCTCGGGCGCGGCCTCGGGCTCGCCGAGCCCGGGCCGCAGCGTGTCGAGGGTGAGCGGGTCAGGGCGCGGGCTCTCCTGAGGGCCGCCGGACGTGACGCGGCCCCGCGCGAGGACGGCCTTCTCCGGATCGAGCCCGGTCCCCGCCAGGCGCTCGCGCCGCGGCGCCTCGCAGGCGACGGAGAGGGCCGCGCCCGCACGCGCCGCCCCGCAGGAGCCGCCCGAGCCCGAGGCGGTCGGGCCTCCCGCGGCGCCGAGGATCAGCCGCACCTGCCGATCGCGGCCGGGCGGCCACCCGTCCCGGCCACCCGGCGCAGCCCGCGGGAGAAAAGCCCCGCGGCCCCTTCAGGGCGGCGCGGGGCCGTGCCATGTCACGCCCGACGCGCACCGGAAGGGTGCCGCACGCGAGGAGATGCCGAGTGATCACCTTCTTCTACAATCTCTCGCCCAACCCGATGAAGGTCGCCCTCTGCCTGGAGGAGATGGGCCTGCCCTACGCGGCGCGGCCGGTCGACACCCGCCGGGGCGAGCAGCACGATCCCGCCTTCACGGCCCTGAACCCCAACGGCAAGGTGCCGGTCATCCTCGACGAGGAGGCCGGGGTGCGGGTGTTCGATTCGAACGCGATCCTGCTCTACCTCGCCGAGAAGACCGGGCGCTTCCTGCCCGAGCAGAATCTGGCCGCCCGCGCCGACCTCCTCTCCTGGCTGATGTTCGTGGCGACCGGGATCGGCCCCTATTCGGGCCAGGCGGTGCATTTCCGGCACTTCGCCCCGGCGCCGGACGATTACGCGCGGGCGCGCTACGTCTACGAGGCGCGCCGCCATTACGGGATCCTCGACGCCCAGCTGAAGGACCGGCCCTTCGTGCTCGGCGAGACCTACACCATCGTCGACATGGCGGTCTGGGGCTGGGCCCGGATGGTGCCCTTCGTGCTCGGGGCCGGACTCGCGGACGACTCGGCCTGGGCCGGGTTCCCCCACCTGAAGCGGCTCGTCGACGGGATCTCCGCCCGCCCGGCCGCGCAGGCCGCGCTCGCCCTCAAGGACAGGCACGCCTTCAAGGCCGAGATGGACGAGGAGGCGCGCCGCCACATGTTCCGCTTCCTGGCGCAGCCGGCGGGCTGAGCGCGGCGGGCGCCCCCGGTCCCGCGCCGGGGGCGCCTGCGATCATCCCGCGGATGCGCCGCGCCAGCTCCTCCAGCACGAAGGGCTTGGTGAGCACCTCCATGCCGGGTTGCAGGTCGCCCGCGCCGACCACCGTCGTCTCCGCGTAGCCGGTGATGAACAGGACCTTCAGGTCCGGCCGCAGCACCCGGCCGGCATCGGCGAGCTGGCGGCCGTTCATGCCGCCCGGCAGGCCCACATCGGTGACGAGGAGGTCGATCCGGCCCTCCGCCCGGAGCTGCGCGAGCCCGGCCGCCCCGTCCCTCGCCTCGAGCGCCCGGTAGCCGAGATCCTGCAGCACTTCGGCGACGAGCAGGCGCACGCTCGCCTCGTCGTCGACGACGAGCACCGTCTCCCCGTCCCGGGCCCGCGGCGGCGCCGCGCGGTCCGGAACCTCCTCGGGCGCCCGCGCCGGCCCGTGATGGCGGGGAAACAGGAGGGCGACCGCGGTGCCCCGCCCCTGCGCCGAGTCGATGCGCACCTGGCCGCCCGACTGGCGCACGAAGCCGTAGATCATCGACAGGCCGAGGCCGGTGCCCTGGCCGAGGGGCTTCGTGGTGAAGAACGGGTCGAAGGCCCGCGCCAGCACCTCCGGGCTCATGCCGGCGCCCGTATCCGTCACCGTGAGCGTCGCGTAGGCGCCGGGCGGCAGGTCGCCCGCGCCCGGGCCGAGCTCGCGCTTGGCGGTCGCGATGACGATGCGCCCGCCCTCCGGCATCGCGTCCCGGGCATTGATGCACAGGTTGAGCAGCGCGTTCTCGAGCTGGCCCGGGTCGACCAGGATGGTCCAGGGGGCGGGGTCGGGCTCCACCGACAGGCTGACCGCCGGGCCGATGGTGCGCCGGATCAGCTCCTCCATGCCGGCGATCAGGAGGTTGACGTCGATGGGCCTGGGGTCGAGGGTCTGGCGGCGCGAGAAGGCGAGGAGGCGGTGGGTCAGCGCCGCCGCCCGCTTGGCCGCCCCCTGCGCCGCGTCGATGTAGCGGCCGGTCTCCGACACCCGCCCCTGCGCCAGGCGCGACTGCAGCAATTCGAGCGAGCCGGAGATGCCGGTGAGCAGGTTGTTGAAGTCGTGGGCGAGGCCGCCGGTGAGCTGGCCCACCGCCTCCATCTTCTGCGCCTGGCGCAGCGCCTCCTCGGCCCGGCGCTGGTCGGTGACGTCGCGGCCCTCGGCCACCAGGAAGATCGGTCGGCCCGCCTCGTCGAGGACGGGCTTCATCGAGAAGTCGAAGCTGCGCAGGCCGATCGGCAGGCGATGGCGGGATTCGTAGCGCACGAAGGCGCCGCGCGCGACGCGGGCGATGCCCTCCCGCAGCCGCGCGGCCTCCTCGGGCAGGTCCCGCCACCAGGGCGAGTCCCACATCTTCACGCCGACGACCTCGGCCAGCGCGACACCCGCCGCCTCCAGGGCCGCGCGGTTCACCACCAGGATGGTGCCGTCGAGGGCGGCGAGACCGGTGAGCTGGAAGGTGGTGTCGAAGATGGCGCGGAAGCGGCGCTCGCTCTCGGCCAGGGCGGCGGTGCGCTCCTGGACGCGCCGCTCCAGGCTCTCGGCGAGGTCCCGCACGGCGGCCTCGGCGCGCCGCCGCTCGGTGATGTCGATCACCGTGACGCCCACATAGGCCACCGCCCCGTCCGGGCCGAAGACCGGGAAGAAGCTGGTGAGCCAGGAGCGGAGCTCCCCGGGCCGGGCCGGCGTCTCCCCGTCGACCTCCAGCGTGTCGAGGGAGCGGCCGGTGGCGACGACCTCGTCGAGGGCGGGCCCGACCGTGACCGCGTTCACCGGCAGCACCTCCTCGATGCTGCGCCCGAGATGGGCCGCGACGGGGAGGCCGTTGATCTCGGCCAGGACCGCGTTGAGGCGCACGTAGCGGTGCTGCGGATCGAAGAAGGCGAAGCCGATCGGGGCGTGGGCGAGGAGCGCGTCCAGGGTCGAGACGGTCTCGCCGAGCGCCGCCTCGCTGCGGCGCAGGGCCGCCTCGGCCAGCATCCGCTCCACCGAGGCGGAGGCGATCTGGGCGAGCTGGACCAGCATCGCCTCGTCGGTGGCGTCGAACTCGCCGCCGTCCACCCGGTCGGAGAGCTGGATCAGGCCGAGGTTGCGCCCGTCGCGGCCGATGAGCGGCGCGGCGAGCCAGCCGCGCATCGGCGGAGGGGCGCAGGCCTGGGCGCCGACGCCGCGCCGGCGCGGATGGGCTTCGAGCTCCGCCTGGGACATCCGCGCCGGGCGGTTCTGCTCGCAGACCATCGCGTCGATGCCGGTCCCGTCAGGGGCCGGCAGGTCGCGGCCCCGGGCGGCGCAGCGCCGGTCCGGGGAGAGCGCGCTCACCGCCCGGCTCCGCTCCTCCCCGCCCGTGAGGCTCGTCACCGCCTGGCGGGCGCCGATGATCCGGCGCGCCGCCCGGGTGATCGCGTCGAGGGTGGCGGCGAGGGTCGGCGCCCGCGCCACCCCGAGGGCCGCCTCGGCGAGCTGCTGCAGCTGACGGGAGCGCCGCCTCAGGGCGACCTGGGCCCGGTGGCGCTCGGTGACGTCGGTGCCCTCGCAGAGCACGCCGACCACCCGGCCCTCCTCGTCCGTCACCGGCGCGTAGACGAGATCGAGGCGCAGATCGCGCGCGGGCCCCTCCGGCCCGGGCCGCAGGCGCACGCGCGCGGCCCGGGCGGCGCGGCGCTCGCCCGTGGCGCGGACCTGGTCGAGGCGCTCCAAGACGCCCGGCCCGGCGAGGTCCGGGACGGCCGCGCGCAGGCTGCGGCCGAGGACCTCCCGCGCGCCGAACAGCGCGCGGAAGGCGGCGTTGGCGAACTCGATCACGTGGTCGGGGCCGCGCAGGATGCAGATGAAGCGCGGCGCCTGCTCCAGGATCCGGCGCTGCCGCTTCGCCTCGGCGACGAGCCGGCGCTCGGCCAGGACGCGGGCCGTGGTCTCGACCACCACCGCCAGCACCCCGGCGGGACGGCAGCCCTCGTCGGGCACCGGGGAATAGTCGAGGTTCATCCAGACCCGCTCGGGCCGGCCGCTGCGGTGGAGGACGAGTTCCTGGTCCTTGTAGGCGAGCGTCCCGCCCGCGAGCACCACCCGCATGACGTGGTCGTTGAAGGCCGCGACCTCCGGCCACCCCTCCCGCACCCGGCTGCCGAGCAGGGCCGGGTGGCGGCCGGCGGCGAGCACCGCGTAGGCGTCGTTGTAGATCATGACGCCGTCCTCGCCCCAGAGCAGCACCATCGGCACGGGGGAGAGCAGCAAGATGCCGACGGCGGTGCGCAGGCTGCCGGGCCAGGACCCGATCGGCCCGAGGGGAGTGGCCGCCCAGTCGTGGGCGCGGACGAGCGCGCCGAGCGCGCCGCCTCCGGCGATCCCGATGACCTCCTTCGGCCGCGTCTCGACGGTCACGGCGGCTGTCCTCCTCTCTCGGGGGGCGCGCGCGGCGTCACCGCGAAGATGTCGCCGGCGGGAGCCGTGTCAATCCGCGTGGACGCCCGCAGCCCGGCGGCGCCGGCCTGCGGCACGGGATGCCGCGGCGCGGTCCGGGGCGCCCGACCGCTTGACGCCGCCCCGGCTCGCCATAGCTGGACTTCCAGTAATACTCCTATCTAGTATTTGGAGGCCCAGTGCTCTTGTCCCCCGATGCCCCGGCGGTCCCGGCGGCGACCGACAGCGTGCTCCTGCCCGAGCCGGTGCGCGACCATCTCGGTCACGCGCTGCGGGAGCTCTACGGGGCTCACCAGACGGCGGAGCTGTCGTCCTCGCTGCAGGCGCTTCTCGACCAACTCACCAAGGCGCTCGACGCGCAGTCCGACGCCGATCTGCGCGCCTTCCATGCCGGCCTGATGAAGGCGCTGCCCTCGCTGCGCGCCTTCGCGATCAGCATGGCGGGGCGGACCGCCGAGGCCGACGACCTCGTGCAGGAGACCGTCCTGCGCGGCTGGCAGAACCGCGAGCGCTTCACGCCGGGCACCAACCTCGACGCGTGGCTGTTCACCATCATGCGCAACCACTTCTACTCGCTGCGGCGCAAGCGCTCGCGCGAGGTGGAGGACGACGAGGGACAGTACGCCGCGATGCTGGCGGTGGCGCCGCGCCAGGACCACGGGGTGAGCCTCGTGGAGGTGCAGGAGGCGCTGTCGCGGCTGCCGCCCGACATGCGCGAGACGCTGGTGCTGGTGGGCGTGCAGGAACTGACCTACGAGCAGGTCGCCGCCATGATGGGGGTCGCGGTCGGCACCATCAAGAGCCGCGTGAACCGCGCCCGCTCGCGGCTCGCCGCCCTGCTCGGCTATACGGGCCGGGAGTTGCAGGCGGACGCGATGATCCAATCCGCCATGACGAACCGGGGGATGCCGCGCGGCTGAGCGCGGCGCGCCCGGGACCCCGTCCTGATCGCCCGTCCTGATCGCGCTCGACCCCGTGGCCTGCCTCGTCTGCGCGCTGCCGCGCGCAGATCGGCGGACCCTGTCCCTTCATGAAGGGCGAGCGGACCGGTCTCGCTTTCGTGGCCGCAGGCGCACGCGCCGTCGCAAAACCCCTCGCGCGGCGCGCCTGGGCGCCGCTCCCGCAACGTTCCATGCCACGCGAGCATGACAGTCCCCCGCCAAGCTCGGTTGCGTTGTGCGGTGCAGCGTGGGACAAAACGACGTCGCCGCCGCGATGGCGTCGCGGCGGCGATTGCCCTCTTGGGGCGTTTCCTCCCTAGACTTCGGGCCGCTCGCGAGGGCGGCCTTTTTTTCTGCCTTGGGTCCGAGGGTCTTAGCCGGAGGCGTCGGCCCCCACAAGCACAATTGTGCGGCACGCTCCCGTTGGTGGCACTTTTGTGCTCAATCGGGCCGGGTCAGGCGGCCTTTCGGCCGGTTCGCGCCGGATCCGGCCCCGGCGCGACCGCCTCGGCCTCCTGATGAAGGGCCGCCGCGAGGAGGCGCGCGCGCTCCGCCCAGCGGTCCCGGTCGCGCCGCAGGGCCTTGACCTCGTCCCGGACCAGCGCGAGCGCGACGCGCAGGTCGTCGAGGTCGCCGCGCAGGGACGTGGTGCGGGCGCGCTCCTCGGCCAGGGCCTCGCGCAGGACGGCGAGGGCTCCCTCTGCCGCCGGCAGCTCCCCGGCCGCCGGCAGCTCCCCGGCCGCCGGCAGGTCCCGGGCCTCCGGAAGCTGCCGCCCGGCATCGGGCGCGGGCGCCGCGCCGGCGGGCGCGGCCCCGGCCGGCTGCAGGGCCGCGAGTTCCGCCCGCAGCCGGTCGGGATCGAAGGCGGGCGGGGGGCCGTCCGCCGCCGGGGCGCCGGGCAGCAGGCTCGGGGCGTCGGAGACGTCCTCCTCCTCCAGCACGAGGCCGTGCAGCATGGCGAGGACGGCATCGCCGTCGAGGCGCTCCGGATCGAACCCGCTCTCGGCCGCGATGCCGCTCCACAGCGACCGGCCGCGACCGGACTGGCCCACGAAGGCCATGGCCCAGTTGGCAAAGCCGCGCGCCTCCACCGGGCCGCATTGCAGGACCGTGACGTCGCTGTGGCGCAGGTCGCGCTGGATGCGCTCGAAGGTGGCCTCGACGCTCCTGCGGGGGCCCTCCAGCACCTGCGCGAAGGCGCCGGCGTTGAACATCAGCGCGCCCGTGACCCCGGCGGCCTCGTTGTTGCGGCGGGAGGCCGCCAGGATCTGCACGATGGCCGCCTCCGCCTCGTCGGGCTTCAGCAGGTTCCGGCTCGCGTAGACGAGGCGGTAAAGGTCTTGCATCGGGGCCTCCGTGGGGGATCAGGAGCGGGCGAGCAGGGCCAGGAGGTCGTCGGCGGGGATCGGGCGGCTCACGAGGTAGCCCTGCACGTCGGTGCAGCCCTCCGCCCGGATGCGGCGCATCTGCTCGGGCGTCTCGACGCCCTCCGCCACGGTGGTCATGCCGAGGCTGCGCCCGAGCCCGGCGATCGCCCGGATGATCGCGTCGCCGTCGGGCTTCTGGGCCATGTCGCGGACGAAGGAGCGGTCGATCTTGATCTTGTCGAACGGGAAGGCGCGCAGGTAGCTCAGCGAGGAGTAGCCGGTGCCGAAATCGTCCATCGAGACGCGCACGCCGAGGTCGCGCAGGCGGTGCAGGGTGCGCAGGGTCTGGGCGTCGTCCTGCAGGAGAAGCCCCTCGGTGATCTCGATCTCCAGGCGCGGGGCGGGCAGCCCCGAGCGCGCCAGGGCCGAGACTACGGTGTCGACGAGGCGGTCGCCCTTGAACTGCGCGGGCGAGACGTTGACCGCGACCGTGATCGGCCGGGGCCAGCGCACGGCGTCGTGGCAGGCTTGGCGGATCACCCAGTCGCCGATCGGCACGATCAGGCCGATCTCCTCGGCCAGCGGGATGAACTCGGCGGGCGAGACCATGCCGCGGACGGGGTGGCGCCAGCGCAGCAGCGCCTCGCAGCCGGTGAGGCGCTCCTCCAGCAGGTTGAGCTGGGGCTGGTAGTGGATCTCGAATTCGCGCCGGGCGAGCGCTTGGCGCATGTCGAGCTCGAGCTGGCGGCGCGCCTGCATCTGCGCGTCCATGGTCGGCTCGAAGAACCGGAAGGTGGCGCGCCCGTCGCGCTTGGCGCGGTAGAGGGCGAGGTCGGCGCTCTTGAGGAGGCGGTCGGGATCGGTCCCGTCCTGCGGGGCGAGCGCGATGCCGAGGCTCGCCCCGATGCTGACGAGGTGGCCCTCGATCATGTAGGCCCGGCCGATCAGGTCGACGAGGCGCTGGGCGAGCGCGGTGGTGTCGGCGGCGTCCCGCACGGCCGATTGCAGGACCACGAACTCGTCCCCGCCGATGCGGGCCACCGTGTCCTCGGCCCGCACCGTCGCGCGCAGCCGGTCGGCGACCTTCTCGAGCAGCGCGTCGCCGACCGGGTGGCCGAGCGTGTCGTTGACCGGCTTGAAACGGTCGAGGTCGACGAGCAGGAGCGCGCAGCCCTCGCCGCGCCGCGCGAGCCGGTCGAGGGCCGCGCCGAGGCGCTCGCGCAGGAGCAGGCGGTTGGGGAGCCGGGTCAGGGGATCGAGCCGCGCCGTCTCGGCCGCGCTCGCCTCGGCGGCGCGCCGCGCGCTGATATCCTCCAGGGTGGCGACCATTCCGGTGCCGGGGACGCGGCTCAGGGAGACCTGCACGGTGCGGTCGCGGTGGCAGAGGTCGAGGGAGACGGCGCCCTCCTCGCGCAGGCGCCGCGCCGCCCGCAGGATGTCGGCCCTGGCGAGGGCGCCCGCCCCGCGCAGGGCCGCGATCAGGCGCCGCGGAGAGAGCGGCTCGGTGAGGTCCGGCGCGAGCGCGGCGAGCAGCGCCCGGGCCGGCTCGGTGCAGAGCGCGACGCGCCCCGCCTCGTCCAGGATCAGCAGCCCGTGGCGCAGGCCGTCGAGGCAGCGCAGGAGCAGCGCCCGCGGCAGCGGGGAAGCGGGCTCCGGATCGGTCGGGCCCCGGAGGGTGTTCTCGACGCGATGCGCACCCAACGCCATGACGGACCGCCCCCGGATCGCAGCCTGCCCCGCGGCCAGCGTGCAGTACTCGGCAGGAGTAAGACTGGATTCCTAAGGAAAGATTGATCAAACGGCCCGGTCCCGGGCCTCTCCGGCGGGGACACGCGCCGGCAACACGCGTGAATGACCGGTCTCTCCGGATTCCGCTGCGGAAGATCTTCTGCCTGGAGCAGCCGTCGCGGCGCCGCGCCGCAACGGCGCGCGATCAGCGTCCGCGCATGACCTTGAGTTAACCGGACTTGACCTGCGTACTTCGCGGCGCACATCTTGGCGCCGCCGCGGCGGGCGGTGCAGCTGGATCCGGCCCCGCAGAGTGCCGGGAGGCCCGGGACGACCACCTTCGGCGGGCCAAATCGATGACCCGGGCCACGCCGCCTCTCGTGGTCCGATGCCGTTCGCGCAGCCGTCCGTCGCCCTGGCGGCCGGCTCGCGGCGGGACCGGGGAGCGGCCCCGTCACGCCGCCCGCGCCCGCGCCCTCAGCAGCATGCCGAAGAGGTCGCGGGGCTCGTCCGGGTCGGCGACGAGGTCGAGCTCGGTGAAGAACGGGTGGATCGCCAGCGCCTCCCGCACGTAGCGCAGGGCGGAGAAATCCTCGATCGCGAAACCGACCGAATCGAACAGCGTCACGGCGCGCGCGTCGCGCCGGCCCGGCGCCCGGCCGGCGAGGACCTGCCAGAGTTCCGTCACCGGGTGGTCCGGGGGCAATTGCTGGATCTCGCCCTCGATCCGGGTCTGGGGCGCGTACTCGACCGTGATCTCGGCCCGCCGCAGCACGTCCGGATGCAGTTCGGTCTTGCCCGGGCAGTCGCCGCCGACGCCGTTGATGTGGATGCCCGGACCGACGAGGTTGTCGGTCAGGATCGTGGCGTTCTGCTTGTCGGCCGTCGCCGTGGTGACGATCTCGGCCCCCTCGACCGCCGCCGCCACGCTGGTGCAGGGCTGGAGGTCGAAGCCGAGCCCGGCGAGGTTGCGCAGGCACTTGGCCGTCGCGGCCGGGTCGATGTCGTAGAGGCGCAGGCGGTCGATCCCGAGCAGCGCCTTGAAGGCCATGGCCTGGAACTCGGCCTGGGCGCCGTTGCCGATCAGCGCCATGGTGCGGGCCCCCGGCGGCGCCAGGACCCTGGCCGCCACCGCCGAGGTCGCGGCGGTGCGCAGCGCCGTCAGGATCGTCATCTCGGTGAGCAGCACCGGGTAGCCGTGGCTCACATCCGCCAGCACGCCGAAGGCCGCCACGGTCTGGCGGCCGCTGCGCAGGTTCTTCGGATGGCCGTTGACGTACTTGAACCCGTAGGAGGTGCCGTCGCTCGTCGGCATCAGCTCGATGACGCCGTCGACGCTGTGCGCGGCGACCCGCGGCGTCTTGTCGAAGGAGTCCCAGCGCCGGAAATCGGCCTCAATGCAGGCGGCGAGGTCGGTCAGGACGCGCTCGACGCCGATCGCCAGGACGAGGCGCATCATGTTCTCGACGCTGACGAAGGGCACGGTGTTGAGGGCCCGCATCTCAGTAGCTCCGGGTCGGACGGTCGAGGACGCGCCGGCCGAGCAGGCTCGCGGCGAGGTCGACCATCAGGAGCGCGGTGCGCCCGCGCTCGTCGAGGAAGGGGTTGAGCTCCACGAGGTCGAGGGCGCGCACGAGGCCGCTGTCGTGCAGCATCTCCATCACGAGATGCGCCTCGCGGAAGGTGGTGCCCCCCGGCACGGTGGTGCCGACCCCCGGCGCGATGCCGGGATCGAGGAAGTCGACGTCGAGGCTGACATGCAGCAGCCCCTCCGCCGCCGCGACCTGGTCGAGGAAGGACGCGAGGGGGCGCGCGATGCCCTCCTCGTCGATGGTACGCATGTCGTGCACCGTCACGCCCGCCTCGCGCAGCGCCGTGCGCTCGTCGGGATCGACGCTGCGCAGGCCGATCATGCAGACCCGGCGCGGATCGAGGGGCGCCTCGAGGGGCGGGAAGTAGCCGGCGAAGCCCGGCCGCCCGGTGACGTAGGCCATCGGCACCCCGTGCAGGTTGCCGCTGCGCGTCGTGTCGAGGGTGTGGAAGTCCGGGTGCGAATCGAGCCAGAGCACGAAGAGAGGCCGCCCCTCGGTCCTGGCGCGCCGGCTCATGCCCGCGATGGTGCCGGCCGAGAGGCTGTGGTCGCCGCCGAGGAAGAGCGGCAGGCTCTCGGCGGCGAGTTGCTCGGCGGCCTCGGCGAGGGTCGCGGTCCAGCCCGCCACCTCGGGCAATTGGCGGATGGCGGGGTTCGGGTGGACCTGCGCCGGCCAGGGCGGCGCCGCGAGGTTGCCCGCATCGACCACGGCGAAGCCGAGGTCGCTCACCGCCTCGGCGATCCCGGCGGCCCGGTAGGCGCTCGGGCCCATGTCGCAGCCCCGGCGGCCGGCCCCCGCCTGAACCGGAACCCCCACCAGCACGCATCGCGATCCGCGCATCCCCGACCTCCTCGCACACCGAATCTAGGCGGCGGCCGCGGCGGTTTGAACGACCCGGATTGGCAGATCGGCGGCCGCTTCCTACCATTTCGGCAAGCGTGGCCGCCCGAACCGGAGGCGCCGTGGACGACCTCGACCGCCGCCTGATCACCATCCTGCGCCATGACGGGCGGCGCAGCATCTCCGATCTCGCGGGTGATCTCGGCGTGTCGCGGGCGACCGTGCGGGCGCGCATCGCCCGGCTGGAGCGCGAGGGGGAGATCGTCGGCTACACGGTGGTGCTGCGGGCGGACGCGACGGCGCCCTCCGTGCGCGCGCTGACCCTGATCGAGGTCGAGGGCCGCAAGGCGGACGAGGTCATCGGGGCGCTCACCGGATTCCCAGAGGTCGGCGCCGTGCACACCACCAACGGGCGCTGGGACATCGTGGCGGAGATCCTGGCCGGGAGCCTGACCGACCTCGACGCGATCCTGCGCCGGGTGCGCCTGATCCCGGGCGTCACCGCCTCCGAGACCCACCTGCTGCTCGCCACCCCGCGCAGCACGCGGGCGCGGCTGTGATGCCGACGGCCCAGGATGCCGACGCATCGGTCCGTCGACCGTCACGATTCGTCGACGCACGCCGACGGCTCGGCGGCGGATCGAGAACGCAATCAGCGGCTACGGGACGTGACCGTCGGCGTGAGGCCGCACGCGGGCCCCCCCGCGACGGGCCGGGAGGCCTGCTACTTGAACCACATCACCGAGGCGAAGATCAGCGCGACCAGCACGATGAAGGCGATGAAGAAGGGCAGCGCCTTGTTCTGGCGGTGATGGGCGTAGGACGGCTTCTCGGCCCCGCCCTCGAAGCGCCCGGCCCCCTCGCTGCGGCGCGCCTGCGCCACCCGCTCGGCGGAGGGCGGGTGGCCCGCGGCCTCGTCGTCGGTGCCGAGCGGCGACAGGCCCGGATCGAACACCTCGGTCTTGTCGCCCGTGCGCCCGCTGTCGATGTCGGCCTTGAGCTGGGCCGTGGTGGCGCCGGAGGCGGGCGGCGGGTCGATCGGCTTGATCGTGTGGGTGGGGGGAAGGTCCGTCCGTGTCTCGGCCATGCTCCGCCTCGCGCCGGCTCGTGCCGCACCGCCGGCCGTCGCGGCCGGATGCCTCGGACCAACCGGCGGGCCGGAGGTCCGTTCCGGGGCAGATCGTCCCCGGTCGGGCCCGGCACCCCGCCCGGCATGTCCGGTCGAGCCCGATGGTCCCCGGGGCGCGAGCCCCCGCCGGTCCGGTCCGGACGCGAGCAGCCACCCGCGAGCAGTCCCCCGCAAGCAGCCCCCCGCAAGCAGCCACCCGAAGGACAGCATGGCAGATCGCGCACGCCCGGCCGAACCCGAGGCTGCCGCATCCGGAGCACCCGTTCCGGCGGAGGGCGCCGAGCACCACGTCGTGATCGTCGGCGGCGGCTTCGGCGGCCTCGCGGTGGCGCAGGAACTCGGCGGCGCCGCGGGCATCCGGGTGACGCTCGTCGACCGGCGCAACCACCACCTGTTCCAGCCCCTCCTCTAGCAGGTGGCGACCGCCGTCCTGTCGCCCGGCGAGGTGGCCGAGCCGATCCGGCGCATCCTCAGCCGCCACCGCAACGTCCGGGTGCTGCTCGGCGAGGTGAGCGGCGTCGACCGGGCCGCCAGGGAGGTGCGGCTGCAGGACGGGGGCGCGATCCCCTACGACACCCTGGTGCTGGCGACCGGCGCGACCCACAGCTATTTCGGCCACGCCGAGTGGGAGCGCCTCGCCCCCGGCCTCAAGACCCTCGACGACGCGCGGGCGATCCGCGCCCGGGTCCTGCTCGCCTTCGAGCAGGCCGAGCGCGCGCCCGACCCGGCAACGCGGGAGCGCCTGACCACCTTCGTGGTGATCGGCGGCGGCCCGACCGGGGGCGAGATGGCCGGCGCCATCGCGGGCCTGTTGCACCAAGCCCTCGCCCGCGACTTCCGCGCCGTCGATCCGACGAAGGCCCGCATCCTGCTGATCGAGGCTGCCCCGCGCATCCTCGGCACCTTCCCGGAGGACCTCTCGGCCTACGCGACCCGGGCGCTGGAGCGCCTCGGCGTCACCGTGCTGACCGGCTCCCCGGTCGAGGCCATGGACGAGACCGGGGTGACGGCGGCGGGCCGGCACATCCCGGCGGCGGTGATCGTCCGGGGGGCGGGCGTGCGCGCCTCCCCGGCGGGGGCGTCGCTCGGCGTCGAGACCGACCGCGCCGGCCACGTCCCGGTCGGCCCCGACCTCGCCGTCGCGGGCGCGCCCGACGTCTACGCGCTCGGCGACGTCGCCCTCGCCCGGGCGCAGGACGGCTCGCCCCTGCCGGGCCTCGCCCAGGTCGCCCACCAGCAGGGCCGCTACCTCGGCAAGGCCCTGCGCGCCCGCCTCCTCTCCGGGCAGCGTCCCGCCCCGTTCCGCTTCCGCTCGCGCGGCGACCTCGCGGTGATCGGGCGCAACAGCGCCGTCGTGCAGTGGGACAGCGTCAAGCTCAGGGGCTTCCCGGCCTGGCTGGTCTGGGGCATCGCCCACGTCGACCTGCTGGTCGGCTTCCAGAACCGCCTCGTCGTGACGCTGCACTGGCTGTGGGCCTGCGTCACCTACCAGCGCGGCGCCCGCCTGATCTCGGAGCGCGACGAGGCCCGCGCCGCCCGCCACCAGCGGGCCTGAACCGGCCGGAACAACGCCCGCCGGCGGCGGGTTGGCCCCACGAAGGCTGACCCTTCATCGGACCCTCCTGCGAGTCGCCTCCACGCCCCCCGGCCCGGCCGGCGGGGCGTTCTTTTGGCCCGCGCATGCGAGCAGAGAGGCCGGGTTCACTTATGTGAATTCAGGCGCGAAATCGACGCATTTCAGATCTGAATCCTTCTTATGTGAAATCAATCCTCGGCTTGACCGCGAGATGTCGGCACGGAAATCAACCTTTTACCGGCGACGCAGCGTGAACCCGGCCGCGCAGGCCGCGTTGAGCCGCAGGGCGTCATACTCAGGCTGAGTCTCTCGATGAGGTCGGGAGCGCGCCCGGTCCGCCCGATCAGGAGTGCCTGATGTACTGCCACGACAAGCGCCTGCAATATCCGGTCCGGGTCGAGAAGCCCGATCCGATCTTCGCCCGCCAGCTGCAGCAGGCGATCGGCGGGGTCGAAGGTGAGATCCGCGTCTGCCTGCAGTACTTCTTCCAGGCCTGGGGCGCGCGTGGCCCGGACAACACGTATCGCGACGCGCTCCTGCACACGGCGACGGAGGAGATCAGCCACATCGAGATGCTGGCGACCGCGGTGGCGCTGAACCTGGAGAATGCGCCCGCGACCCTTCAGGAGACGACCGCGCAGGCGAACCCGATCGTCGGCGCCGTGATGGGCGGCGAGCGCCCGCGGCACGTGGCCGAGGGCATGCTCCACCGCCACATCCTGTCGAGCGGCATGGCGGCCCTGCCCGAGAACGGCGACGGCCTGCCCTTCGACTGCTCGCACGTCTACGCCAGCGGCAACCTCGTCGGCGACATGTTCGCCAACGTGGCCGCCGAGGCGACCGGCCGCACCCTGGCGGGGCGCCTGTTCAACGCCGCCCACGATCCCGGCATGCAGGACATGCTGCGCTTCCTCAGCGCCCGCGACACCATGCACCAGCAGCAATGGCTCGCGGTGATCGAGGATCTCGGCGGCCTGCGCGAGTCGCTGCCGGTGCCCAACAGCTTCGATCAGTCGAAGGAGGCGCAGGAATTCAGCTACATGTTCGTGGGCACCGACCGGAACGGCACGCCGGTGCCGCCCGGCCGCTACTGCGAGGGACCCTCGATGGACGGCCGCGGCCAGTTCACCTTCAAGGCCTTCGAGCCGCTCGGGGAGGAGCCGGTGCTCGGCCCGGCCCGACCGGATTCGGGCGCCCAGAAGGAGCAGATGACCGAGCCGCCGGTCACCCACGGCAAGATCTGACGGATCCGCCGGCATGGCCGGGCCCGTGGCCGCACCCGAATCCGGGGCGCTCCCCTCGCGGGGCGCCCCGCTCCGCGCCCCCGCCGGCCTCGACTGGCGGGCCGCCTGCCTGCTCGGGCTCGTCAGCAGCACCTTCTCGACGCTGGTGAGCCAGCTCGCCGCGGCCCGGATCGGCCGCGACGCCGCCGTCGACTGGATGGTGGTGGCGGCGATCCCGTTCCGGGATCCGGCCCTGCAGGCGGATCCCGGCTGGCCCGCCATCCTGGGCGGCATCCTGTTCCACCAATGGGCGGATCTGTCCTGGGCGGTGGTGTTCTTCGGCCTCCTGGGGCGCTGGACGGCGGGCCTGCGCCCGGGCGTCCTGCTGGCCCTCGCCCTGCCCTGGGCGCTCCTCACTTCGGCGAGCGAGTGGCTCCTCCTGGTGCCGGCGATCCCCTTCCGGCAGCCGATCTTCACCCTGGAGCAGCCCTACTGGATCGGCTTCCTCGTCCACGTCACCTCGGCGCTCTGCTACCCGCTCTTCCCATGGCTGCGCGACCGGCTGGCGCGGCGTCCCTCGCCGAACGCCCGCGCCGCCGGGCTCTGGGCCTGGCTCGCGGGCGGGTTCGCGCTCGCCCTCTCGGTCCTCGCCGCCCTCGGCGCCCAGGGCCGCGAATGGCCCTGGGCGGGACGCGACCGCGCGGGCGACCAAGCCTTCATGCGGCGCATGGCGAGCCATCACGCGCAGGGGATCGTCCTGGCGCGGCTCGCCGCCGAGCGGGCGCGGGACCCGCACCTGCGCGCCCTCGCCCGGCTGATCGCGGCCGCGCAGGCGGGCGAGGTCGCGATCCTCGACCAGTGGTGGCGCAGCTGGTTCGATTCCCCGCTCGCCGTCTGCGGGCCGCGGGAGCGGGCCGCCATGCCGGGCATGCTCGGCGAGGCCGAGATCGACGGCCTGGCCCGGGCGGCGCCCGACGCCTTCGACGCCGCCTTCGTGCGCCTGATGACGGCCCATCACCGGGGCGCCATCGCGATGGCGGACGCGGCCCTGCGCGGCGCGGGCGACCTGCGCGTGCGGCTGATGGCGCAGGCGATCCGGCACAACCAGCGCGGCGAGATTGAGCTGATGCGGGGCCGCGAGGGGCTCGCCGCCACGGCGGCGGCGATCGGGAACCTCGTGGCGCGCCTCGGCGCGGCGCCGGCCGACGGCGATCAGGACCCCGCCCCCGGCGCGCCGCAGCGGGCCGAACTCCCCCGCGCGGTCCTCCCGCAGGATCCGTGAGCCCGGCCTCCCCGCCGCGCCCTCGCCCGCCCCGCGATGCCTAAGCCCTCCGGGGTGGGGCCGCGGCGGCGGACCGGTCGCGCCCCGTCCCATCCACAGGGACCGGTCCTGATCCAGATCAAGGACGGGAGCGGGAGATCCTGCATGGCGGGCCCCGGAAACCCCGCGCCGGGGCCGGATCCGGGCTCCGCGGCCGCGGGCGCGCCCTCCCGGCCGCGTCCGCTCGCCGCACGGCCTAGGCCGTCCCGGGTTGAGGAAGGGTGAATTGCGCGCTGGGCCGCGCGGCGCAGCGGGCCGTGCCCGGTGCCCGCACGCCTTGCCCAATCCTGAATTCGCGCGGAGCCGCCGCGCGCGGCGCGGCGCGACGCATGTCGGCCGACACGCCTCCTGAGGAGTTTAGTCCCTTTTTCGGCCTTGCCGATGACCAAGGGTCACTGAGAGATTGGGGCGCCATACCGAGCCCCGACCCGGCACCGTGAGCATTGCCAACCAGGATTTCAGGGAGCAGACCGATGCTATGGAGGCAGCGGCCCAGCATGGCCGAAGCGACGCTCGCCGCGTTCGACAGGTCGCTCGCGCTCATCGAGTTCGATCTCGACGGAACGATCCTGCACGCCAACCGGAACTTCCTCACGGTCGTCGGCTACGACCTGGAGGAGGTGAAGGGGCGGCATCACCGCATCTTCGTGGCCGAGAAGGCGGCCGCGGCCCCGGACTACGCGCAGTTCTGGGCGCGGCTGCGCCAGGGCGAGTTCTTCGCCGGCGAGTTCCAGCGCGTCGGCAAGGGCGGCAGGCCCGTGTGGCTGGAGGCGACCTACAATCCGATCATCGGGCCGGACGGGAAGCCCTTCAAGGTGGTGAAGCTCGCGGCCGACATCACCCGCAAGAAGAACGAGGTCAGCCGCCTGCTGACGATGATCGAGGGCATGCCGATCGCCGTGATGACGGCCGACCCGCAGCACGACCTGCGCATCGACTACATGAACGCGACCTCGCGGCGGATGCTCGCGGATCTCGAGCGGCACCTGACGGTCAAGGCGGGCGACCTGCTCGGGGCCCCGCTCGACGCCTTCTACCGGGTGCCGGGCGCGCCGAGGGACGCGCTGGCCCGGCCGGACGGGCTGCCGCGGCGCGCGCGGCTCACGCTCGGGCCGGAGACCCTGGACGTTCAGATCTCGGCCATCGCCGGGCAGGACGGCGCCTATCTCGGACCGATGCTGACATGGTCCGTGGTGACCGCGCAGGTCGCCGTCGCGGAGGACGCCGCCCAGGTCGTCGAGGCCGTGACCGGGGCGGTCGGCGAGATGCAGGATTCGGCCGAGGGCCTGACGCGCGCGGCCGACGAGGCGCGCCAGCGCGCCTCCACGGTGGCGGCCGGATCGGAGGAGATGACCGCCTCGATCCACGAGATCTCGGGCCAGGTCGGGCGCGTCTCCGAGCGCGCCCGGCAGATCGCCGCGCAGGCCGAGGCGACCGACGCCACGGTGCGGATGCTGTCCACGACCGCCCGCGAGGTGGATTCGGTGGTGGGCATGATCAGCGGCATCGCGGGCCAGACCAACCTTCTCGCCCTCAACGCCACGATCGAGGCGGCCCGGGCCGGCACCGCGGGCCGCGGCTTCGCCGTGGTCGCGAGCGAGGTCAAGGCGCTCGCCGCCGAGACCAGCAAGGCGACCGGCGAGATCACGCAGCGCATCAGCGACATCCAGGGCGCGACCGGCGAGGCCGTGGCGGCCATGGAGACGATCAACCTCGCGGTGGCCGAACTCTCGAAGCTGACGCTCGCCATGGCGAGCGCCGTCGAGCAGCAGGCGGCCTCGACCCAGGAGGTGTCGAGCAACATCGCGGCCGTCTCCTCGGCGGCGGCGGCGACGGGCGAACTCGCCGAGAAGGTCCGCCGCATCGCCGCGAGCCTCACCGGGCACTCGGAGGGGCTCAACGCCAGCATGGAGAAGTTCCTGGCGGCGAGCTGAGCGCCCGCCGGGATCGCGACGGCGGCGCGAACCGCCCGCTCCCCCGCACGTTGGCCCGGACCCGCATCTCGGAGACAGGCCATGGCCGACCAACCCGACGCCCCGCGCGAGCGCGACGATCTCCCGTCCATCGACGGGCCGCGCCTGACGCCCCAGGGCCGCACCGCGGAGGGGGGCGAGGACGCGACCGACCCGCGCGGCGGCGCCAAGCAGGGCCAGGGCGACAAGGCCGAGGGGTGAGCGCGTGCGCCTCGCCCTGCTCGCCCTCGCCGGCCTGATCGCGGCGCCGGCCCTCGCCGGGGACGCCGCCCCGCCCGGCCGCGACGACCGTCAGGCCCTGCCGGCCGGCCAGAGCCCGGTGAGCCAGACCGACCGCTCCCACGAGGGACCGGGTCCGGAGCGGGCGCCCGGCCGGCCGACCGTGGACCGGACGGGCCGGCCGGAGCCGACCGCGCCCAAGGTCCCGCGCTGAGGCTCCCGGGGCGCCGCGCGGCCCGGCGGCGATGGCGGCCCCGGCTGCCGAGGCGGCCCCGGCTGCCGAGGCGGCCCCGGCTGCCGAGGCGGCCCTTGCCCGCAAAATCGGCGACTGCCCCTCCCCGGCAATTGTGCCGGCTCTCGGCCTGTGCCTTTCTGCCCGACGGATCGTCCCCGTTCGCGTCGCATCACGGAAGGCATGGCCATCACCCACACGGGCGAGACCCGTCCCAAGCGCCGCCGCCGCCCGCCCGAGGAGGCGCGCCGCGTCGTCCTCGAGGCCGCGCGGGGGCTGCTCCTCGACAAGGGTCCGCAGGCCCTCACCCTGCAGGGGGTGGCCGCCGCCGTGGGCATGACTCACGGCAACATCACGCACCATTTCGGCACCAGCGCGGCCCTGCACGCCGCCCTGGTGGCCGACATGGCCGAGGCGATGGCGCGCGAGGCCGAGGCCAGCGTCCAGGCGATGCGGGCGGGCGCGATCGGCCCCGACGTGGTGGTGGCGGAGATCTTCGAGGCGCTGAACCGCGGCGGCTACGGGCGCCTCGTGGCCTGGCTCGCCGCCTCGGGCGACATCGCGACCCTCGAACCGTTCTTCTCCGCCGTCGAGCGCGCGGTGCGGCTCCTGCGGGCGGTCGAGCCCGCGGGGACCGACCCGCACGCCCGCGGCACCGGGCCGATCACCTTCATGCTGCTCGCGGGCGCCCTCGGCGCGACCCTGCTGGGCCCCGAACTCGTGCGGGCGACCGGGCTGACCGAGGCGGCGGTGCAGCGCCTCTTCGTCAGCCAGATGCAGGCGATCCGGGCGACCTGAGGCGGCCCGGGATGCCGACGCGTCGGGCCGTCGACCCGCTCGAAGGGTCGACGCAAGCCCATGGCGTATCAGCCCTTGCGGGCCAGGGTCTCGGCGATCTTCCCGGCGACGTTCACGAACTCGGACGGCATCATGATGATCGTCGTCGTGTTCTGCTCGGCGCCGACCTCGGTGATCATCTGCATCCGCCGCAATTCGAGGCCGGCCGGGTTCTGCATGATCGTCTCGGAGGCGGCGCGCAGCTGCTCGGCGGCCTCGAGTTCGGCCTGGGCCTTGATCAGGCGGGCCCGCTTCTCGCGCAGGGCCTCGGCCTCCTGCGCCATCGCCCGCTGCATCGATTCGGGGATCTCGACGTTCTTCATCTCGACCCGCTCGACCTTGACGCCCCAGGGCTCGGTCACGGCGTCGATCTTCTGCTGCATCACCCGCGAGATGCCCTCCTGCTCCTTGAGCACGTCGTCCAGGGTGTGCTGGCCGAGCACGATGCGCAGCGTGGTCAGCGCGACCTGGATCACCGCCGTGCCGACGTCCCGCACCTCGAGCCGCGCCCGTCCGGGATCGACCACCCGGTACCAGATCACGGCGTTCACCTTGATCGGCACGTTGTCCTTGGTGATCGTCTCCTGCTGCTCGACCGGGGCCGTGACGACGCGCAGGTCGACGGTGCTCTGCCACTCGACGAGGGGGATCAGCCAGTAGAGGCCCGGGCCCCTGGTGCCGTGGAAGCGCCCGAGCCGGAACACGACCGCGCGCTCGTACTGGTTGGCGATGCGCAGGCTCGCCAGGAGGGCGGCGAGGGCGAGGAGGGCGAGGATCAGGAGGACGATGGGCATCGACGGGCTCCGTGCCGGTTCCCCTCCCTATACGGCGCGCGGCGCCCGCGCGCCCTCGGAACCGGGCCGTCAGAACCGGGCCGTCACGAACAGGCGGACGCCGCGGCCCGGCAGCACGACCTCGTCCTTCTTGAACGAGGCGGAGTTGCGGATGACCGCGTCGAGGAGGTTGGTGCCGACGAGCCCGACCCGGATCTCGGAGAGCCCGTCCACCGCCGGATCGAGGGCCTTGGCGTAGCTCAGCTCCGCGCGCAGGTCGTCGTAGCCGGGGGTCCGCGTCTCGTAGGGCGCGGTCTCGGTGTGGGCGAAGGCGTGGAGCAGGTTCACCCGCGCGAACCAGCCCTCCGTCCGCAGGAACAGCCCCCCCCGACCCGGTGGGGCGGGATGCGCGGCACGTTGGTGCCGTCGTCGAAGGTCGCCCGCACGTAGTCGTACTGCGCGTCGAGCCCGAAAAACCCGTTGCCGACCGGCAGGAGATCGAGCTGGCCGGCGATCTCGGCGCCGTGGAAGGCCGCGTTCTGCTGCGTGTAGACGATCTGGTCGAGTTCGGTCCCGGTCCCGCAGCTGGCGAAATCGTCGTCGCAGCGGGCGCCGGTCAGGCGCTTGTAGACGAAGCCGGTGTAGCGCGTCGCGTAGCCGGTGGCCTCGAAGCGCAGCGGGCCGACGCCGCGGCGCAGACTCGCCTCGACGGTGCGGGCGCGCTCCAGCCGCAGGCTCGGGTCGCCGATCTCGAACGTCCCGGTCGCGTCGTGCGGCCCCCGCGAGTAGAGCTCGAAGGCGGAGGGCGCCCGCTCGACGTAGGAGCCGGTCAGGCTCGCCACGAGGCCGTAGGGCAGGTCCTGGAGGAGGCCGAAGCTCGCGCTCTTGGGCGCGAAGCGGCGGCGGCGGCCGTAGGAGAGCGGATCCTCGCCCGCGACCGGGAGGTAGTCGCCGGGAAAGAGCGTGGCGGTGCCGGTCGCGCGCGCGCCCTCGATCCGCCCGGCCGCCTGGAGGCGCGTGCCCTGGCCGAGCGCCAGCTCCTCGAACAGGTAGAGGGCGTTGCTGCGCGAATCGGTGGGGGCGAGCAGCGTGCCGGCCTCGCCCGACGTGCCGAGCACCCGCCGCTCGGCCTGGACGCCGAGCGCGCCCGTCAGGGTGCCGAAGGGCAGGATCGCCGGGACGTGCTGGATCTCCAGGCGCGCCTCCGCCTCGCGGTTCCTGAAGGTCGACTGGATGCCGTCGATCCCGTCCTCCCCGATCCCGATCTCGTGGTGCCGGTAGATCGAGCCGCCGAGCCAGAAGCGGATCGCCTCGATCGGCCCGTCGACGGGCCGCACCTCGCCCTGGCTCTGGAGCTTGTCCTGGGTCGGGTCGAGGCGGGTGCGGCCGCGCGCGGCGTCGCCGCCCGGGATCCGGTAGAGCGCGTCGAAGTGGCTGAAGGCGAGGCCGACGAAGCCGCGGTCGAGGAGGTAGGACATGCCCACCGCACCGCCCTGGGACTCGGCGGCGGAGTTGCGCTGGAGGCCGAGCGGCGTGCGGTAGCTGTCCTGCGCGCTGCGGAAGCCGTCCGCGTGGACGACCACGGTCTCGCCGCCCGCCTCGACGCGCGCGGCCCCGTTGCGGCCGAGATCCACCGAGGAGAACCCGCCGAGCACCTCGCCGGCGATGCCGTTCGGCGGCGCGAGGCGGGGGATGCGGCCCGTCTCGGCGCTCACCACGCCGCCGATCGCCTGGCTGCCGTAGCGCAGGGTGGCGGGGCCGCGGATCACCTCGATGCGCTCGGCCACGAGCGGGTTGACCGGCACCGCGTGGTCCTCGCCGAGATCCGAGACGTCCTGCACGCCGAGCCCGTTCTCCTGGATGCGCACCCGCGCCGTGTCGAGGCCGCGGATGATCGGCCGGCTCGCGGCGCCCGGGGCATAGGTGGTGGCGGAGAGGCCCGGGCGGTCGAGGAGCGCGTCCCCGAGTGTGAGCGGCTGGCGGCTCGCGAGCGCGCCGCGGGTGATCACGGTCACGGGCGAGAAGGTGTCGGTGACGACCGGGAGCACGCCCGGCCCCCCTCCCCCGCTGGGCCGCGCCGCGGCGGGGCCCACGATCGGGCTCGGCGAAGTGACGGTGATCTCGTCGAGGCGGATCTCCTCGGCCCGCGCCGCTCCCGCCGCGAGGATCCCGAGGATCGCGAGCCCTGCCCGTCCGTGTGCCACCGCCAGCCTCCATGAAACGTTATCCTGTTTCATTGGCCGAGCGGGCTGACCCTGCGCAAGGTCCTGGGCGGCCGCGCTCACACGGCGCGCCGAAGCGTAACGATATTACAACACACCCCGCCCGGGCGGGGGGGCGACACCCCGCCCGGGCGGGGGCGGCTCCGGCCCGCGGTCCCGCCCTGCCTCAGGCGCAGGCGCGCGCGAGGGCCAGGAAGGCGTCGACCTCGGCCTCGGTCGTCGAGAAGGCGGTGATGAGGCGGGCGAAGCGCTCGTCCTCGCGCACGGCCTCGCCCGGCGGCAAGCTGGTCGAGTGCCAGCCGTAGAACACCGCGCCGCCCTCCTTCAGCCCCCGCTCCAGATGCGCCGGCAGGATCGGGAACACCTCGTTCGCCGCCACCGGCCAGGCGAGGCGCACGCCCGGGATGGCCGCGAGGCCCCGCCCGAGCCGGGCCGCCATCCGGTTGGCATTCGCCGCGTTGGCGAGCCAATGGTCCCCCTCCAGGTAGGCGTGGAGCTGCGCGGCGAGCAGGCGCCCCTTCGACAGGAGGTGGCCCGCCCGCTTGCGCCGGTACTCGATCGTCTCGGCGAGGTCGGGACGGAAGACCACGATCGCCTCGGCGGCGAGCGCCCCGTTCTTGCTCGCCCCGAAGGACAGGATGTCGACGCCCGCCCGCCACGTCACCTCCGCGGGCGAGCAGCCGAGCGCCGCGACCGCGTTGGCGAAGCGCGCGCCGTCCATGTGCACGGCCAGCCCGTGCCGGTGGGCGAGGCCGGACAGGCGCGCCACCTCGTCGGGGCCGTAGACGAGCCCGCTCTCCGTCGCCTGCGACAGGGTCAGGGCGCGGGCCGGCATCTGCTTGACGTGGCGCGGCATCGCCGCGAGCGTGGCCTCGAGGGCGGCCGGGTCGATCTTCGAGCCCGTCCCGGGCAGGCCGGCGAGCTTGGCCCCGTGGGTGAAGAATTCCGGCGCGCCGCACTCGTCGCCCATCACGTGCGCCTCCTCGTGGCAGAGGCAGAGGCCGTAGGGCGGCACCATCGCGGCGAGGGCGATCGCGTTCGCGGCCGTGCCGGTCGCGACCGGAAAGATCACCAGGTCCGGGTGGTCGAACAGGGCGCGGAACCGGTCGCGCAGCCCGGCGGTGAGCGGGTCGGCGCCGTAGGCCGGCATGGGCCCTGCATTCGCGCGCACCAGCGCGTCGAGGATCGGGGCGCTCGCGCCGGTCACGTTGTCGCTCGCGAAGTTCATCAGGTCCGCTCCCGCCGAATCAGCCGGCGCCACAATGCCGCGCCGGCCCCGCCTCCGCGACCGAGGCACCATCATGACGGGCATGCGCGGTCCCGGCGTCACCGGGCCGCCCGGCGGAAAAACTGCGCCGCCCGGGCGCGAATTGAACGTCCGTTGCGGCGCGCGGCCGCAGAACGCAAGAAAATGACGCGGCGGCGTGGGCACGGCCCTTGCTGGCGCGGGGGAAATCTGGCAACTTCCGGAAATAGGACAGTACCGCTGTCCCATTTCGTGCGGGCCGCGCGGCCCGGGTTCCTGAAGGGCGCTGGCTGGTGGCTCGCTGGTCCATGGCTTGCACGGTGACCAAACGAGATCCGAAAGACACCGCCCCGCGGGCGGTGCGGACGCGCGCCGGCTGACGAGGCCGCGAGGCGTCCGCGAGGTGCGGGCGCTCCCCTGACGCGAGACGCGACCGAACCTCCAAGAGAACGATGCGGCGGCCCATGCTAGGCCCCGCCGAGCGTGAACCCGCCCGCCGGCGCCTGCGCCCGGGAGGGGCCTCCGGAATGGTGCGCCGGCCTCACCGCCGGCGGCGTGGCAGACAGGCGCGCCGCGAAGGCGGGCGCGGACGGGAGACGAGATGATGAGCGGCCTGGACCCCTCCCAGCACCCCACCCGCGGGCCGGCGGCACCGGCCCTCGTCGTGCGCGATCCGGCCCTGCCGGCGGAGCAGGGGCTCTACGATCCCAAGCGCGAGAAGGATGCCTGCGGCGTCGGCTTCATCGCCGACATGCACAATCGCCGCAGCCACAGCATCGTGCAGCGCGGCCTGCAGATCCTGGAGAACCTCGACCACCGGGGCGCGGTCGGCGCCGACCCGAAGATGGGCGACGGCTGCGGCATCCTGGTGCAACTCCCGCACGACTTCTTTGCGGCGGAAGGCCAGCGCCTCGGCCTCGCCCTGCCGGAGGCCGGGCATTACGGCGTCGGGCAGCTCTTCATGCCGCGCGACGAGGAGGGATTCCGCACCGTCGTCGGCATCGTCGAGAAGGCGATCGCCGACGAGGGGCTGACGCTCCTCGGCTGGCGCGACGTGCCGGTCGATCCGAGCGACCTCGGCGAGAGCGTCAAGCTCAGCGAACCGCGCCACCGGCAGGTCTTCATCGGCCGGCCGGCCTCCAGCCCCGACCAGGACGCCTTCGAGCGCCGGCTCTATCTCTGCCGCAAGGTCATCTCGAACGCGGTCTACACGCTCAAGGACCCGAAGCTCAAGGAATTCTACCCGGTCTCGCTGTCCTCGCGCACCATCGTGTACAAGGGCATGGTGCTGGTGCACCAGCTCGGCCAGTACTACCTCGACCTGAAGGACGAGCGCTTCAGCTCGGCCCTGGCCCTGGTGCATCAGCGCTTCGCCACCAACACCTTCCCGACCTGGCGCCTGTCGCACCCCTACCGGATGGTGGCGCATAACGGCGAGATCAACACGCTGCGCGGCAACGTCAACTGGATGGCGGCGCGCCAGGCGAGCGTGGATTCCGAGCTGTTCGGGAACGACATCTCGAAGCTGTGGCCGATCTCGTACGAGGGCCAGTCCGACACCGCCTGCTTCGACAACGCGCTCGAATTCCTGGTGCAGGGCGGCTACTCGCTGGCCCACGCCATGATGATGCTCATCCCGGAGGCCTGGGCCGGCAACCCGCTGATGAGCGAGGAGCGGCGCGCCTTCTACGAGTACCACGCGGCGCTGATGGAGCCGTGGGACGGGCCGGCCGCGGTCTGCTTCACGGACGGCCGCCAGATCGGCGCCACCCTGGACCGCAACGGCCTCAGGCCCGCCCGCTACGTGGTGACCGAGGACGGGCTCGTCGTGCTCGCCTCCGAGATGGGCGTGCTGCCGATTCCCGACGAGGAGATCGTCGAATCCTGGCGCCTGCAGCCCGGCCGCATGCTGCTCATCGACCTCGACAAGGGCCGGATCGTCTCCGACGAGGAGATCAAGCGCGAACTCGCCGCCGCCAATCCCTATCCGGACTGGCTGAAGCGCACCCAGATCGTGCTGGAGGACCTGCGCCCGGTCCAGCCGCGCGAGTCGCGCACCGACGTCTCCCTGCTCGATCGGCAGCAGGCCTTCGGCTACACGCAGGAGGACCTGAGGCTGCTCATGCAACCCATGGCCGTGACCGGCCAGGAGGCGGTGGGCTCGATGGGCACGGACACGCCGCTCTCGGCGCTCTCCGACAGGCCCAAGCTCCTCTACACCTACTTCAAGCAGAACTTCGCGCAGGTGACGAACCCGCCGATCGACCCGATCCGCGAGGAGGCCGTGATGAGCCTCGTCTCGTTCATCGGGCCGCGGCCGAACATCCTCGACCTGGAGGGCACCTCCCGCAAGAAGCGGCTGGAGGTGCGCCAGCCGATCCTGACCAATGCGGACCTGGAGAAGATCCGCTGCATCGGCCATTTCGAGGACCGGTTCGACACCAAGACCCTCGACATCACCTACCCGGCCGAGCTCGGCGCGGCGGGGATGGACGGGGCCGTCGACCGGCTCTGCGACCGGGCCGAGGCGGCGGTGCGCGGCGGCTACAACATCATCGTGCTCTCCGATCGGGCGACCGGGCCGGACCGGGTCCCGATCCCCGCGCTGCTGGCCACCGCGGCGGTGCACAATTACCTGATCCGCAAGGGCCTGCGCACCTCGGTCGGGCTCGTGGTCGAGTCCGGCGAGCCGCGCGAGGTGCACCACTTCGCGTGCCTTGCCGGCTACGGCGCCGAGGCGATCAACCCCTACCTCGCCTTCGAGACCCTGCTCGCCATGAAGGACGAGCTGCCGCCCGAGCTCTCCGAGGACGAGATCGTCTACCGCTACATCAAGTCGATCGATAAGGGGCTGCTCAAGGTGATGTCCAAGATGGGCATCTCCACCTACCAGTCCTATTGCGGCGCGCAGATCTTCGACGCGGTCGGCCTGAATTCCTCGTTCGTGGAGCGGGACTTCTTCGGCACCGCGACGACGATCGAGGGCATCGGCATGGCCGAGGTGGCCGAGGAGACGGTGCGTCGTCACCAGGACGCGTTCGGGGACGCGCCGGTCTACCGCAACGCCCTCGACGTCGGCGGGGAATACGCCTACCGGCTGCGCGGCGAGGCCCATACCTGGACGCCCGACACGGTGGCGACGCTCCAGCACGCCGTGCGCCTGCGCCTGCCCGAGCGCTACCGGGAATTCGCCCGGCTGGTGAACGAGCAGGAGAACCACCTCAAGACCCTGCGCGGCCTGTTCCGGATCAAGAGAGCGACCGAGATCGGGCGCAGGCCCGTCGCCATCGAGGCGGTCGAGCCGGCCGCCGAGATCGTCAAGCGCTTCGCCACCGGGGCGATGTCCTACGGCTCCATCTCCAAGGAGGCGCACGAGACCCTCGCCATCGCCCTCAACTCCTTCGGCGGGCGCTCGAATTCGGGCGAGGGCGGCGAGGAGCGCGAGCGCTACCGGCCGCTGCCGGACGGCCGCTCGCGGCGCTCGGCGATCAAGCAGGTGGCCTCCGGCCGCTTCGGCGTGACGACCGAGTACCTCGTCAATTCCGACATGATGCAGATCAAGGTGGCGCAGGGCGCCAAGCCCGGCGAGGGCGGCCAGCTGCCCGGCCATAAGGTCGACGCCAAGATCGCCAAGGTCCGCCACTCGACCCCGGGCGTCGGCCTGATCTCGCCGCCGCCGCACCACGACATCTACTCGATCGAGGACCTCGCCCAGCTCATCTTCGACCTCAAGAACGTCAACCCGGACGCCGAGGTCTCGGTGAAGCTGGTCTCCGAGGTCGGGGTCGGCACGGTGGCGGCCGGCGTCGCCAAGGCGCGCGCCGACCACATCACCATCTCGGGCTTCGACGGCGGCACCGGCGCGGCCCCGCTCACCTCGATCAAGCACGCGGGCGGCCCCTGGGAGATCGGGCTCGCCGAGACCCAGCAGACCCTGGTGCTGAACCATCTGCGCGGCCGCGTCGCCCTGCAGGCGGATGGCGGCATCCGCACCGGGCGCGACGTGCTGATCGCGGCGCTGCTCGGGGCCGACCAGTTCGGCTTCTCGACCGCGCCGCTCATCGCGGCGGGCTGCATCATGATGCGCAAGTGCCACCTCAACACCTGCCCGGTCGGCGTCGCGACCCAGGACCCGGTGCTGCGCAAGCGCTTCAAGGGCACGCCCGAGCACGTCATCAACTACTTCTTCTTCGTGGCCGAGGAGGTGCGCGAGCTGATGGCGGCGCTGGGCGTGACCAAGCTCGACGAGCTGATCGGGCGCTCCGACTACCTCGACAAGCTCGCGGCGATCTCGCACTGGAAGGCGAAGGGCCTCGACTTCGCCCGGCTGTTCCACAAGCCGGAGGTGCCGGACCACGTGGCGATCCGCCACGTCGAAGCGCAGAAGCACCCGATCGACCACGTGCTCGACCGCCGGCTGATCGCGGCGCTCGGGACCGCCATCGAGACGGGCGAGCCGAGCGTGGTCGAGGACGTCATCCGCAACTCCGACCGCGCGGCGGGCGCCATGCTCTCCGGCCTCGTCGCCAAGGCGCACGGCCACGAGGGGCTGCCCGACGACACGATCACCGTGAGGCTCACCGGCACCGCCGGCCAGAGCTTCGGCGCGTGGCTCGCGGCCGGCGTGACGCTGATCCTGACCGGCCACGGAAACGACTACGTCGGCAAGGGCCTGTCGGGCGGCAAGCTGATCCTGCGGCCCTCCGACGGCCTCAAGGCGCCGGCCGAGCGCACCATCATGGTGGGCAACACCGTGCTGTACGGGGCGATCGCGGGCGAGGCCTACATCCGGGGCGCGGCCGGCGAGCGCTTCGCGGTGCGCAACTCGGGCGCCATTGCGGTGGTCGAGGGCATGGGCGACCACGGCTGCGAGTACATGACCGGCGGCGTGGTCGTGTCGATCGGCGAGACCGGGCGCAACTTCGCGGCCGGGATGTCGGGCGGCATCGCCTACGTCCTCGACGAGGACGGGACGTTCGCCAAGCGCTGCAACCTGTCGATGGTCGACCTCGAACCGGTCGAGGAGGAGGACGAGTTCATGCGCCGCTTCCACCAGGACGGCGACCTGGAGACCAAGGGGCGCATCGACATCCTGGCCAACATGTCGGGCCACGACGAGGAGCGCCTCGTCGGGCTGATCAACAACCACCTGAAGTACACGGGCTCGGTGCGGGCCAAGGCGATCATCGACAACTGGGACACTTACCGGACCAAGTTCGTGAAGGTGATGCCGGTCGAGTACCGGCGCGCCCTGCGCGAGATGGAGCGGGCCCGGATGCCGATCGCCGCCGAGTAGGCCGGCCTCGCCGGCCGCGCGGCGCCTCCCTCTCCCGGGCGGGGCCGCGCGGCCGGCACCCACCCCGTTGCCGGCCCCGGCCGGTTCCCGAGGAAGAATCCGGTGCAGCTCTCGGTGCAGCTCTTCGGCGACCCGATCCGCGGCCAGATCCCGGCCGCGCGACGCGCGGGCGGGCCCCGTCCCGGCCCGGGCGCGGCCTCGCGCGGGTGGCTCGGGCGTCGCGTCCGGGCCCCCGGCCCGCCAAGTGCATTCTCACCGGCCGCCGCGCTCGCCTGAGCCGCGCGGCCCTCTCCCCTTCTTTCCTCCGAGTTTACCGATGGGCAAGGTCACAGGCTTCCTCGAATACGACCGCCAGGAGCAGAAGTACCAGCTCGCCGGCGACCGCGTGCGCCACTTCCTCGAATTCACCCTGCCGCTCGACGAGCACGACCTGAAGAAGCAGGCGGCCCGCTGCATGGATTGCGGCATCCCGTTCTGCCACGGTCCGACGGGCTGCCCGGTCCACAACCAGATCCCGGACTGGAACGACCTCGTCTACAACGCCGACTGGGAGGAGGCGTCGCGCAACCTCCACTCGACGAACAACTTCCCGGAATTTACCGGGCGCATCTGCCCGGCGCCGTGCGAGGAGGCCTGCACCCTCAACCTTGAGGACCAGCCGGTCACCATCAAGACGATCGAGCAGGCGATCGCCGACAAGGCCTGGAGCATGGGCTGGGTCGTGCCCGAGCCGCCGCAGCTGCGGACGGGCAAGCGGGTGGCGATCATCGGCTCGGGCCCGGCCGGCCTCGCGGCGGCCCAGCAGCTCGCCCGGGTCGGTCACGAGGTCCACGTCTTCGAGCGCGAGGCGAAGGCCGGCGGCCTGCTGCGTTACGGCATCCCCGACTTCAAGATGGAGAAGCGCCACATCGACCGCCGGGTGCGGCAGATGGAGGCCGAGGGCGTGCAGTTCCACTACGGCGTGAATGTCGGCGTGACGCGCTCCTTCGCGAGCCTGCACAACGAGTTCGACGCGGTGCTGTTCGCCGGCGGGGCCGAGGAACCGCGCAACCCGCAGCTCCCGGGTCAGGACCTGGAAGGCGTGCACTACGCGATGCCCTACCTCGTGCAGTCGAACCGCCGGGTCGGATCCGAGGACGAGGCGCTGGCCGCCGAGGCGCCGATCCTGGCGGCGGGCAAGAACGTGGTGGTGATCGGCGGCGGCGACACCGCCTCCGACTGCGTCGGCACCGCCTTCCGCCAGGGCGCCCTGTCGGTGACCCAGCTCGACATCCGTCCCCGCCCGCCCGAGAAGGAGGACAAGCTCGCCGTGTGGCCCTACTGGGCGACGAAGCTGCGGGTCTCGTCGAGCCAGGCCGAGGGCGCCGAGCGCGAGTTCCAGGCCGCGACCCTGCGCATCGAGGGCAAGAAGGGAAGGGTCAAGGGCGTGGTCTGCGCCCGGGTCGACGAGAAGCGCCAGCCCATCACCGGCACCGAGTTCCTGCTCCCGGCCGACCTCGTCTTCCTGGCGATCGGCTTCGCCGGTCCGGTGGCGCGGGGCCTGCTGGAGGAATCCGGCGTCGCGCGCGACCGCCGCGGCAACGTGCAGGCGGACGAGACCAGCTACCGGACCTCGAACGAGAAGGTCTGGGCGGCGGGCGACATGCGCCGCGGCCAGTCGCTGGTGGTCTGGGCGATCCGCGAGGGCCGGCAGGCCGCGCGGGCGATCGACGAGGCCCTGATGGGGGCGACGACGCTGCCGCTGTGAGGCGCCGGCGCGGGCTCGCGATCCGGGATCCGCTTCGATCAACCGGATCCCGGATCAGACGTCCGACAGGGAATCGCGGGCGCTCGAGCTGAACTGGCGCCGCCACATCACGATGAGCACGCCCGCGGTCGTCATGAGCAGCACGGAGGGGCCGACGAACCAGCCGAGATAGGCCAGCGCGAAGAAGAACGCGTACATGCCCCGGTTGAAGTGCTTGCCCGCGACCACGTTCATGCGCGCCACCCGTCGGACGGCCCGGCGGATCGCGTCCGGGTCGCCGCCCCGCGGCGGCACCGCGCCGATCAGTATGGCCCCGTAGTTGAACAGCCGGTAGGCCCAGGCGAACTTGAAGAACGCGTAGGCGAAGATCAGCGCCAGCCCCGTCACCTTGATCTCCCAGGTGGCGCGGGTGGTCTGCATGCCGAAGGGCAGGGTCGAGAACAGGGTCAGCACCTCGTCCGTCGAGCGCGTCAGGGTGAGGACGCTGCCGAGCGCGATCAGCGAGGTCGAGGCGAAGAAGGCGGTGCCGTTCTGCAGCGAGGCGTTGATGGTGGTGTCGACCACCCGGATCTCGCGCGTGGCGATCTGCTCGGCCCAGGCGTGGCGGTAGCGGTTCATCATCCGGTTGAGGCTGGTGCGGGTGCCGCCGACGCGCTCCAGGGCGAGGCCGTAACCGACCCAGGCGCAGAGGAAGGCCGCGAGCGCCGCGAAGTCGAGAACCGAGAGGTCGCCCATGCCGTGCCCGCCCGTGTCCTGCCCGCCGGTGTCCTGCCCGCCCGTGCCGTGCCCGTTCATGCCGTGCCGATGCCGGGATCGCGCGGGGCCGTCCACGCCTCGGGAGAGGAGCGCATCGCTGCGGCCGTAGGCGAGTTGCCGCGAATGGGCAACTTGGGATTGCCTCGCGAGGGGGAAGCGCGGGTCTCCGACCGGGCTTGTCCGGGGACGCGAGCACGATCCGCGCATTCGCGGGGCGTGCCGGGCGGGGTGCGGGACGCCCGGGAGGGCCGGACCTTGATGAGGCCGGCGAGCGCCCAAGATCTCCCCCGGGGACCAGCGCGACGCCTGTCAGCATGGCGGCGGGGCCTGGGGCGGAGGGGGCCGTGCGGAGGGGGATGCCTGGGCGGGACGGGGACGCCCCCGCCTTCTTGACCGGCGGCGGCGTGATGGGCGCCGCGATGCGCGCCCGGCCCTGGTCGGGATCGGTGCTCGGCGAGCCCTCGACCTGGCCGCAATGCCTGAGGTCGGCGGTCGGCCTGATGCTCGGCTCGCGCTTCCCGATGTTCGTCGCCTTCGGGCCGGACCTCGGCTTCCTCTACAACGACGCCTACGCGGAGATCCTCGGCGACAAGCACCCGGCCGCGCTCGGTCGCCGCTTCCGCGACATCTGGACGGAGATCTGGGCCGAGATCGAACCCCTGATCGCGGCGGCGCTCGCCGGCGAGGCGACCTGGTCCGAGAACCTGCCGCTGGTCATGAACCGGCGCGGCCACGACGAGCAGACTTGGTTCACCTTCTCGTACTCGCCCCTGCGCGACGACGAGGGCGCGGTCGTGGGCATGTTCTGCGCCTGCACGGAGACGACCGGCCAGGTGCTGGCGGAGGAGCGGCTGCGCGCCAGCGAGGAGTTCAACCGCCGCATCCTCGCGAGCTCGGCCGATTGCATCAAGGTGCTCAGCCTCGACGGCCGCCTCGAATTCATGAGCGAGGGCGGCATGTGCGCGATGGCGGTCGAGGATTTCGGCCTGATCCGCGGCGCCCACTGGCCCGATTTCTGGCAGGGCGAGGGGCGCGACCAGGCCCGTGCGGCGATCCGGGAGGCCCGGCGCGGCGGCACGGGCCGCTTCCAGGGCCTCGCCACCACCGCCAGGGGCACGCCGCGGTGGTGGGACGTGATCGTCACCTCGATCGACGGGCCCGACGACCGGCCGGAGAAGCTCCTCGCGGTGTCCCGGGACGTGACAGCGACGAGGGAGGCGGAGGAGCGCGTGCGCGAGAGCGAGGCGCGCTTCCGGCAAATGGCGGACGCCGTGCCCCAGATCGTCTGGATCACCGATGCCGAGGGCCGCACCGAGTTCTTCAACAGGCAGTGGACGGCCTATACGGGCGCGCCCTACGCGCCGACGACGGCCGCCGCGGTGGCCGCCGCCCACGTCCACCCGGACGACGCGCAGGCCACGATGGCGGCCTTCGGCGAGGCCAGGCGATCGGGCGGCACCTTCCTGGTCGAGCACCGCATCCGCTCGGCCGCCGGGACCTACCGCTGGTTCCTGGTCCGCGCCGAGCCCTCCCGCGATCCGGTCACCGGCGAGGTGGTGCGCTGGTTCGGGGCCTCGGTCGACATCCACGACCGCAAGCTCGCCGAGGAGGCGCTGCTGGCGCTCAACGCCGACCTCGAGCGGGAGGTGGTCGCGCGCACCCGCGAGCGCGGCCTGATCTGGCAGCTCAGCCTCGACCTGCTCTCGGTCATCGACATTGACACGGCGGCCTTCGCCGCGGCCAACCCGGCCTGGACGGCGGCGCTCGGCTGGCCGACGAGCGAGATCGAGGGACGGCCCTACGCCGAACTCGTGCACCCGGACGATGTCGGCGCGAGCCTCGCGGCCTTCGACGCCATCCGGCAGGGCAGCCCCGTCCTGCACTTCGAGAACCGCTACCGCACCCGGGACGGCGGCTGGCGCTGGCTGTCCTGGGTGGCCGTGCCGGAGGGCGGCAAGCTCTACTCGGTCACCCGCGACGTCACCGAGGAGAAGGAGCGCCGGGCCGAGCTGGAGGCCGCACAGGAGGCGCTGCGCCAGTCGCAGAAGATGGAGGCGATGGGCCAGCTCACCGGCGGCGTCGCGCACGACTTCAACAACCTCCTCACCCCGATCGTCGGCTCCCTCGACATGCTCCAGCGCAGGGGCCTGGGCGGCGAACGGGAGCAGCGCCTCATCGCGGGCGCCATGCAGTCGGCCGAGCGGGCGAAGACGCTGGTGCAGCGGCTCCTCGCCTTCGCGCGGCGGCAGCCGCTGCAGCCGATCCCCGTCGACGTCGCCAAGCTGGTGACCGGGATGGGCGACCTCGTGGCGAGCACGATGGGCCCGCAGATCAGGGTCGCCGTCGACGCGCCCGACGCCCTGCCGCCCGCGAAGGCCGACCCGAACCAGATCGAGATGGCGCTCCTGAACCTCTGCGTGAACGCGCGGGACGCCATGCCGGAGGGCGGCACGCTGCGGATCTCGGCCCGCGCGGAGACGGTCGGGCCCGGTCACCGCACCACGCTCCGGCCGGGCCCCTACATCCGCCTGTCGGTCGCCGACAGCGGGACCGGCATGGACGAGGCGACGCTCGCGCGGGCGGTCGAGCCCTTCTTCTCCACCAAGGGCGTTGGCAAGGGCACGGGGCTCGGCCTCTCGATGGTGCACGGCCTCGCCTCCCAGCTCAGCGGCGCGCTCACCATCCAGAGCCGGCCGGGGCTCGGCACCAATGTCGAGCTCTGGCTGCCGCGGAGCGACGCGGCCCCGGACCTGGCCGAGCCCGCGCCGCAGCCTTCCGCGGCGGCGTCCCCGCGCGGGACCGCGCTCCTGGTCGACGACGAGGACCTCGTGCGCATGAGCACGGCGGACATGCTGGGCGACCTCGGCTACGCGGTGATCGAGGCCGCATCGGGCGAGGAGGCGATGCGCCTCGTCCGCGGCGGCGAGCGCTTCGACCTGCTCGTGACCGACCACCTGATGCCGGGCATCACCGGGACCGAACTCGCCCGGGCGCTCCGGCACGCGAGGCCTGGCCTGCCCGTGCTCCTGGTCTCGGGCTACGCGGAGAGCGACGGCGTCGCGGCCGACCTGCCGCGGCTCACCAAGCCGTTCCGCAAGAACGAACTCGCCGCGCGCCTCGCCCAGCTGGCGACGCCCTGATCCGGGATCGGCTTGATCGAAGCGGATCCCGGATCACGCGCCTGCGCGGCGCCTGAGCGCGGCGCCTGAGCGAAGCCGACATCCGCATAGCGAAGCACTCAACCGGATGTCGTATGACGCGGGCCGCACCGGGCCCCGCGGGAGCGCGCCGGCGCCCGCGGGAGCGCGCGGGCGATTCCGCCGGGGCGGTCCTCAGCTGCGCGGCCAGCGGAAATCGTCGGCCCGCCCCGGCTGCGGGCTCGGCGGGGCGCCCCGGGTGAGCGCGCGTTCCACCGTGTAGCCGGCCTCGCCCTCGATCCGCGGGCGCCCGCTGACGAGCTGCCCGCCCGGCGAGACCTCGTTGCGGGTGAGCGGGACCACCGGCCCGGCCGGCGGCTTGACCGGCAGGGCCGGGATGCCCGGCGGCTCGGGCAGGCTCGGCAGCATCGCGGTCAGCAGCCGGTCGATCGCCGCGTCGTCGTCGAGGCGCGCCGCCGCCGGGTCGGCGGGCGCCGGAGCCGGTGCGGGGGCGGCCGCGACCGCGTCCGGCACGCTCGGGGCGCCGCCCCGCTGCTCCATCAGCCGCTTGATCTCGACGTCGGCGAAATGGGCCGCCTTGCGGGCGCCGGCCTGGGTGAAGTGCACGCCGTCCGCGGTGCGCAGCTTCGCGGTCTGGCCCTCCAGGTCCGGCCCGCTCGCGGCGTAGCGGTTCTGGTCGTCCACGAAGGCCGGCCAGATGTCCACGTAGACCCCGCCCGCCCGCTGCACCCGGTCGCGGTCGATCTCGTTGATGGAGATCAGGTCGGCCGACAGGCCCTCGTTCTTCATCGGCGGCTCGCCGACCCAGATCACCGGCACCTTGGCGTCGCTGAAGACCTTGAGCAGCGCGTCGACCCGGTCGCGGTAGACCGCCCTCCAGCGATCGCTCAGCGGATCGACCGTGGCGTCGCCGTCGCGCAGGGACTGGCGGTCGTTGGCGCCCACCATGACGACCGCGTAGGTCAGCTTCGGGTTGGCCTTGAGGTAATCCTCGGCGGCCTTCGGCCAATCGACCACGTCCTTGCGCACGAGACCACTGTCGCCCCTGGCCTTGCGGATCACCAGGATGTCGGGATTCGCCTCGTAGGCCGCCTCCAGCCCCTTGCCGAGCAGGTCGGCGAGGGAATCGCCGAAGACCGCGATCTGCACCGACGGGTTGGTCTTGGGCTTCGGGGCGGGCGCCGCCGCCACGACCGGCGCGGGCCGGGGTTTCGGCCGCTGGACCGAGCGCCCCTCGCGGCTGCGACGGGCCTCGCGCGGGGCCTCGCGCACGTCGCGGGGCGCCTCGCGCAAGCGCGGCCGCGGGGTGCGGTAACCGCCGTAATAGCCGCCCTGCGCGGGCGGCGGCGGCGGGGCGGCCTGCGGGGCCGGGTCGTCCTCCCAGGGCCAGCGGTAGCGCTGCGGCTGCGGCTGCGGCGCCGGCGCGGGCGGGCGCCGCGCATAGCCCTGCCGTCCCCCGTAGCCGTCGTCGTAGCCGCGGGAGCGGGCGCCGTAAGGATCCTGGCGCGGGTAGCCCTCGTCGCCGCCCCACCATTGCGCGCGGGCCGGACCGGCGCCCGCGAGCAGCCCGCCGCAGACGAGGCCGCGCAGTCCGAGTTCCGCGATCCTCCGCCACCTCATGCGCCGACCATCTCCGCCTCGCTCGACCGGTGAGCGCGCACGATAACGCATGAGGGCCGGACTGGCACCCGCCGGACCGGGCCCGCACGGGCGCCCGGGTCAGGGCGCGCGCCGCAGGTGGTCGAGCAGGGCGGGCGTGGCGTAGCCGTCCGCCGGGAGCCCGGCGGCGGTCTGGTAGCGGCGCACGGCCTCGCGCAGCTTCGGCCCGGCCCGCCCGTCGAGGGGACCCGCGTAGAGGTCGCGCGCGGCGAGCCCCCGCTGGAGCGCCGCGAGGCCGGCCGCGTCGAGGCGCGGCGCCCGGATCGGCCAGGGCGCCGCGAGCGGCCCCCCGCCGGCGATGCGGTCGGCGAGGTGGCCGACCGCCAGCGCGTAGGCGTCCGAGGTGTTGTAGGCGCGGAACGCCTCGAAATTGACGGTGATCAGGAAGGCCGGCCCGCCGAGGCCGCCGGGCAGGAACAGGCTCGCCTCGCCGGCGGCCGGCAGCGCCGCCCCGTCCGCGCGCGCCACGCCGCGGGCGGCGAACTCCGCCAGGGAACCGCGGTGGCGCGACAGGTCGAAGCCCGCGGGCAGCCGCACCTCCAGCCCCCAGGGCAGCCCCGGCTGCCAGCCCGCCTGGCGCAGGAAGTTCGCGATCGAGGCGAGCGCGTCCGGCGCCGAATTCCAGATGTCCCGCCGCCCGTCGCCGTCGAAATCGACCGCGGCCCGCAGGTACACGGAGGGCAGGAACTGCGTCTGCCCCATCGCCCCCGCCCAGGAGCCCTTCAGCCCCTCGGGGCCGACGTCGTGGTGCTGCAGGATGTCGAGGGCGGCCAGCAGCTCGTCGCGGAAGAGGTCGCCGCGATGCCCCGCCTGCGCCAGGGTGGCGAGCGCGCGCACCGTCGGGACGCTGCCCGTCCCCGTCCCGAAATCCGATTCCATGCCCCAGACGGCGAGGAGGACCGGCCCCGGCACCCCGTAGCGCGCCTCCAGGCCGGCGAGGAGCTCGGCCCGCCGCGCCGCCTCGGCCCGGCCGCGCGCCACGCGCGCGGTCGAGACGGATCCGGCGAGGTACTCCCAGACCGGGCGGCTGAACTCGCCCTGGCGCCGCAGGCGCGCGAGCACCGCCGGATCCGGCGCCGTCACCTCCCGGAAGGCGGCGTCGAAGGTCTCGCGCGCGACGCCCCGGGCGGTCGCGAGGGGCCGAAGTCCCTCGATGAAGCCGCGGAACCCGTCCTCGGCCCGGGCGGCAGCGAGGCCGAGGAGGAGGGCGAGGGCCGCCGGGAGCGCGCGCCGCATCGGGTCAGGACTGGTTGCGCCGCGCCAGCGCCTCTTCCCAGGCCAGGGCCTGCGACACGATCTCGCGCAGGTCGTCGTGCTTGGGCTGCCAGCCGAGGCGCGCGCGGATGCGGTCGGCCGCCGCGATGATCTGCGAGGGGTCGCCCGGCCGGCGCGGCGACAGCCGCACCTCGAAATCCTTGCCCGACACCTCCTTGACCACCTGGATCACCTCCAGGACGGAGTAGCCCCGCCCGTAGCCGCAATTCAGGGTCAGGCTCTCGCCGCCGCCGCGCAGGTGGTTCAGCGCCACGAGATGCGCGTCCGCGAGGTCCGACACCTGGATGTAGTCCCGCAGGCAGGAGCCGTCCGGCGTCGGGTAGTCGGTGCCGAACACCTCGAGGTGGCTGCGGCGCCCGAGCGCGGCCTGGGTGGCGACCTTGATCAGGTGGGTGGCGTTCGGCGTCGACTGGCCCGAGCGGCCGCGCGGATCGGCCCCCGCCACGTTGAAGTAGCGCAGGGCCACGTAGGTGAGCCCGTGCGCCCTGGCCACGTCCGCCAGCATCCACTCGGTCATCAGCTTCGAGCGGCCGTAGGGGTTGATCGGGTTGGTGACCAGGTCCTCGGGCACCGGCACGATGGGGGGCTCGCCGTACACGGCGGCCGTGGAGGAGAAGATGATGTGGCGCACGCCCTCGCGCAGAGCGGTCTCGATCAGCGCCCGCGATTTCACCGTGTTGTTGAGGTAGTAGCCGAGCGGATCGGCGACCGAGTCGGGCACCACGATCTTGGCGGCGAAATGCGCGATCGCGTCGACCCGGTGGCGACGGATCGTCTCGGCAACCAGGGCTTGGTCGCCCATGTCGCCCCGCACGAGGGTCACCTCCGGCGGCAGCGCCCAGGCGAAGCCGGTCGAGAGGTCATCGAGCACCACGACCTCGTCCTGGCCCGCATCGAGCAGCGCCAGAACCATGTGGCTGCCGATGTAGCCGGCGCCGCCCGTCACCAGAACCGCCATCTCGCTCTCTCCCCGCTTCACATCGTGGTCGATCACTAACGCCGGACGCTCGCACGTCAATGAACTGTCCCGTAGCGGCGCGGCGCGCTATGCCTTAAGCGGCGCGGGGCCTCGCCCGACCCACCTCGTCTCACCGGATCACGCATGATGAAGCCCATTCGCAAAGCAGTCCTGCCCGTCGCGGGTCTGGGCACCCGCTTCCTCCCGGCGACCAAGGCGGTGCCCAAGGAGATGCTGACGGTCGTGGACCGGCCGGTGGTGCAGCACGTGGTCGACGAGGCGAGGGAGGCGGGAATCGAGCACTTCATCTTCGTGACCGGCCGCGGCAAGGGCGTGATCGAGGACCATTTCGACATCGCCTTCGAGCTCGACCGCACCCTGCAGGAGCGCGGCAAGCAGGCAGCCTACGAGGAGTTGAAGCGCGACCTGCCGCAGGCCGGGCAGACCAGCTTCACCCGCCAGCAGGCGCCGCTCGGCCTCGGTCACGCGGTCTGGTGCGCCCGCGAGATCGTCGGCGACGAGCCCTTCGCGGTGATCCTGCCCGACATGCTGAGCCGCGACTCGATGCGGCAGATGCTCGCCGCCTACGAGCGCCACGGCGGCAACGTCATCGCGGTCGAGGAGGTGCCCCACGACCAGACCCACCAGTACGGCATCGTCAGCGTGGGCGAGGATTTCGGCGACACGTTCGAGATCACCGGCATGGTGGAGAAGCCGCCGAGGGGCACCGCGCCTTCCAACCTCATCATCTCGGGCCGCTACATCCTGCAGCCGGAGATCTTCGACATCCTCGGCCGGGGCGAGAAGGGCGCGGGCGGCGAGATCCAGCTCACCGACGGCATGAAGCGGCTGGCCGAGACCCAGGCCTTCTACGGGATGCGCTACCGCGGCAAGACCTACGACACCGGCTCGAAGCTCGGCTTCCTGGTCGCCAACCTCGCCTACGCCCTCGCGCGCGACGACCTGCGCGACGACCTCAAGCGCGAAATAGCCGAGCTGCTGCGCACAGCGTGAGGCGGCCATGCGCGCGAAGCGGGGGCGCGCATTAAATTCCGCTTGCGGTTTTTGCAGCGCGCCTTAAATGTTGCATTGCGAGATCGCGATGGCGTCGCGGTCTCGCAGCCCTCCTTGGGCGTTTCCTCCCTAGACTTCGGGCCGTTCGCGAGAGCGGCCTTTTTTTTGGCCCGCTCCACAACCCGGTCCGCCGGGCATCGGCGCGCCCCGGTTGTGCGCGGGCGGCCGAGCGTCCACTCTGGCCGCGGGAGGAGACGATGGCCGAGAGGACGCCCGCCACGGGCCGGTTCGACATCATCGCGGAGGCGCTGGCGCTGCCGGCCACCGCCGAGACGATGCTGGCCGACACCTACCTGACCGACCGCGAGGCGGCGAGCGCGCGGGTCTTCCGCGTCTACCGGCCGACGCCGCCGCACTTCCACCGGGAATGCGACGAGTACCTCTACGTGGTCTCGGGGCGGGGCACCTTCTGGATCGGCGACCCGGCGGCCGAGGCGGAGTTCGGGCCCGGCCACCTGCTGGTCTTCGAGCGCGGCACCGTGCACGCCCTGCCGCGCATCCTGGCCGAGCCCGTGGTCTTCCTCTCGATCGACACGCCGCGCCGGGCACCGACCGACGTCGTCTTCGTGGACGCGGCGCAGGGCTCGCCCGAAACCTTCATGGCGCGCAACGCGCCGCCATCCCCCTCCGGAGATCCCGCATGACCGAGCCCGCCCGCACCGCCCTCGTCACCGGCGCCGCCCGCGGCATCGGGCTCGCGACGGCGCGGCTCTTCCTGCGCGACGGCTGGCGGGTGGCGCTCCTCGACATCGACGCCGAGGGCTTGGCCGCGGCCGCGTCGGGGCTCGACGCGCCCGAGCGCGTCCTCGCCCTCACCTGCGACGTCTCCGACGAGGCCGGGGTCGAGCGGGCGGTGGCGGCCACGGCCGACCGCTTCGGCCGGCTCGACGCCCTGGTGAACAATGCCGGGGTCGCGGTGTTCAAGCCGCTCCTCGACACGAGCCCGGCCGAGTGGGCGCGCGTGCTCGCGGTGAACCTCACCGGGCCGTTCCTCTGCGCCCGGGCCGCCGCGCCGGTGATGGCCCGCACGGGCGGCGGGGGGATCGTCAACATCACGTCGATCTCGGGGCTGCGCGCCTCGACCCTGCGCGTCGCCTACGGAACCAGCAAGGCGGGGCTCGCCCACCTGACCAAGCAGCAGGCAGTCGAGCTCGCCGGGCTCGGCATCCGGGTCAACGCCGTCGCCCCCGGCCCGGTCGACACCGCCATGGCGAAGGCCGTGCACAGCCCGGCGATCCGCGCCGACTACCACGACGCGGTGCCGCTCAACCGCTACGGGCTGGAGGAGGAGATCGCCGAGGCGATCCTGTTCCTCGCCGGTCCGCGGGCCGCCTACGTGACCGGCCAGATCCTGGCGGTGGATGGCGGGTTCGACGCCGCCGGGATCGGGCTGCCGACGCTCAGGCGGGCGGCGGGCGCGCGGGAGTGAGCGCGGTTCCGGCGCGCCCCCCTCGCGCCGGCTCCGGAGCCGGCCCAAGCGGGGCGGCGCGGTCCGGGCGGAGCCTGCCCTCAAGGCGGCGATGGCCCGACGCGTCGCGGGAGCGCTGCCGGTCGCGCGTCGGCCAGACGAGGCGAGGCGGCTAGGACTGGCAGCCGGCCGTCAGGGCGTCGAGGTCCCTCTGGAGCGCGTCCTCGTCCCCGATCGTCTGCTCGATCAGGAGCGGGTCGGTATGAGCGTATTCCTCGCGCAGGCCGACATCGTGCAGGGCCGCCTCGCACGCCCCCTGCCGCGGCGAGCGGTCCCGCACGATCTCGGAGACCGGCGAGGTCAGCAGCGAGAGGCTGAGCGCGATCACGCCGGGCGCGAGGCGCGTGAGGCTCCCCCGCCCCCACCCGGCCGGAGCGCCCCAGCGTTTCGCCGCGCCGGCCCGATCGTCGGCAGTGCAGATGGACGGTTTCATCCCCATTTCATGGTCCAGACTTGCGATCACCTCGTGTGATCAAATCACGGCAGGGTAATTCTGCCATCATCCAAACGGGTGACGATGTGTTAATGAAACCTTAAACTTCAGTAAAATTGAGTCATTGGGGATCATAACGGAGTCCGTCAGGGCATCGCCGGAGATGTCCCAGCGTATCGGGGCGAGATCGCGGCGACGGGCGCGCGGACAGGATGGAGCGGGCGGCGCGACCGTGCGCCGTCGCGCGACGCCGCTCGACCGCAATCGAGGCGACGCGCGGCGCCGCGCCGGGCGCCGGAGCGATCACCGGGGCATCGCCCGGGAGCGCGCGACCGGCGCCCGGTTAACCAGTCCAGCTGAAGACGCTCGACGGATCCGTCCGAGATGCCAGCCTGACAGAACACGGAAGTCCGGGAGACGTCTGGAACAGCGCATGATCCGATCGGTCATCATCACACTCGCCGTGCTCGGCCTCGGCCTCGCCGCGATGCCATCGGCGGAGGCGCGCGGCTTCCACGGGGGCGGCTTCCACGGCGGCGGCTTCCACGGCGGCGGCTTCCACGGCGGCGGCTTCCACGGCGGCGGCTTCCACGGCGGCTGGGGCGGCTTCCGCGGCGGCTATCACGGGGGATTCGGCGGTTTCCGCGGCGGATTCGGCGGCTTTCGCCGCGGCCACCACGGCGGCCCGCGGGCGCCGGGCCGCGGCGGGATCCGCCGGGGCGAGTTCGGCGGGCACGGCGCCGCGGGCTCCCGGGGGCGCCACCGGCACGGCGCCGAGTACCGGCCGCGCGCGGGCCATCCGGGTGCCGAGTACCGGCCCGGCCGGGGACATCCGGGCGCCGATTACCGCCCGCCCGAGGCGGAGCGCCCGTTCGGGCCGCGCCGCTCGCCCGGGATTCGCCGCTACCGGCCCTTCGGCGACGGCGCCTTCTGACGCCGTCCGGCGCGGTCCCGCGCGATGCGTCTCCCGCGGCCCCGCCCGCGCGGGACCGCGGGAGGACGCGCGTCGCGATCTCCCCGCATTCCCGCCCCAATCGGCAGGTCTAACTCGCCGGGTCCGAGCACAAGGGGATGCGGGGAGAGAACCCCACCGCCCCGAAACCAAGGGAATGCGGGACATGATCGCTCTGCGGTCGACTCGGAGCGCGGCCCCCGCGGCCGCGCTCGCCTTCGCGGGCCTGATCGCCCTGCTCGGCGTCGCGGCGCCCTCGCCCGCCCGCGCGCAGGTCTCCTACGAGGCCGAGCAGGTGGACGCGGTGCTCGCGCCCCGCGCCGTGCTGGCGCGGCTCGGCCGCGAGGGCTACCGGGGCTTCACGCATCCGCGCTTCGACGGCGACACCTACACGCTCGATGCCGATTCGCCCTGGGGCAACCGGGTCCGGCTCACGGTCGATGCGCGCTCGGGCCGCGTGCTCGACCGCGACCGGATCGAGGCGCCCCTCTACCCGCCGGGCATCGTCCCGGGCGCGCGCCGCCCCGGCTACGGCTGGACCGAGGCCGAGGCCCGCATCGCGCCGCCCGGCGACCTCGGCCGGCCGCTGCCGCGGGACCCCGAGGTCGTGCCGCTTCCCCGCATCCCGTCCTACGGCCGCGGCGGGCCGCTGCCGGAGGAGCCCCGCCTCGCCGCCCGGCCCCTGCCGCAGCCCGAGCGGAGCCTGCCCCAGGCCGCGCGCCCGGCGCCGACCCCGAGCGCCGCGCGGGACGCGAACCCGCTCGGACTCAATCCCGACAATCCCGCAATCCGCCGCCCCGCGGCGCCGCGCAGGACCGCCAAGCCGGCGCCGAAGCCCGTCGAGAGCCCGGCCGCCCTCGTCGAGCCGAGGCCGGCCCTGAAGCGCGACGCCGCGCCCGAGCCCGCCAAGCCCGCGGTCGCGGCGAACGCGCCCGCCGCCGATCCCGGCTGGAAGACCCCGCCGGATTCCGGCAACCGTCCGGTCCGGGTGATCGGCGGCATCACCCAGGTCCCGGCCAAGGACGAGGCGGGCAAGGCCGCCCCCTGAGCAGAATGGCATGGGGCACTTCTGCTTGGGTCTCTTGGCTTCGCGGCGTTTCTCGCCGACGCGGTCCTTCGGTTCGCCGCCGAACCGGTGACCGCTTCGGCGAATGATGCGGAGAGCATTGTCCGACGAAGCGGATGCCGGTCCGTCGAAGACAAGGCGGCAGGATCGAAGATCGAGACCTGCGCCCGATTGCACCGTGACCGGGCGCTGCTCCAGGCGGGCGCGTGGAGGTGAGCGGGCCTGCGCCGTGCCGGCCCGCTACCCGGCGGCCGGCGCGTAGGCGGCCTCGACCTCCAGGGGCGTGCCGGTCTCGATCAGCGTCTTGAGGCGCGACAGCGTCTCGGGCCAGCCCGCGGTGACCGCCCGCGCGGTGGCGGTGTCCCCGGCGAAGCCGTCATGGATCAGCCTCAGCCGGCAGGCCTTCGGCCCCGCCGGGGTGATCTCCCAGGTGACGCGGGAGGGCGCGTCGGCGGCGACCTCCGGCGACCAGCGGGCGTGGAAGCTCATCACGAGGCGCCCCGGCGGCGACAATTCGACGATCTCGCCGACGATCACCGGGCGCTCGCCCATCAGGAAGGTGATGGCGCCCCCGACCCGCCACTGGGTGCGCGAGGTCATGTTGAAGTGCTGGTAGAGCGGGGTCTTGGCGTCGTCCGTCAGCACGTCCCACACCGCCTGCGGCGTCGCCGCGATGTAGAGTTCGTAGACGTGGCGCGGGGCCGCTTCGGTCATCGCAGGAGATCTCCCGTGCTGCGGATCGCTGCCTTCGAGCCGATCCTTGATGTCGACCATGGTGCGCACGAACGGCGCGGCGAACCGGCTGATCCAGCGGTCCGCGACCTGCTGGATGGGAGCCGGGTTGAGGTAGTGGAGTTTCTCGCGCCCGTGCCGCCGCGCCGTCACGAGGCCGGCCTCTTCCAGCACGCGCAGGTGCTTCATCACCCCGAACCGCGTCATCGGGGCGGATCCGTTCCGGTGCAGGTCGGCCAGCGTCCGGCCGTCGCGCGCGACCAGGAGATCGAGCAGCGCCCGCCGGGCCGGATGCGCCAGAGCTTCGAAGACCCGATCCATGCCGCGTGGTTATGTGACTTCTTGGTCACCTGTCAAGGCCGGGGAGTCGGCCGCCCGGCCCCGCGCCGCGCCGCCGGCGGCTTTGCTTGCGCCCGCGGAGTTCTCGCCGCGGGCGTGCATCGCGGCGCGTGACATCCGCAAGCTGTCGCGCGCCGCGAGGGCGCGCGGGACGCCTCGGGCCCCAGCGTCTACATCTAAAGACGCAGTCGACAAGCGCTGCCAATTCCCGTTTCATCCCGGCCCCAAGGTCCGATCCCAACGGGCCGGCAAGCAAAGAAGCGACCTCGGAGGAGACCCTCATGCGATTGCCCGTCACCGCCCTCGCGGCGGCGCTCGCCTGCGCGACGATCCTCGCCGGCCCGGCCCGGGCCGCGGACCCCATCAAGATCGGCGTGTCCGGGCCCTTCACGGGCGGATCCTCGTCGATGGGCGTGTCGATGCGCGACGGCGTGCGGCTCGCGGTGCAGGAGATCAACCAGAAGGGCGGCGTGCTCGGCCGCCAGCTCCAGATCGTCGAGCGCGACGACGAGGCCAAGAACGAGGTCGGGGCCCAGGTCGCCCAGGAACTGATCAACAAGGAGAAGGTCGTCGCCACGCTCGGCTTCATCAACACCGGCGTGGCGCTCGCGGCCCAGCGCTTCTACCAGGAAGCCGAGATCCCGGTGATCAACAACGTGGCGACCGGCACGATCATCACCAACCAGTTCAACCCGCCGGATTACGACGCCAATTACGTGTTCCGGACCTCGGCCTACGACGTGCTGCAGGCCGGCATGATGGCCGACGAGGCGATCACCCGCGGCTTCAAGAAGATCGCGATCCTGGCCGATTCCACCAATTACGGCCAGCTCGGGCGCGAGGATCTGGAGAAATATCTCAAGACCAAGGGCGTGACCCCGGTCACCGTAGAGAAATTCAACATCAAGGACGTCGACATGACGCCCCAGCTGCTGAAGTCGCAGGCGGCGGGCGCGGACGTGATCCTGGCCTACGGGATCGGGCCGGAACTCGGCCAGATCGCCAACGGCATGGCCAAGCTCGGCTGGAAGGTGCCGATGATCACCTCGTGGCCGTCCTCGATGCAGAGCTTCATCGACATCGCCGGGCCGAACGGCAACGGCGTGACCATGCCCCAGACCTTCATCGAGGATAAGACCCTGCCCCGGCGCAAGGCCTTCCTCGAGGGCTACTACGCCACCTACAAGGTCTCCAAGATCCCGACCCCGGTGGCGGGCGCGCAGGGCTACGATTCGGTCTACCTGCTGGCCGCGGCGATCAAGCAGGCCGGCGGCACCGACGGGCCGAAGATCCGCGCGGCGCTGGAGGACCTGAAGGAGAAGGTCGAGGGCGTGGTGACGACCTACGACCACCCCTTCACCAAGACCGACCACAACGCCATCACCCGCAACATGGTCGTGTTCGGCAAGGTGCAGGACGGCCGCATCGTCTACGCCAAGGACGAGGACGCCAAGAACGCGGGCGTCGTGCGCATGAAGGAGAAGGCGTCGAACTAGAGCAACGCCCGATCACGTTGCAACCGGGCGCAGGTCTCGATCTTCGATCCTGCCGCCTCGTCTTCGACGGACCGGCATCCGCTTCGTCGGACAATGCTCCAGGCGTCGTCCGCCGAGGCGGTCACCGGTTCGGCGACGACGACGATGCGAAGACGCAAGCCTCGGCGGAGCGGCCCCGCGCCGTACCGCCGGGGCGCCCTTTCCCAGCCGACCGATCGCACGGCCCCGCGCGGATCTCCGCGCTGGCCACATGCCTCACGGCCTCCCCCGGGGTCCCCCATGCACATCTTCCTGCAGCTCGTGGCGAGCGGCGTCGCGGTCGGCATGATCTACGCGGCCATCGCCTTCGGCTACCAGCTCACCTTCGCGACGTCGAAGACGCTGAATTTCGGTCAGGGCGAGGCGCTGATGCTCGGCGCCCTGTTCGGCCTGACGCTGGTGCCCTTCACGGGCTACTGGCTGATGCTGCCCCTCGTGCTGGTCTTCGGCTTCGCCCTCGGGGCGCTGGTCGAGCGGCTCGGCGTGCGCCCGGCCGTGAAGATCAAGTCCGAGTACGGATGGATCATGGCGACCATCGCGCTCGGCATCATCTTCAAGAACGTGGCCGAGAACATCTGGGGCCGCGACGACCTGAAATTCCCCTCGCCCCTGCCCGAGGCCGCCCTGACCTTCGGCGGCGTGCGGGTGCTGCCGATGGAGCTGTTGGTCGTGGCCGGCGCGCTGCTGATGATGCTGGCGGTCGAGCTGTTCAACCGCCGCTCGATCTGGGGGAAGGCGGTGGTCGCCACCTCGAACGACATCGACGCGGCGGGGCTGATGGGCATCAACACCCGCAAGGTCATCACCCTCTCCTACGCGATCAGCGCCATGACGGCGGCCTTCGCGGGCGTGCTGGTCGCGCCCGTGACGCTGACCGGCGCCACGATGGGCTCGGTGCTGGCGCTCAAGGCCTTCGCGGTGGCGATCATCGGCGGCCTCGAATCGGGCCTCGGCGTCATCGTGGGCGGGCTCATCCTCGGCGTCGCCGAGACCCTCACGGGCTTCTACATCTCGACGGGCTACAAGGACGTGCCCGGCCTCATCCTGCTCCTCCTCGTCCTCGCCGTGCGGCCGGTCGGCCTGTTCGGCAAGGCGGTGATCAAGAAGGTCTGACGTCATGGCGCCGTCCGCCTCCGCGCCGGTCCTCGCCCGCGAGACCGCGCCGCCCGCCGCCCCGGGCCTCGGCCGCTTCGCCGGGATCCTGGGCGCGGCCCTGCTGATCCTGGGACTCGCGGCCTTCCCGCACCTCGTCGGCAGCCAGTACTACATCCACCTCGTCACCGTGATCGCGATCTACGCGATCCTGATCCTCGGCCTCGACATCGTGGTCGGCTACACGGGCCAGGTCTCCCTCGGCCATGCGGGCCTGTTCGGGGTCGGCGCCTACGCGGCCGCCGTGCTGTTCCTCAAGTTCAAGCTCGGCATCTGGCTCGGGCTCCTTGCCGGCATCGGCGTCACGGCGGCGTTCGGGCTGCTGCTGGCGATCCCGGCGCTGCGGGTGAGCGGCCCCTACCTCGCCATGGTGACCCTCGCCTTCGGGACGATCGTGCAGATCTTCATCAACGAGATGACCGATCTCACCAACGGGCCCCTCGGCATCACCCTGCCGCCGGCCCGCGTGCTCGACTTCTCGCTCCTGGGCCTGTCCTCGCCCTGGGGGGCGGCGGGCCGCCGGCTCGAATTCTACTACCTCGTCTGCGCCTGCCTGCTCCTCACCATCCTGGTGGTGAACCGGGTGGTGCGCTCGCCCTTCGGGCGGGCCTTCGAGGCCCTGCGCGACTCGCCCATCGCCTGCGACTGCATGGGCGTCAGCGTCTACCGCTACAAGGTCTACGCCTTCGTGATCTCGGCCGGGCTCGCGGGCCTCGCCGGCGCGCTCTTCGCGTGGTCCGAGCGCTACGTCGCCCCCAACACCTACGGTTTCGAACTGACGGTGCTGTTCCTGCTCGCGGTGACCATGGGCGGGCGCAAGTCGCGCTCGGGGCCGCTGATCGGGGCCGCCATCGTGGTGATGATGCCGAACATCCTCGCCGACATCGAACTCGTGCGAATGATGGCGGGCGGCATCGCGGCGCTCGCCGTGGCGATCCTCGCCGTCGCCTTCCTGCGCCGCCGGGAGAACCGCTTCGCCCTCCTGGTGCCGGCCCTGCTCTGCATCGCCTTCTTCCCGGCGACCCTGGCGCTCCAGTCGGTGACCGATTACCGGCTCACGGTCTTCGGGCTGATGATCCTGTTCGTGGTCTACTACCTGCCCGAGGGGATCGTCGGCTACCTGCGCGAGAAGCTGCCCTTCCTGCGCCCGGCCCACACGGGCGAGGGCCGGCTGCTCACGGCCGCGGGCGAGGCGCTGATCCGCCAGGGCGGCCGCGAGGGCACCGATCCGCTGCTCCGGGTCGAGGGCGCCGTGATGCAGTTCGGCGGCCTCAAGGCGCTGGCGGGCGTCGACCTCGCCGTGCGGCCGGGCACGATCCACGGCCTGATCGGACCGAACGGCTCGGGCAAGAGCACGATGATGAACGTGCTCACCGGCATCTACCAGCCGACCGACGGGGCCGTGGTGCTGGCCGGCGCCAACCGCCTCGACGGTCGCACCCCCTCCGAGATCGCGCTCGCGGGCGTGGCGCGGACCTTCCAGAACGTGCAGCTCTTCCGCGAGATGACCGCCCTGGAGAACGTGCTGGTCGGGCTCCACCACAGCTTCCAGGGCACGCTGTTCGACGCGATCCTGTCGACGCCCCGGCGGCGGCGCGAGGAGCGCGAGGCGCGCGCCCGCGCCATGGCGATGCTCGACTTCGTGGGCCTCGGCGCCCTGGCGCAGGTCGAGGCGCGCAACCTGCCCTACGGCAAGCAGCGCCTCTTGGAGATCGGCCGGGCGCTGGCCCTCGACCCGGTGCTCCTCCTCCTCGACGAGCCGGCGGCGGGCCTGACCGCCCCGGACATCGCCGAACTGACCACGATCATCCGCAAGATCCGGGACGCCGGCATCACCGTCATCCTGATCGAGCACCACATGGACGTGGTGATGGGGCTGTGCGACCGCGTCAGCGTGCTCGATTTCGGCCACAAGATCGCCGAGGGCAACGCCCGCGAGGTCCAGTCCGACCCGAAGGTCATCGAAGCCTATCTCGGCAGCCCGGTTGCCGACGCCGCGGAGTAGCGCGCATGCTCGACGTCACGGGGCTGGCCGCCGGCTACGGCCAGGTGGAGGTGCTGCACGGCCTGACCTTCGCGGTGCCGAAGGGGCAGGTCGTGACCCTGATCGGCTCGAACGGGGCCGGCAAGACCACGACGATGCGGGCGCTCTCCGGGATGATCAAGCCGCGGGCGGGCTCGATCCGCCTCAACGGCCGCGAGATCGGCGGGCTCGACAGCCACGAGGTCGCCCGGGCCGGGCTCGCCCACTCGCCCGAAGGGCGCCGGGTCTTCCCGACGCTCACCGTCGAGGACAACCTGACGCTCGGCGCCTTCCCGCGGCTGACCGGGTCGCGGCCGAAGGGGGACGTGGCCGCCGACCGGGACCGGATCTACGCCCTCTTCCCGCGCCTCAAGGAGCGGCGGGCGCAGCTCGCCGGCACGCTCTCGGGCGGCGAGCAGCAGATGCTGGCCATGGGTCGCGCCCTGATGCTGCGCCCGGAGATCCTTCTCCTCGACGAGCCCTCGATGGGTCTGGCGCCGAAGCTGGTCGAGGAGGTGTTCCGCACCATCCGGCGACTCAAGGAGGAGCAGGTGACGATGCTCCTCGTCGAGCAATTCGCCATGGCGGCGCTCGCCGTCGCGGACCACGCCTACGTGCTGGAGAACGGCCGCATCCGCTTCCAGGGCCCGGCCGAGCAGCTGCGCTCCGACCCCGCCGTGCGGGCGGCGTATCTGGGCGGGGGGCATTGAGGCGGCGCGGGTCAGGCCCGCTCGGCCGTGCCGAGCAGGCCCCTCGCCCCGGCAACGGCCCAATCCAGGGCTTCCAGGAAGGCCTGGAAGTCCGGCTCATCGAGTTTCTGGCGATCACGATGGACCGAGGTCGCGTCCCCGGTCACCTCGTTCTCGTTGGTCACGAAATCTCCTTTGCGGAAGCCGAATCTCAGGAACTCCTGGGAAGGGCCACCGACGTGGCGGGCGTAATGCAAGCTCTCGCGGGCCACGATCGAACCGCGATCCGGCTCGCCGATATCGAGGACGCAAGTCACGACGCGGCGTTCGACCGCCGATGTCGCATGAGACAATCGCGGACAAATCTCACGACATCGAGCGGTTTCGACTTTCCGACATCATTCGACCCCGCGAAGACGGCATAACTTGCGATATAGCCGGTCTCCGCGCAGCGGAAAGTCCCGAAATCTCGAAGCTTTATACTCTCGATCCGCACCAGGTCAGACCCGGCCGGCGCGGCGTCCGTCATTTTGTGATGAGGGCGGACGAGGTCTCCGGTCGCGACGATTCCGGAGACCTCGGACGGCTCCCCACCCCCACGCTCTCGCACTGCTGCATGTCGAGAAAGCCGGGCCAGGCGCGACGGGCCCGCCGCCCGTCGCGCCTACGACCGCTACTTCGCCTTCAGGAACTCGGCCACCTCCAGCAGCACGAACTCGTTGTCGTCGGCGCGGTTGGGGTCGCGGCTGGCCGAGAAGGGCAGGTTGTTGTCGTTGCCCACGACGATGTGCCGGTCGTCGACCACGTCCACGTTCTCGATCGTGAAGAACGGGAAGGCCAGCACCCCGTCGGTCAGCGGCTTGCGGGCGCGCTTGTGCGGATCGGCGATCCGCATCAGGTCGATGAAGCCGATCTTGCGCACCGGGCCGCCCCGGTTCGCCTCGGTCATCTCGATCTTGACGACGCGCTTGAACTGCGCCGGCACCGAGAAGCAGTCGGGCCGCTTCTCCCCCGCCGGGCAGGCCTTGTCGGCAGTCCCCTCCCCGTCGTCGCGCTCGATGATCAGCGCGGTCGCGGCGTCGATCATGTTGAAGTCGCCGATCGCGTGGCCGTTGCGCTCCAGCGGATAGGTCCAGAACCGGCCCGTCCAGGAGGCGGCCGCGACGTCGAATTCGAGGATGCGCAGATCTTCGCGGCCGTCCGTCTTCTCCCAATCCTTGGCGTCCGCGTCCCAGAGCGGGCCCTCCAGGAGCGGGTAGAGGAAGCGCCCGTCGGGCGAGGCCGCCATGCCCTCGAAGCCCTTGGAGCGCTTCACGGTGAACACGACCGGAGCGGTCGGGACCGGCGGGGTCGTGACCGCGAAGTGGTCGGGCGAGCGGGCGGGCTTGCCGGCCACGCTGGTCTCGATCACCGCCTTGACCCGGCCGCTGCGGTCGGCCCGGATCAGGTAGGGGCCGAATTCCTCGCCGATCCAGAGGTCGTCGCCGACGAACTGGAAGCTCTCGGGGTCGAAGTCGCTGCCGGTCAGGTAGCGGCTCTCCGTGCCCTCGTTGGCGATCCGGAAGGGGACGCGCCGGTCGGGATCGCGCAGGAAGATCGTCTCCAGCCGCTCGACGGTTCCCTTGTCGAAGTCGATCCGGTAGCGGTTCAGGTACAGCATGGCGTCCGGCGAATACGCCTTGGTGCCGTAGCCGTTGTCGGTCAGCACCCAGAAGGTGCCGTCGGCCATGCGCTTGATGCCGGAATGGCCCTGCAGCGGCTGGCCCCGGAAGGGCAGCTTGACCCCGGTCGGGTGGCCCATCGAAAGGCCCTCGACCGAGCCGACCTCGTCCACGCGGCGGCCGGTGGTGAACTTGCCCGAGACCGTGAGATCCTTCGGCGCGTCGGCAGGCGCCGGGATGACGCTCAGGGCCGGCAGGATCGCGTGCCCGGCGAGCACGGCCGGGAAGGCCTGCGGCTCGGCGAGGGCGGGGACCGAGGTGGCCAGCAGCGCGAGGACGAGGAGACGGGGGACGGGCATGGACACCTCACGGGGCGTCGCGACCGGGCGGCCGCGGCGCGGCCCTTCTGCGCGAGGCCGGTGTCAGGCCCGTGACACGGCGCCCTCCCCTGCCCCTCGGCCCGCGGGGCCGTCTCCGCCCACGAAAAAGGGCACCGTCGCCGGTGCCCTCGCGCCGTCGCCGTGACCGTGGTCCCTACTCGCAGACCTCGACGCGGCGGTAGGTGAAGGATTCGTCGTCGAGCCAGACCTTGCGGCGCTCGAAGTGGCAGACCGGGGCGCGGCGGCGGACCACGACGGGCTCCGGCTCCTCGACGTAGACCCGGCGCGGCGGGGGCGCGACGTAGACCGGCGGGGGCGGGGCGGCCTGGGCGCCGTTGATGATCGCCCCGGCCGCGACGCCGCCGAGGACGCCGGCCGCCGCCCCACCGAGGATCGCGGCGCCGACATTGTCACGGGCCGAGGCGGCCTGCGGCGCCGCGACGGCGACGACGGCGACGAGCGCCGCACACGCGCTCACGCGCGAGAGGCCGAAAGAAGACAGAGCGCGCACGCTGGATCTCCAGGAAAGGTGCAAGCAGGATGGCGGCGATTGCTTAACGAAACGCCAAGGACACGAAGCCAAGGACATAACGCCGAGAGCAGAGGGAACCGCACGGGAGGTGCGGCGCGGCGCGACGCGCCTTCCAGCCCATCGCGACCATGCCGGCAGCGTGGTGGCGCTTTGCGGCAATTTCCGGGTGCATGGCGGCATTCCCGTCCTGCACGGCCGCCTGTGATCTGCCTGCATCAGGGCACGGCCCAGCCGGGCGAGGCGGGGCCGCCGAGGCGATCCCGGCGCCCGCGCGGGGCCGGGACCGCGCCGCTCACGCCTCGCCGCTGAAGCGGCCGTGGCAGTGCTTGTACTTCTTGCCCGAGCCGCAGGGGCAGGGCTCGTTGCGGCCGACGCGGCCCCAGGTCGAGGCGTCGGTCGGGTCGCGCTCCAGCACCGCCGCGTCCGCCGAGAGGTCCTGCGCCGCGTAGCCGAAGGCACCGCCCCCGCCGCCGAAGCTGCCGGAGCCCTGCGGCAGCGCGAACTCGTTCTCGCCCGTGACCGGGTCGAGGTGCTGGGCGAACATCGGCGGCAGGCTCGGGGCCTCCGGCTCCTGCATCATGATCTCGATGCGCATGAGCTGGCCGGTCACCTGCTCGCGCAGGGAGCCGATCAGGCCGTTGAAGAGCTCGAAGGCCTCCGACTTGTACTCGTTGAGCGGGTCGCGCTGCGCGATGCCGCGCCAGCCGATCACCTGCCGCAGGTGGTCGAGGGTCACGAGGTGCTCGCGCCAGAGGTGGTCGAGGCTCTGCAGCAGGACCTGCTTCTCCACGTAGGCCATCAGGTCGGGGCCGTTGCGCTCGACCCGGGCCGCGTAGCCCTCGTCGGCGGCCTTGCGCAGGCGGTCGCGGATCTCCTCGTCGGCGATCCCCTCCTCCTTGGCCCAGTCCTCGACCGGGACATCGAGGTTGAGCTGCGCGCCGATCGCCTCGCGCAGGCCCGCCACGTCCCACTGCTCCGGATAGGCGTCCTCCGGGATGTGCTGCGCCACCACGTCGTCCACGACCCCGTGGCGCATCTCGTCCACCGTCTCGCGCACGCTCTCCTGCGCCATGAACTCCCGGCGCTGCTCGAACACCACCTTGCGCTGGTCGTTCATCACGTTGTCGTACTTGAGCACGTTCTTGCGCATGTCGAAGTTGCGGGCTTCGACCTTCTGCTGCGCCTTGGCGATGGCCTTGTTGATCCACGGATGGATGATCGCCTCGCCCTGCTCCAGGCCGAGCTTCTGCAGCATGCCGTCCATGCGGTCGGAGCCGAAGATGCGCATCAGGTCGTCCTGGAGCGACAGGTAGAACTTGGAGCGCCCGGGATCGCCCTGGCGGCCGGAGCGGCCGCGCAGCTGGTTGTCGATGCGCCGGCTCTCGTTGCGCTCGGTGCCGACGATGTAGAGCCCGCCCGGCAGGGCGGATTTGCGGCCCGCCTCCGGATCCGCCGGCTCGCCCGAGGCCAGCACCTGGGCCCGGTTCTCGTCGATCTCCCGGCGGATCGCATCGACGCGCGCCTGCCGCTCCGGCCCCTCCGGAACCTCGGCGAGTTCCTGCGCCACCCGCATCTCGACGTTGCCGCCGAGCTTGATGTCGGTGCCGCGGCCGGCCATGTTGGTGGCGATGGTGATGGCGCCGGGCACGCCGGCCTGCGCCACGATGTAGGCCTCCTGCTCGTGGAAGCGCGCGTTCAGCACCGCGAAGCGCTTGGTCACCCGCCCCTCGCGGGCCGCCGCGTAGACCTCCTCCATGGCCGAGAGGTTGCTGTAGTCGAGCGGCCGGTAGCCGTGCCTCTCCAGGAGGGCCGCGATGTGCTCCGAGCGCTCGATCGAGCCCGTCCCGACCAGGACCGGCTGGTGGCGGGCATGCGCCTTGTCGATCTCCGCGATGATCGCGGCGTACTTCTCCTCGGCCGTGCGATAGACCTCGTCGTCCTCGTCCACGCGCTCGACCGGGCGGTTGGTCGGGATCTCGACCACGCCGAGGTTGTAGATCTCCTGGAACTCGTCCGCCTCGGTCGAGGCGGTGCCGGTCATGCCGGCGAGCTTCTTGTAGAGGCGGAAGTAGTTCTGGAAGGTGATCGAGGCCAGCGTCTGATTCTCGGGCTGGATCGTGACCCGCTCCTTGGCCTCCAGCGCCTGGTGCAGGCCCTCCGAGTAGCGCCGGCCCGGCATCATGCGGCCGGTGAACTCGTCGATGATGACGACCTCGTCGTTGCGGACGATGTAGTCCTTGTCCCGCGTGAACAGGGTGTGGGCGCGCAGGGCCTGGTTCACGTGGTGGACGATCGTGATGTTGTGCGCGTCGTAGAGGTCGCCCTCCCGCAGCACCCCCGCCTCGCGCAGCAGCTCCTCGATGTGCTCGTTGCCGCTCTCGGTGAGCGAGACCGTGCGCTGCTTCTCGTCGAGGTCGTAATCCTCGCGCGCGAGCCGCGGCATCAGCGCGTCGATGGCGACGTAGAGGTCGGAGCGGTCGTCGATCGGCCCCGAGATGATCAGCGGCGTGCGCGCCTCGTCGATCAGGATCGAGTCGACCTCGTCCACGATCGCGAAGGCGTGGCCGCGCTGGACCATCTGGCCCAGCTCGTACTTCATGTTGTCGCGCAGGTAGTCGAAGCCGTACTCGTTGTTGGTGCCGTAGGTGATGTCGCAGGCATAGGCCGCCTTGCGCTCGGCGTCGTCGAGCCCGTGCACGATGATGCCGGTGCTGAGGCCGAGGAAGCCGTAGACCCGGCCCATCCACTCGGCGTCGCGCCGCGCCAGGTAGTCGTTGACCGTGACGACGTGGACGCCCTGGCCGGCGAGCGCGTTGAGGTAGGTGGCCAGGGTCGCCACCAGGGTCTTGCCCTCGCCGGTCTTCATCTCGGCGATGCCGCCCTCGTGCAGCACCATGCCGCCGATCAGCTGGACGTCGAAATGCCGCTGGCCGAGCACCCGCTTGGCCGCCTCGCGCACGGTGGCGAAGGCCGGCACCAGGATGTCGTCGAGGCTCTTGCCGGCCGCGACCTCGGCCTTGAGCGCGTCGGTGCGGGCGCGCAGGGCCTCGTCGCTCAGGGCCTCCATCTCGGGCTCGAGGGCGTTGATGGCCGCGACCCGGGGCCGATAGCCCTTCACCCGACGGTCGTTGGACGACCCGAAAATCTTCTTGGCGATGGCACCGAGCATCGTGGACCTGCGATCGATCGAAACGTCTGACGCGAGCGTGATGCCGCGCGTTATAGAGCCATATAGGCGTCCGCGCATCAGAAAGGGACCGGGCCTCTCGGGCGGGTCGGCCCTGCGCCGAAAGGCTTACGGCCGGAGGGCGCGCGGACGCTTGATTCGGCGCGCCCGCGGCCCTGTTATCGGCGCCGCCAACGACAGGGCGGGCCGGCCGGGTCCGCCGATCGGGAGAGAAACCTCATGCGGACCCTGACCCGGGCGCTCGCCCGCACCACCGCGCTCGGCCTCGCGCTCCTCGCCGCCCAAGGGCTCGTCGCCGGCCCGGGCGCCCTCGCCCAGCAGGCCGACCCGGGCCGGATCTCGGACGGCGTCGTCAAGATCGGCATCCTCAACGACCAGTCGGGCGTCTACGCCGATTTCGGCGGGCGCGGCTCGGTCGAGGCGGCCAGGATGGCGGTCGAGGATTTCGGCGGCAGCGTGCTCGGCGCGCCGGTCCAGATCGTCGACGCGGACCACCAGAACAAGCCCGACATCGCCTCCAACGTCGCCCGCCAGTGGTACGACACCGACAAGGTCGACGCGATCATGGAGCTGACCACCTCCTCGGTGGCCCTCGCCGTGCAGGGGCTCTCGCGCGAGAAGAAGCGGATCACCATCGTGGACGGGGCCGCGACGACGGACCTCACCGGCAAGCAATGCACGCCCTACGGGTTCCATTGGGCCTACGACACGCACGCCCTGGCGGTCGGCACCGGCGGCTCCCTGGTCGAGAATGGCGGCGACACCTGGTTCTTCATCACCGCCGACTACGCCTTCGGCACGGCGCTGCAGGCCGACACGACGAAGTTCGTCGAGGCCAAGGGCGGCAAGGTGCTCGGCAGCGTGCGCCATCCCCTGAGCGCGCAGGACTTCTCCTCCTTCCTGCTCCAGGCCCAGGGCTCGGGCGCCAAGGTCATCGGCCTCGCCAATGCAGGGCTCGACACCTCGAACTCGATCAAGCAGGCGGCGGAGTTCGGCATCGTCCAGGGCGGCCAGCGCCTCGCGGCCCTGCTCTTCACCCTGGCGGAGGTGCACGGCATCGGGCTCAAGGCCGCCCAGGGCATCGTGCTCACCGAGGGCTACTACTGGGACCTCGACGATCAGGCCCGGGGCTTCGCCAAGCGCTACATGGCCCGGTTCGGGCGGATGCCGAGCATGATCCAGGCCGGCACCTACTCGTCGGTCACCCACTACCTGAAGGCCGTGAAGGCGGCCGGCACGGACGAGACCGAGGCGGTCGCCCGCAAGATGCGCGAATTGCCGGTCGACGACTTCTTCGGCCGCGGCGGCAAGGTGCAGGCGAACGGCCGCATGGTCCACGACATGTACCTGTTCCAGGTGAAGACGCCGGCCGAGTCGAAGGCGCCCTGGGACTATTACAAGCTCCTGGCCACGATCCCCGGCGAGAAGGCGTTCCTGTCGCCCAAGGACAGCGGCTGCCCGCTGACGCAGTGAGGCGCGGAGCGCCCGTCATCGCGGGAGGCGGCTCGCCGCCTCCCGCGGAGGCGCCGTCGCCGGGAAGGTCGCGCTCAGCAAACGTCTCGGCCGATGGACATATACTGGTCAAATTGCCTCGAAATTCATCGCACCCTTCCGCGGATGAAACTCAGATTTGCGCCGGGTTTACGGTACCTTCGGGTCCGCACTTAAGACTTTGGTGAGGCCACGCGGCTATCGCTGAGGGTGCGGCACGCGCGACATCGACCATCGCCCCGTGCTGGCCGGCGGGGAGGCGCGGGTGCTCGGACACGACTTCATCTCCTTCTACGAGGCCTCGAAGCGCAACGGCGTCCTGCTGTCCTTCGGCGGCGACCTCTCGGAGAACGTGATGATGTCGCTGGGCGAGGTGCTGAGGCTGCGCATGCAGCAGCAGGAGACCGACGCCTCGATCGCCAAGCGGGTGTTCTCGATCTTCGTCGAGCAGGCGCAGAACATCATCCGCTACTCCGCCCGGAAGGTGGCCGCGGGCGAGGTCCCGGCGGGCCCGCGGGCGAGCGCCGGGATGATCGCGGTCGGCGCCGAGGACGGCCGCTTCGTCGTGGTCTGCGCCAACGAGGTCCGGCGGGCGGACGTCGCGGCCCTGCGCGGGCGGCTCGACCACATCGCCGCTCTCTCGGCGGAGGACCTGAAGCGCCACTACCGCGAGAAGCTGCGCCAGCCGCCGGACGAGGGCAGCCTCGGGGGCAGCATCGGCCTGATCGAGATCGCCCGCCGGGCCAGCGCGCCGGTCGAGTACGGCTTCCAGGACATCGGCGACGAGCTCAGCCTGTTCTGCCTCAAGGCCCGCATCTGAGAGCCGAGGATTCGCGATGGACCGCATCCAGATCCCGCCGACCAGCCGTTCGCCCGAGGTCGAGTTCGACTTCGCGGCGGGGCGGCTCGCGATCCGCGGCGAGTCCTATCCGGAGGACGCGGCGGCCTTCTTCGGGCCGCTGCTCCAGGCGCTGCGCGGGCACCTGGCGGCGGGCGGGACGGAGCCCCTGACGCTGGAGATCGCGCTCGCCTACTTCAACTCGTCGAGCGCCAAGGCCCTGATGAACCTGTTCCTGCCGCTCGAGGACGCGGCGGCCGGGGGGCGGCCGGTCTGCGTGCGCTGGGTCTTCGCCGAGGGCGACGACGCGATCGAGGAGGCGGGCGAGGACTTCGCCGCGGACTTCACCCACGCGCGCTTCGAGATGGTGCGGGAGGTGCGGGCGTGAGCGTGCGGAAGGTCTCCCCGGCGCCGGTCGCCGACGCCTTCAGCCTGTTCGGCACCGAGGAGGCGGTGCTCGCCCGCACCGACCTGATGCTCGACCGCCTGTCCGAAGTGGCGGGCGGCGTGCGCGACCTCGCGCAGGCCTACCGGCGCAGCTACCGCGAGCAGCGCCGGCTCGTGCGCCTGAGCGACCGCATGCAGGGCGACCTGCAGCGCGCCAATGCCCGGCTGGCGGAGCAGCAGCGCGAGATGCAGGCCCTCAACGCGGCGCTCTCGGGGGAGATCGAGCAGCGCATCCGCCTCGAGGGCGAGTTGCGGCGGGCCGCCGACACCGACCACCTGACCGGGGCGCTGACCCGCCGCCGCTTCCTGGCGGTCGGGGCCCGCGAGGCCGAGCGCGGCCGAAGCGGCGGCCTGCCGGCCTGCCTGCTGATGCTCGACCTCGACCGCTTCAAGACGATCAACGACGCCTTCGGCCACGCGGCCGGGGACGCGGCCCTCGTGGCCTTCGTGGAGACCTGCCGGGGGCTGCTGCGGGAGCGCGACGGGATCGGGCGCATGGGGGGCGAGGAATTCGCCATCCTGCTCGCGGAGACGGACCGGGAGGCCGGCCTCGCCTTCGCGGAGCGGCTGCGCGCGGCCGTGGCCGGAACGCGCGTCGCCTCGGAGAAGGGGCCGCTCGCCATCACGGCGAGCCTCGGCCTCGCGGTCCTGCGCCCCGGCGACGCGCTGGCGGAGTGGCTCAACCGCGCCGACGCGGCGCTCTACGCCGCCAAGGCGGCAGGGCGCAACCGCGTCGCCTGCGAGCCGGCCTCGTGAGCGGGGCCGTTCCGCTCCCCCGCCGCGGTGCGCTGCGGGGAGCCATGCCGCTGCGTCGGGGCGAGGTGCCGCTGCCGGGGAGCCTCGCCGCGGCCGCGGCCGACCGGGACCGGGTCGCGGACATCATGCGGCCCGGCGCCCTGCGGGGCGCCGCGCGGGGCCGCAACCTCGACAGCCTCGCCCATACCCTGTTCCTGCGCATCTACCCGGTCATCGCCGTGGTGGTGCTGCTGACGCAGATCGGCATCGCCCTCGTCTCGTACCTGGACCAGCTGCGGCTCTACGGCGAGCGGGCGTCCCTGCTCGCCGGGATCACCGCCGCGGCGCTCGCCCGGCCCGGCCTCGCCGGGGCCCCCGAGGCGCTCGCCGGCCCGTTGCGGGCCCTCGCCCTCGATCCGGCCTTCCGCTCCGCCGCCCTGCGCGACCCCGAGGGCCGCCTGATCGCGAGCGCGGGCGAGACGCCGCGGCGCGCCTTCGACCTGATCCAGGCGAGCGCGGACGTCGCTTCGCCCGGCGACGGCCGGGCCGGCGGCACCCTCACGGTCGCCCTCTCGGCGGAATCCCTGCGGGACAATGCCTGGCGCCAGGCGCTGCTCGCCCTCGGCACGAGCCTCGTGCTGATGCTGGCCTTCGTGCTGACGCTCCACGCCACCGTGCGCCGCCACGTGCTCGCGCCCCTCGCCCGCCTGCTCGGGGCGATGCGCGCGGTCGAGCACAAGCGCTGGACCGCGGTCGATCTCGGGGACGCCGCCCGGCCGAGCAACGAGATCGACGCGATCACCTCGGCCTTCAACCGCATGGTCGAGGGCCTGCGCAGCGGCGACGAGGCCAAGCGGCTCCTGCAGGCGCTCGAGAGCGCCCACGCGGAGCTCGCCCAGGCGAACCGGCAGGTGATCGAGAGCATCGCCTACGCGCGCCGCATCCAGGCCTCGGTCCTGCCGGACCGCGCCGCGCTCGCCGGGTCGGGGCTCGACGTGGCGGTGCTGTGGGAGCCGCTGCACCTCGTCGGCGGCGACTATTTCTGGCTGGAGCAGATCGACGGGCTCGCGGTCATCGTGGTGGCGGATTGCACCGGGCACGGGGTACCGGGCGCCTTCCTGACCCTGATCGTGGCGACGGCCCTGGACCGGCTCCTGCACGAGCGCGGCCTGCGCTCGCCCGCCGCCCTGCTCGCCGGGCTCGACGCCCTCGTGCGCGCGCAGCTGCGCCAGGACGGGCGCGGGGCGGAATCCGACGACGGACTCGATTGCGGGATCTGCGTCTACGACCCCGCCGCGCGCCGCCTGCGCTTCGCCGGGGCCGGCCTGTCGCTCACGGTCATCCGCGACGGGGTCGTCACCCGCGAGCGCGGCGCGCGCCGGGGCCTCGGCTATCCGGATGGCGGGCGGGAGCCGCCGGCGGGCCGCGGGACCGCGCCCGCGGAGGATCAGGTGATCGCCGTCGCGCCGGGGACGAGCTTCTACCTGATGACGGACGGCATCACCGACCAGATGGGAGCGCCCTCTCCCGGTGCCCGGCCGCGCCTCATCGGACATGCCGGCGTCGCGGCGCGGCTCGCGGCCCGCGCCAGGCGGTCGTTGCCCGAGCAGCTCACCGGGCTCGAGGCCGATCTCGCCGCCTATCGCGGCGACGAGGCGCGGCGGGACGACATGACGCTCGTCGCCTTCCGCGCGACGCAGGCCGCCGCGGATCCCTGGCCCGCGCAGGATGCGGCCTGAGGGGGCGGGCCCCGCGCTTGCTGCGGTCACGCTTGCGGCGCCCTGCCGCCCGCCGCCAGGAGAGGCGCGACATTCCCGATGGACGCTTTGCACCGCGCGGATCCGCAGCGTCGATCGCGGGCAAGCGCCCGACAAATCGGAATGTCGCGGCCGTCACGGCCAGATCGGCGCGCGCTCCGTCCGATCGTTCCGGCTCGGGTTCTCGGCGCGGCACGGGTGGATCGGGCGCGCGGGCGGCCGGACATCTCTCTGCGTCGTATCTCCACCATCCTCCGTCGGCTTCGCGCACCCGCTTGACAGAGTGGGGACGGTTGGGCCTGATGCCGACAATGAGGCGCGACGGAAATCCGGTTCGCGTTTCTTTGGGTAAAGCGCTTTTCGATGACCCAGGAGACCGTCTTGAAACGCGTCCTCGTCGCCCTGCTGCTCAGCGTTTTCGGTTCTTGTCTCGCCCAAGCCCAAAATCTCTATGCGATCGACGCGCGCAAGAAGATCCTGAAATCCTTCGGCGACGTCACGAAGCCGGTGGCCGGGATCCTGAAGGGCGAGGCGCCGTTCGACATCGCCCCCGTCAAGACGGCCCTGGCGACCTACGCCGAGGGGGCGAGGAAGCTGCCCGACCTGTTCCCGGAGGATTCGAAGAGCGGCCGCGACACCGAGGCCCTGCCGGCGATCTGGTCGCACAAGGACGACGTCGCGGCGCGCTTCACGAAGCTGGCGGCGGATTCGACTTCGGCCCTCGGCAGCATCACCGACCAGGCCTCCTTCGCGGCGACGATGCCGAAGGTCGTCGCGCAGTGCGGCGCCTGCCACAAGGAATACCGCCTCAAGAAATGACGGAGATCAGGTCGTCCGGTCCGCGGGAGGCGTCCCGGCGCGCCGGGATCAAGGTCTGGGACCTGCCCACGCGCCTGTTCCACTGGGGTCTCGTGGCGCTGATCCTCAGCGCCTACGCGACGCAGCGCTTCAGCCACGATCCCACGCTCTACCTGCATCGGCTGAACGGCTACGCCATCCTGTGCCTGCTGATCTTCCGGCTGATCTGGGGCCTGGTCGGGTCGGAGACGGCGCGGTTCGCCCACTTCCTTCCCACGCCGGGCCGCGTCGGCGCCTATCTGCGGGCCGCCCTCGCCGGGGCGAGGCCGCATTACCGGGGCCACAACCCGCTCGGCAGCGTGATGATCGTCCTGCTGCTGCTCGCGGCCGCCGCCCAGGCGGGGACGGGCCTGTTCACCAGCGACGACGCCGTCGCGGAGGGCCCGCTCGTCAAGGTCGGGTCCGACTGGCTCAACGGCCGCGCGGCCTTCTACCATGCGCGGGGCTTCTGGATCATCCTGGGCCTCGCCGCCCTGCACGTGCTGGCGAACCTGACCTACGAACTCGTCCTGAAAGACCGCGTCGTCCGGGCGATGGTCACCGGCCGCAAGCCGGAGGCGGATTTCCACGACGGCGCGGAGGGCCGGATGGCGCCGAATGCCCGGGCGCTCCTCTGCCTCGCCGCCGCTTCCGGCCTCGTCTATGCGGGATTGCGGGCGGCGGGGGCGAGCGTGCTGCGCTGAGGCGCGGGGGCGGCGGCCCGTCGCGGCGCGCAGCCAAGGGGCCGCGATCGCGTCGCGCCGTAGCCGCCCCCGCGCTGGAAGCGCATGTCGTTGCTGGGTGACGAGCGCCTCGCGGCCCAGGAAGCGGCCGCGCACCACCGCGATGGCGCGGAGCGTCCCGACCACGAGGGCGAGGCCGGTCGAGAGGAGGGCGACCCTGAGCGAGGTGAGGGCCGCCGGCCAGAGGTCGCGGGAGGTGAGGATCCGCTCGTACCGGCGCGTCGACCAGGCGGGCGGCGGCCGGGTGAAGACCGGGCTCGACCCGAACGAGACCGCGACCGTGACGGCGAGCGGGGCGATCAGGAACGGGGCGGCCAGGATCGCCGCGATGCAGATGGCGGCGCAGGCCGCCCGTTCGGTGAGCGTCATGCGCTGCCCCCCAGGCGGCGCGCCGGCGGCGTCGAACCGACCACGATCGCAACCGCGAGGACGAGCAGGATCGTGGCGGCGGTCGAGGCCAGTTCCTCGTTGCGCATGAACGGGAAGGCGCGGCCCGTGAGCGTCGCGAGCGTCTGGTAGCGGTCGCCGATGGCGAGGCTCGGCACCACGTACATCGACACCGCGAGCGAGACCATGAAGGCGGCGCCCGAGACGAGCCCCGGCAGGGTCAGGGGCAGCGTCCCGGCGCGGAAGCGGCGCAGGGGCGCGGCCCCGAGCGTCGCCGGCGCCTCCGAGAGGCGCGGGTCGATCAGCCGGATCACCGCATAGATCGGCAGGATCATGAAGGGCAGGAAGAGGTTCGCCGCCCCGACGACGAGCCCGGCGGCCGCCAGGCAGGGCCATGCGCTCGCGCACCGCCCGCAGGAGGGGCCACCGGTCCGTCGCAGAAAATGCGGCAACATCAAGAACCTAGAGCAGCCCCCGATTGCAACGCGATCGGATCCTGCTCTAGACGAGCCCCGGTGCGGCGGGCGGGCGGACGACCGTGGACGAAGGCGACAGACTCCCGAAGATCTTCCTCCCGGCCGAGCCCGACCCGTTCCTGCGCATCTTCCTGTCGCACGCCGCCCTGGAGCGGGTGGGCAGCGAGGCGGAGAGCGACCTCGTGGTGGTCCCGAGCCTCGTCCGCGACGCCCGCACGCATGTCCATTGCCGGGTCGAGGGCGTCGTCGAGGGGGGCGGCAAGCCCCTCGTCGTCTTCGCCCAGACCGACTACGACGTCATCATCGACGCGCCGGGCCGGGACGCGATCGTCTACCGCACCGGCCTGACGCGGGCGTGGCGGCTGCCGCACGAATTCATCCTGCCCTACGTCTGGATCACGCATCCGGAGGGGATCGTCGCCAAGCCGCCGGGCGCGACGCCGGTGATCGGCTTCTGCGGCACCCTGCGCAACCGCGGCACGCGGCGGCGCACGCTCGCGTATCTCGCCCGCACCCCGGGCTTCACCTCGAACTACATCATCCGGGACAAGTTCTGGGCCCAGGGCCTGCCGGTCGAGCAGGCCGCCGCGGAATTCGCCGCCAACATCGAGCAGTCGGACTTCGTGGTCTGCGACCGCGGCATCGGCAACTGGACCGTGCGCATGTACGAGGTCCTGTCGCGAGGCCGGATCCCGGTGATGCTCGACACCGGCGGCCTGCTGCCGCAGGTCCGCGCCGGCCGGTTCGAGGACACGCTCGTCGTGGCCGCAAGCCGCCGACAGCTGGTCGAGGCCATCCGGGCGGTCTGGCGCGACGACGACGTGCCGGCGCGCCAGCGGCGCTGCCGGGCGCTCTGGGAGGCGAATTTCAGCATGACCGGCTTCGCCCGCACCCTCTCGGACAATCTGGCCCGGATCGTCGGCGACCCGGCCTACCGGGCGCGGGTGCTCGGCCTCACCCCGGCCGACCGGGTGCGCCGCGCCGCCCGGCGCCTCGCCTACCGGGACTGGCCCGGACGCTGAGGCGCCCCTACACCGCCCGGCGCAGGAAATCCCGGAAGGAGCGCCGCACCGGCGGGTCCTCGGCCGGCGGCGCGGGGTCGGGCGGCTCCGGCTCGGGGGGCGCCTCCGGCGGCTGGAGCACCTCGGGGCGCACGATCCGGGGCGCGGCGAAGACGTCCCCCTGGGCCAGCGGCAGGTCGAGGTCGATCAGGTCGGGCACGTCGGCGTCGCGCTCCACGGCCTCGGCGATCAGCCGGATGCCCGCGCGCGCCAGGGCCGCGGCGAGGTCCTCCGGCGCGACCTCCGGGGTGCCGCCGCGCCGGCCGAGCAGCAGGTCCGCCGGCACCTTGGCGTAGGCGATGCCGAGCGCCGCGAGGGCGGAACCGTCGAAGCGCAGATCCCCCGCCCGGTCGAGGGCGAGGGGGATCCGCCCGCGCAGGGCGGCGAGCGCCGCGCTCTGCTCGCCGTCGAGGCTGCGCAGGCTGCGCTGGGGCAGCGCCAGGATCATCCGCCCGGCGAGTTCGGGATGCGCCTCGATCAGCCGGCCGAGCCCGCGCAGGAAGCCGGGCTCGAACAGCGAACTCGGCGAGAGCGCGTAGGCCACCGCGGCGGTGCTGCCCCGCGCCGCCAGCTGGCGGCCGATCGCCGTCACGCGCGCGAGCATCAGCCGGTCGAGTTCCGTGGTGCGGCCGTGGCGTTCGAGCGTCGGGATGAACTCCGCCGGGGTGAGCCGCGCCTCCCCGAGGCTGAGGCGGGTGAGCGCCTCGTAGAAGGCCACCTTGCGCTGGGGGAGGCTGACGATGGGCTGGAGATGCACTTCGAGCCCGCCCTGGGTCAGGGCCTCCAGGATCGCCTGCTCGCGCCGCCGCGCCTCGGCGCCGGAGGCGACCGGGCGCGGCAGGGCGGGCTCCGGCACGAAGGGGCGCGGCGCGGCCTGCTCCCCCGGCAGGGACCGACCCCGCGGCGGAGCCTCGCTCCGCGGGCGGATCCCCGGCTCGGAAGCGGGCGGGCGAGGAGCCTCGGGAGCGGGACGCTCGGGAATGGGATTCTTGGAGGCGGGAGGCGGCGGCGGGGGCGGCTGCTTCAGCCGCGCGATCTCCTGGTCCTGCGCCGCCACCGTCACGGCGATCTCGCGCACGATGCTGCCGAGGAGCCCGATCTCGGCGGTCAGTTCCGAGAGATCGGCCTCGCCGCTTTGCTGACGCGGCGGCTCCGGCCCCGCCGCCGGGGCCGGGCGCTGCTCCAGGGCGAGCAGGCGCCGCGACAGGAGATCGACCTCGCCCGAGAGCTTCTCGGCCTGCGCGGCGGCGCGCCGGGCGGCCCGCCAGCCGAGACCCGCCGCCACGCTGGCGGCGATGCTCCAGACCAGGGCGAGCCCCGCCACCACGCCGAGGGCGGGCGCGGAGAGGAACGCCACCGTGAGGCAGAGGCCGCCGCCGAGCAGCGCCGCGAGGCAGAGGGAGACGAGACCCGCGGACGGCCCTTCGGCACGGCGGCCGGTCGTCAGGGCCATGGCGGAGCACCTCCCGAAACTCGCGGACCGGCGGGCCCATGGGCCCGGACATCCCGAACTTGTCGCCGAGCCTCGCGGCCCCCGCAAGCGGGCGCCCGGTCACGTCCCCGGGCTTCTTGCGGCGCCGCACGCCCCGCGCCCCTGGCGCCGCGCCCCTTGCCCTGCGCCCGTTGCCCTGCGCCCCTTGCCCTGCGCCCCTTGCCCTGCGCCCCTTGCCCCGGGGCGCGGCCGGCCCGACATCCGCCCGGCGGCCCCGGCGGCCGCCCCGCCCGGCGGGGGCGCGGATTTCAGGAGTGCGGATCATGGCGCATCAGGGACAGCAGCCCGGCGGGGGCGAGCGCGTGGAACTGCTGATGCAGGTGGAGGGAATGACCTGCGGCGGCTGCGTCGAGGCCGTCACCCGGGCGCTGCGGCGGCTCGACCCCGAGGCGGCGGTCGCGGTCGATCTCGGCCAGGGCCGGGTGAGCGTCACCACGGACGCGCAGGCCCTCGACGTGGCGCAGGCGCTGGCCCGGGCCGGCTACGAGGCCCGCGCCATGACGGGCTGAGCCGGCCGCGCCGCCTCGTCTAACGATCGTTTAAGCCGGCTCTGCGAGGGTCGGGGCGTTGGAGTCGAGGGGTGCTGGAGGCCTCGTGGGTCCCCGGTGCTGGCGTGGCGGTGTGCGTATCAACAAGGCCTTGGCGACCCTGATCGACGCCCGCCTCGCGGGCCTCGTGCACGACTCCGTCTCGGAGGAATCCGGCGAGCGGGGCCGCCACGAGCGTTTCCTGATCTCGCGCCTGGCGACCGGCGCGGTGAGCATGGCGCTGCTGCCCCCCTACCTGCTCTGGCGGGGGGTGCCGTCGCTGCTGGAGGCGGGCGTCGCCGTCTGCCTCATGCTGCCGGTGGTGGCGGCCTTCCTGCTCGCCCGGACGGGGCGGCTGACCCCGGCGCACGCCCTCTCGGCCGCGGCCCATGCGGGCTTCATCGTCTGCCTCGCGCAGCTCACCGGGGGTCCGGTCTCGGCCGCGACGCTCTGGCTCGCGCTGATCCCGATCGAGGCGCTGATGGCCGGCACCCACCGGGCCGCCATCGCGGCGGCCGGGATCGCGGCGGCGGCGGCGGTCGCGATCGCCTGCCTGGACCCGCCCGCGGAACCCCCGCTCGCCTGGTCGGCGGCCCTGGCGATGCCGGTCTTCGCCGTCACGGCGATCTGCCACGTGCTCTCCCTGGCGCTCGAATTCCGGCGTCGCGAGGGCAGCTGGAACGACCGCCTCCAGCAGGCCTCGGCGCGCAACGCCCTGCTCCTCGACGTCATCGACGACCTCGTGACCTGGCACGACCGCGGCGGCGGCGTGGTCCAGGCGAGCCGCGGGGCGCTGCGCCTGGCCGGGGCGGCGCCGCAGACGCTCCTCGGCCGCGGCCTCCTCGGCCGGATCCACGTCCAGGACCGGCCGGCCTTCCTGAAGGCGATCAGCGACGCGGGCAGCCTCGACGGGCCGGTGACCGTGCAGGTGCGCCTGCACACCGACCTCGCAGCCTCGGGCGAGGCGGGCCGGGTGATCTGGGTCGAGATGCGCGCCCACCGGGTGCCGCCCGGCGCGCGGGCCGGCGCCCCCCACCACAGCGCCGTGGTGGCGGTGACCCGCGACGTGTCCGAGCAGCGCCGCCACGCGGAGGAGATGGAGCAGGCCCGCGCCGAGGCGGAGCGCGCCGACGCGGTCAAGAGCCGCTTCCTCGCGGTGGTCAGCCACGAGTTGCGCACCCCGCTCAACGCGATCATCGGCTTCTCCGAGATGCTCTCGGCCGAGGCCAACCTCGCCCTGCCGCCGGAGCGGCAGCGCGAATACGCGGCGATCATCCACGGCTCCGGCCGGCACCTCCTGGAGGTCGTGAACGCGCTCCTCGACCTCACCAAGATCCAGAGCGGCAGCTTCGACTTCGCGCCGGAACCGTTCGACCTGCGCGCCCTGGTCAACGGCTGCTGCGACCTGATGCAGCTGCGCGCCGACCAGGGCGGCATCGAGCTGATGCGCGACGTCCCCCGCGACCTGCCGGAACTCACGGCGGATCCGCGCGCCTGCCGCCAGATGCTGATCAACCTGCTGTCGAACGCCGTGAAGTTCACGCCGCGGGGCGGGCGGATCACGGTCGCGGTGAGGGCGATCTACGACCGCATCGAGATGTCCGTCACCGATACCGGCGTCGGCATCGCGGAGGCCGACCTGCCGCGGCTGGGCGATCCGTTCTTCCAGGCGGGCGACTCGGCGGCCTATGCGCGGATGCACGAGGGCACGGGGCTCGGGCTCTCCGTGGTGCGGGGCCTCGTCGGCCTGCACGACGGCGAACTGCTGCTCGAGAGCTCGGTCGCCCGCGGCACCCGCGTGGTGGTGGTGCTGCCGCTCGACTGCCGCGGCGGGCCGCGCAGCGGCGGCCCGGTGCCGATCCGCACCGCCCCCCTCGCCGAGCCCGGCGCCGTGCCGCTGCTGCGCGCGAGCTGAGGCCCGGCTCAGGCCGCGTCCCCGCCGACCAGGGCGGCGAGGCGCGCCCGGCCCCGGCCGAGCCGGCTCTCGACCGTGCCGGGCTCGCAGCCGAGCCGGCGGGCCGCCTCGTCGTCGCCGAGCGCCCCGCGCCGGGGGCCGCCCCGGCCGGGCCGGGGCCTGCCCGGTCAGAACGTCTCGCGGATCGCCTCGACGGCGTCCTTGGCTTCGCCGAGCCCCTTCAGCGCTCGGCCCTTCAGCTCCTGCGCCCTCCCCTCGGCCTGAAGCTTCCGGTCGCCCGTGAGGCCGTCGATCCCCTGCTTGGCGTGGCCGGCCGCCTCGTCGGCCATGCCCTCGATCAGGTCCGCGGTCCCGGCGCCGGCCCCGGATCGGCCCGGCCCGGCAGCGCCGAGAGGATCCCGGATGGGCGGGAGATCGGCCGCGCCCGCGCGGACGAGGCCCTGGTCGCCGGCGAGGCCGCGGCCGTGAACCCCTCCGACGCCAAGGCGGCGCTCGGCCCGATGCCCTCCGCGGTCTTTCCCCGGACCCCCGCCCCGGACCCCCGCCCCGGACCCCCGCCCCGCACCTCCGCCCCGCGCCTCCGCCCCGCGCCTCCGCCCCGCACCCCCGGGCGCGACTTCGCGGGCCGCGTCCGCGAAGGCCCGGCAGCGCTCGTCGGCAAGGCGGTGTTCGGCTCCTCAGGCGACCTCGGCATCCGGCGGGACGGCACCCCTGCGAGCCACCTCGTGGTCGAGGCGGAGGCGCTGGTCGCGAGGCAGGAGGGGATCGGCATGGAGGAGGCGGCCGGCCGAGGCGGACCGGGCGGTGCTCGGCGCCTCGCGGAACCGGCTGATCCTGCGCCCCGGGCCCTGAGCGCATCCCACCCCTTGCCCCTGTCCGGCCGCTCGGGGCCGTCACGCGGCGTCAATCCCGGCAAGTTTCGCCTTCATGGACAGCGCCTTGACGCAAAATATCAGGCAATGCTTCTATCCTTACGTCATCACAATCTGACCGCGCAGTCACACCGAAAACACCATCGAGACTTTTACAATCTTTGACAGACATAGCTAATCCGGCATAGCCATGTCGGAGATGTGATCTCCGCCGTCTCGGTCTTCGCCGGCCGCAGGACACCCACGGGGCTCCCCAATTGGGCCTAAGATCTGGAACTTCCGGAAGAATCCGGGCCGTCCAGGAGCCGATTAAGGGATTTTTTCGGAAGCCGCTCTACAACAGCGGGGTCGGTTCATCCTGATCGATCGGCAGACTTGCAGGCAGGCCGCATGTCCGTTTCGACTGCTGCTGTGACGAGACGCCCGGATCCGGCGTGGGGTCCGCGGCCGTTCGGAAGTGGGGCGGAGTCCCACCTCGACGCGATGTGCCGCACGGCCGCGGCCCTGCTCGGCCTGCCGGCCGCCCTGGTGTCGCGCGCGGGGGCGGAGGGCCACCGGATCGAGGCGGCGTGCGGGCTCCCGGTCGCGGAGGCGCCCCGGGCGGCCGCGCTCTGCGCGCAGGTCCTCCTGGGCGACGAGGTGCTGGTGGTCGAGGATGCGGCGGAGGATCCGCGCGTCTCCGAGGCGGGCCGGGCGCGCGGGACCTCCCTGAGGTTCTTCGCCGGAGTTCCGCTGATCCTGGCTCCGGGCCTGCGCCTCGGGGTGCTGGCCGTGCTCGGCCCGACCCCGCGCCGCGTCTCGCCCGAGGAGCGCGCGCGCCTCGCGGATCTCGCGGCGATCGTCGGCGCGCATCTGCGCCTGCGCCACACCGAGGCGGTCCTGCGCACCAGCGAGGCGCATTTCCGGCTCCTGGCCGAGAGCGCCTCCGACATGATCGTGCTCGCCGACGCGGATACGACCCGGCGCTACGTCTCGCCGGCCTCGCTCCCCCTCCTCGGCTACGCGCCCGAGGAACTCGTCGGCACCCGCCCGATCGACGGCGTCCACCCGGACGACGCGGCGGGCTACCGCGCCCTGCTCGACCGCGTGAGCCGCGGCGAGGCCGACCGGGTCGTGGGCCGGCAGCGCTACCGGCGCAAGGACGGCCGCTTCGTCTGGGTCGAGGCGACGTTCAGCGTGATGCGCGAGGGCGGGACGGGCCTGCCCACCGGCTACGTGGCGGCGGTGCGCGACATCTCGGAGCGCAAGGAGGCGGAGAGCCGGATCGCGCATCTGGCGCTCCACGACGCGCTCACGGGCCTGCCGAACCGCCTGCTGCTGCGCGACCGGTTGCAGCAGGAACTGGCCCTGGTGCAGCGCTACGGCGGCGCCTTCGCGCTGCTCTGCCTCGACCTCGACCATTTCAAGGAGGTGAACGACCGCTTCGGCCACGCGGCCGGCGACGCGCTCCTGTGCGCCGCGGCCGAGCGGATCCGGCGCATCATCCGGACCGAGGACACGGCGGCGCGGATCGGCGGGGACGAGTTCGTGATTCTCCAGACCCGCACGAACCAGCCGGTCAATGCCGAGGCCATGGCCCGCCGCCTGATCGAGGCGCTCCACGCCCCCTTCGCCCTCGCGGGCTTTCCCCCGCTCACCGTGGGGGTGAGCATCGGGGTCGCCTTCGCCCCGCGCGACAGTCTCGACGGGGAGGGCCTCTACCGGCTGGCGGACCAGGCGCTCTACGCCGCCAAGGCGGCGGGGCGCGGCGTCGTGCGCCTCGCCCCGCACTCCGCCCGCGCGTGCGCCGGGGCCTGATCCGGGATCCGCTTGATCGAAGCGGATCCCTGATCCCAAGCCTGCGCGGCGCCTGGGCGCGGCGCCTGAGCGACGCCGACATCCGCATGGCCGAAATGGGAGATGGCGAAGCCATCAACCGGACCGCGTGTGAGCGCGGCCCGGCGCGGGGTTCCGCTCCCGGGTGGGATCGCCCCTTCTCGATGAGGCACGCGAATCCGCGCGGTCGGGCGGCCCGACCGGGCGCGAAGGGGCGTGTCGAGGCGACGCGCTCCCCGCCCCGCCACGCGGCGGGCCGGATGACCGCGCGGGCGGCCGCGCGAAACGCGCAGATCATGCACGCCTCGCGAGAGGGTGCTCGCCCGGCCCGGAGGCAAGCGATCCTGGCGCGACACGTCGGCGTTGGCCGGCCGCCCGCGCGGCCGGAGATACGGCGTGGTCCTCGCGCTGGCGTTGCCTGAACGACCACTCTGCGGAGCGCCTTTTTGGTCTTGTCGTGGGACGTCTCGCAGACTGCACCTCAGGTCGTCGATGCGCGGCATCCTGGGATTCGCCGAAATGCGCCCTTGGGCCTTGTCACACCTCTTCGCTGCCATAAAGGGAGCTTCGATGTGAGTGTCGATCATGATGAAATTTGACTACATCTCTCGTTTTATTTTCTTCGCACGTTGAATTCAGGCGGCACAGGCGGAGTTTCATACCAAGCTGATTGCCTAATAGCGCTTTATTACGTTAGGGTACAAAAGGGATTGATCCGCCACAGCGATGATGCCATCCTATCAAGAGTTCGAGAAGAATCAGGCGAAGCCGATTACGGATTAGCATGATGGCGATGCATCATAGATAATTGGCAACAGTGCTATGACAGCATGCGATTATGCAAGCTAGATATGACATATTGCAGATTACCTCATATTATTAATTCGACCAAACAGAGCAATTTCACAGAAGTTTATTATGGATTTCGATATGAGTTATACGATTACTTCAGGTGTAAAAGCACCATTTATATCAGTTGCTTACTGCAATTTTCTACGCTCGTTTATTCGTCGAGAGATCAAGACCGTCCGATCGCCGCGGCGGTGCTGGCCGTTCTGGCGACCGAGAGCCAGGGCACCGGCAACCTCGCCCTGTTCCCGGTCATCGTCCTGGCCTTCGGTCCGCTCGGCGGATTCGCCGCACGCTCGGCCCGACCGCCCCGCCCATCCCGGGGCGATCATGGGGCGAGCGCACTCGTCGTCGCTCTCCTGGTGACCGCGGCCTACCCTCTGGCGGAGTCCATCCTGCGCCGCGGGAGCACGATGGCGGTCCATCACCTCGCCTCCATGAGGCGCGAGCCCGCACTCGACGCGGTGATCGGGCGCGCGCTCGTCCCGCAGCGGACCAGCACGGTCGCCGATCGCTACACGGCCCTCTGGCACGGCCCCGAGGCAACCAAGGTGATCGTCCAAGGGGCCGATTCCGCCTTCGCGGGCGGCCTGAACGCGACCGAACCCGCGATGAGCCTCGCATGGGCGCGCGAGGTCGCGGCCATGGGCGAGTTGGTGCGACGGCGCAACCTCGTCCACCCGCCGATGCGGGTGACCACGATCGGCTACGTCGAACCTTTCGGCCGCCTTCTCGGCGCCTCTCCCACGCCCGGCACCAAACTCTGGCTCGATCCCTTGCGGACGGTCGGCAAGCTGACGGTCGACGAGGCACGCGCCTACCTGGCGAAGGCCGATGCCGTCTTCGTCCAGACATGCCCACTCAATCCCACGCTTCGGGAGATGACCGACACGTCGTTCCTGGCGGCACTCCGGGAGCGGTCCAACCTTGCCGATGCCACCGCCTGCTACGAGGTCTGGCTGCGCGCCTGAGCGGACCCGTCCGCATCCGGCGAGGGCCACTCCGTTGCGGGCCCGCCGCCGGCGTCACCGCCGAACGCCGCCGGGCCCGCTCCGATCGGCGCTCGCCGCGGCGCGCGTCGAAGCAGGTCTTCGTCTGGCCGGGGGCCGGGTCGCCGAAATTCTGGTTGTTGCACGCGACTTGGTCGCCCTGCGGGAAGGGCCGGCCGTCCTGCCCGGAACGCCGGAGAAGACGGTGGTCGGGCAGGGCATCACGCGGACCTCGCCCTCCGGCACGCAGGGCACGAGGTCGTCGTTGTTCACCTGGGCCTGCGCCGCCCCGGCGGCCAAGCCGAGGGCCCATCCGGCGATCACCACGGCCGCGCGCATCGTCCCGTCTCCCTCGCCCCTGATCCGGCCCGCGCACAGCACGGCAAGCGTGGCCGCGGAGGTCGCGCCGGACCTTGTCCACCCGCGCGGCGGTCCGCGGGACGGCGCGGCCCGGACCGGCGCTTGTGGGCGGGGCGCCGGGCCGCTAACCCGGGACGAGACAGATCAGGGAGTGCGCCAGATGGGCAGCGAGGGACGGACGGACGAGTTGCTGGTCTCGATCGACGGGGGCATCGCCCGCGCGACCTTCAACCGGCCGCAGGCGCGCAACGCGCTCACCTTCGCGATGTACGAGGACCTCGCCGCCTTCTGCGCGCGCGTCAACGAGGATCCCTCGGTGCGGGTGCTCGTCATCTCCGGGGCCGGCGGCAAGGCCTTCGCGGCGGGGACGGACATCGCCCAGTTCCGCGCCTTCACGACGCCGCAGGACCCGCTCGATTACGAGCGGCGCATCGACCGCATCCTGTCGACCCTGGAGACCTGCCGGGTCCCGACCATCGCGTCGGTCGCGGGGGCCTGCACGGGCGGCGGGGCGGCGATCGCGGCCTGCTGCGACCTGCGCGTCGCCTCCGCGGAGGCCCGGTTCGGCTTCCCGATCGCCCGGACCCTCGGCAATTGCCTCTCGCTGTCGAGCCTCGCGCGGCTCTCGGGCCTGGTCGGCGCGGCCCGGGTCAAGGAGATGATCTTTACGGGCCGGCTCTACGAGGCCGAGGAGGCGAAGGCGGCGGGCTTCCTGCACGAGGTCGTGCCGGACGCGGACGCGCTCGCGGCCCGCACCGAGGCGCTCGCCCTCACCGTCGCGGCCCAGGCCCCGCTGACCCTGCGCGCCACCAAGGAGGGGCTGCGCCGCATCCAGGCGGTCCCCTCCGAGGCGGGCGACGACCTGATCCTGATGTGTTACACGAGCGAGGATTTCCGCGAGGGGATCGAGGCCTTCCTGGGCAAGCGCCCGCCGCAGTGGAAGGGGCGCTGAAGGCGCCCCAGCGCGGCGGTCAGTGGCCGCCGCCCTTGCTCGCGTCCCCGCCGGCGCCCTTGCCGCCCTGCAGCGCCGCCACGGCGCGGACGTCCGCCCCACGGCTGCAATCGGGCTCGCTGCGCTCCGCCCGGCAGGCATAGAGCCACGCCCCGACATCGGTGCCGCAGCGGCCGAGAAGCTGACCCGCCTGCTGCTTGAGGTCGGGCTTCTCGCCATCCTTCCTGGATTCGCTCGTTGTCTGCTGCGCCTGTTCCAACAGGCAGCTGCGCAGGCGCTGATCCAATTCCAGCGTCTGCGCCTCGGCGGAGGCCGCGGAGAGGAGCAGGGCAAGGGAGATGATCGTGATCCGCATGCCCCGAGGTTAGCGGACGGAAGTTACCGGCCCGTCATCGGAACGCTTTGCAGTCTCCGCAGGCCGCCGGACTGACCGCGCCCTCGCGACGACTTGGCCGGGCGCGCCCGCGCGCCGACAACGTGGCGAGGCGCGGCGGCGGCGACCCGTCGCCGGGGCCGACCGGGGGCCCGAACGCAGAGAGGCCGCCTCGCGGCGGCCTCTCCGTCTCGTGGTGGCGAGTGGACCTCAGAAGTCCATGCCGCCCATGCCGCCGCCGCCCGGCATGGCCGGCGGGGCCTCCTTCTTGGGCGCGTCGGCGACCATCGCCTCGGTCGTCACCAGCAGGCCGGCCACCGAGGCGGCGTCCTGCAGGGCGGTGCGCACGACCTTGGCCGGGTCGACGATGCCGGCCTGGATCAGGTCGACGTAGGTCTCGTTCTGCGCGTCGAAGCCGAAGGTGGCCGAGCCGTTCTCGGCGACCTTGCCGACCACGATCGAGCCCTCGACGCCGGCATTCGCGGCGATCTGGCGGATCGGAGCCTCAAGCGCCTTGAGGACGATCTTGATGCCGGCCTGGACGTCGGCGTTGTCGCTCTTGAGGTCCTTGATGGCCTCGCGAGCCCGCAGCAGGGCGGCGCCGCCGCCCGGGACGATGCCCTCCTCCACGGCCGCGCGGGTCGCGTGGAGCGCGTCGTCGACGCGGTCCTTCTTCTCCTTGACCTCGACCTCGGTCGCGCCGCCGACCCGGATCACCGCCACGCCCCCGGCCAGCTTCGCCAGGCGCTCCTGCAGCTTCTCCCGGTCGTAGTCCGAGGTCGTCTCCTCGATCTGCGCCTTGATCTGCGCCACCCGCGCCTCGATGTCCGCCTTATCCCCGGCCCCATCGATGATCGTGGTGTTCTCCTTCTCGATCCGCACCCGCTTGGCCCGCCCGAGCATCGGAAGCGTCACGTTCTCCAGCTTGATGCCGAGATCCTCCGCGATCATCTGACCGGCGGTCAGGATCGCGATGTCCTCCAGCATCGCCTTGCGCCGGTCGCCGAAGCCCGGCGCCTTCACGGCCGCCACCTTCAGACCGCCGCGCAGCTTGTTGACCACCAGCGTGGCCAGCGCCTCGCCCTCGATGTCCTCGGCCACGATCAGCAGCGGCTTGCCGGTCTGCACCACCGCCTCGAGCACCGGCAGCATCGCCTGCAGCGACGACAGCTTCTTCTCGTGGATCAGGATGTAGGGATCCTCGAGCTCGGCGATCATCTTCTCCGCGTTCGTGATGAAGTACGGGGAGAGGTAGCCGCGGTCGAACTGCATGCCCTCGACCACGTCGAGCTCGGTCTCGGCCGTCTTGGCCTCCTCGACCGTGATCACGCCCTCGTTGCCGACCTTCTGCATCGCCTGAGCGATCATCTGGCCGATGTCCTTGTCGCCGTTGGCCGAGATGGTGCCGACCTGGGCGATCTCCTCGGAGGCCGAGACCTTCTTGGAGCGGCCCTGGATGTCCTTCACGACCGCGGTGACGGCGAGGTCGATGCCGCGCTTGAGGTCCATCGGGTTCATGCCGGCGGCGACGTACTTGGCGCCTTCCTTGACGATGGCCTGGGCCAGCACGGTCGCCGTGGTGGTGCCGTCACCCGCGAGGTCGTTGGTCTTCGAGGCCACTTCGCGCACCATCTGGGCGCCCATGTTCTCGAACTTGTCGGCGAGCTCGATCTCCTTGGCGACCGTCACGCCGTCCTTGGTGATCCGCGGAGCCCCGAAGCTCTTCTCGATCACCACGTTGCGGCCCTTCGGGCCGAGCGTCACCTTGACCGCATCCGCCAGGATGTCGACGCCGCGCAGCATCTTCTCGCGGGCGTCGGAGGCGAAACGAACGTCTTTCGCTGCCATGTCCAAACCTCTCTGTTCGATCGTCGTCTTGCGCGATCCCCGGCGCGGCGCCCGCCTCGCGGGGGCGGCGCGGGGGTCGCGGCGGAATTCCGGGCCGCCTTACGCGAGCACGCCCATGATGTCGGACTCCTTCATGATCAGGAGGTCCTGGCCGTCGATCTTGACCTCGGTGCCCGACCACTTGCCGAACAGCACGCGGTCACCGGCCTTCACGTCGAGGGGGGTCACCTTGCCGGTCTCGTCGCGGGCGCCCGGGCCGACGGCGACGATCTCGCCCTCCTGGGGCTTCTCCTTGGCGGTGTCCGGGATGATGATGCCGCCCTTGGTCTTCTCCTCGCTCTCGATGCGACGGACGACCACGCGGTCGTGCAGCGGACGGAATTGCATGTGCTGCCCTCTTGCTTCCCACAAGCACTTGGCGATGGTGCCTCGGCGTCGGTGCGGCCGCACGGTGTCGGCGCGGCCTGTTAGCACTCACTTTCGGTGAGTGCCAGAGCCGCGGCTGACCTATGCGGACCCTTCGGGCAAGTCAAGACGTTCTGCGCCAACAAGCCGGCCCACCAGGATCCTTCCCCGATGATCACCCTGCACGGCCCCGGCGGCGTCGTGGCCGAAGGCGAGGCCTGCGCGGCGCCGCCGCCTCACGGGGTCTGGCTCGACCTCGTCGATCCGAGCGAGACCGAGATCGCGCTCGCCGAGGAGGCGACGGGGCTCCAGGTGCCCAGCCGCGCGGCCCTGAGCGAGGTCGAGCGGTCGAGCCGCCTGCGGCGGCGGCGCGACGCGCTCTACCTCAGCACCCCGATGGTGTCCTTCGTTCCGGGCGATCTCGGGCTTCGCCCGCTCGGCTTCGTGCTGACCCGCGAGCGGCTGGTCTCGATCCGCTTCCAGCCGCTCGCGGCCTTCGACGCGGTCAAGCAGCGCCAGGCCGAGCGCGACGGCCTGGAGACCAGCGTCGGGGTGCTCACCGCCCTGATGGCCGAACTCGTCGACGCCATGGCGGACAGCCTGGAGGCGATGAGCGACGCGCTCGACGCGCTCTCGACCCGGGTCTTCCACTTCGACGCGGGGCACGGCGAGGCCTCGGCGCCCAAGCGGCGCGACCTCGCCCTGCGCCGGATCCTCGGCGAGATCGGGCGCCGGGGGAAGGCCCTCGCCAAGCTGCGCTCCGCCCTCGTCGGCCTCGACCGGATGGTGCCCTACGTGGCGAGCGAGGCGGAGGCCTGGCTCGGCCCGGAGGACCATGCCCATCTCGACACGCTGCACCTCGACATCGCCTCGCTGGAGGAGTTCGAGACCCGGCTCTCCGAGACGGTGCAGTTCCTGCTCGACGCGGCCCTCGGCCTCATCAACATCGAGCAGAACAACACGTTTCGCGTGCTCACGGTGGTGTCGATCATCGGCATCCCGCCGACGCTCGTCGCGTCGATGTACGGCATGAACTTCAAGCACATGCCGGAGCTGGACTGGGCCTGGGGCTATCCCTACGGGCTCGCCGTGATCGCGCTGAGCGCGCTCGCGCCCGCCCTGTGGTTCAAGCTGAGGGGCTGGTTCTGATCCGAGCGGGGATGTCTCGTGAGCGCTGGTTGCGGTCTCGCACGGTCGCCGCGCCGTTGGCCCGCGGCGCCGAGTCGTGAGGGTCGGCGGCCCGATGCGTCGGCGTCCTGCGCCGTCGGCCGGACGCGGGCGCGGCCTCGCCGCCGGCCGCCCGCCGCGAGCCGGATGCCGGCGCGGAGGAGCGGGAGCGCCGGCCGCGCTTGACTCAGGTCAAGGCCGGGGCCGGCCGCGCGGGGGAGGATGCCGCCACGGTTCGGGCCGCCCTCCAGACATGCGGCGGCCCGCCAGCGGAGCGCAGCATGACCGTCCCCACCGTCGGCGACGTGATCGCCGGCCACCCCCTCCACGCGGTGACCGGGAGCTTCACGATCGCGAGCGTCTGCCACCGGATGCGGGCGCTCAACGTCGGCGCGCTCGCGGTGCTGGACGAGGGCCGGCTCATCGGCATCATCAGCGAGCGCGACATCGCCCGGCGGGTGATCGCGGGCCACCGCGACCCGATGCTGACCCTGGTGCGCGAGGTGATGACCCGCGAGCCCCTGACCATCGCCGCGCAGGCGCCCCTCGCCGAGGCGCACCGGCTCATGGCCGAGAGGGGCATCCGCCACCTGCCGGTGATGCGGGACGAGGCGGTGGTCGGCATGATCTCGCTGCGCGACATCCCGGCCGAGGCCGGGGCCGAGGCGCTCGCCTGACCGGTCGGGTCAGCGCCGCGCCGCCAGGGCCGAGCCCGCCAGGATCAGACCGGATCCCGCCGCGGTGGCGAGCCCCGGCACCTCGCCGAAGGCGAGATAGCCGAGGCCGACGGCCCAGATCAGCGCCGAGTACTCGGCGACCGCGAGCCGGGCGGCCTCCGCCCCCGCATAGGCGCGGCTGAGCACGAGGTGGCCCGCCACCCCGAGCGCGCCGACCAGCGCGAAGGCCGGCCAGTCCGACGCGGCCACCGGCACCCAGGTGGAGGCGGCGGGCGCCGCCAGCAGCGCGGCCGGCCCGACATGCTGGATCGCCACGATCACCGCGACGGAATCCCGCGCGGCGCGGGCGCGCAGCAGCACCATCGAGAGCGCGTAGGTCAGCGCCGAGGCGAGCACGGCGGCGATGCCGAGGAGGTGCCCCTCCCCCGCCGCGGCGCCGCCGAGCTGCCCGCCCGCCACGACCAGCACCCCGGCGAGGCCGAGCAGCAGGGCCGCCCAGACGCGCGGCCGCACCATCTCCCGCAGCAGCAGGCCGGCGAAGAGCGCGATGAAGATCGGGCTGAGGAAGGAGAGGGCCAGCGCCTCGGCGAGGGGCAGGCGGGCGAGCCCGGTGAAGAAGGTGAGCGCGGTCGCGGCCGCCAGCACCGCGCGCAGGCCGTTCGCGCGCCACGTCGCCGCGGAGGGCCAGCCCGGCCGCCGCCACGCCAGCAGCGCCAGGATCAGGACCGACCCGGAAAGGTAGCGCAGGAACGCGATCTCCGGCACGGCGTAGCGCGCCGCCAGCCCCTTGATCATCGCGTCCATCAGCGACAGGAGGCCGATGCCGGCCACGGCGAGCAGCATCGCGCGCCCGGGCCCGGCCGCCGCGCTTAAGGACATCTTCGCCGCGACCACGTACACCTCTCGTCCCGGTCCCCACGCAAGCAGCCCGACATGGCGGTCATCGCAGCCTTCGTGATCAACGCCGCCCTCAACTTCGCGCTGGGGCTGCTGATCGCGCAGTTCCTCGGGCCGGCGGATTTCGGCCGCTTCGCCCTCGGGACGGCCGGGGCCGTGCTGCTCAACACGCTCCTGTTCGAGTGGCTGCGCCTCTCGGCGACGCGCTTCTACTCCGACCGGGTCCGCCGGGACGAGCCCTGGATCCGCGCCATGCTGAACCGCGCCTACGCGGCGGTGGCGGTCGGGCTCGCGGGCGCGGCGCTCCTCGTCCTGGCGGGGGGCGAACTCGCCGCGCGCTGGCACGACGAGACGCGGCTCGCCGCGGCCGCGGCCGCCGCCGCGGTCGGGATCGGCCTCTTCGACGCGGCCGCGGCGCTCACCCGGGCGCGGTTCGAGGGCGGGCTCTATTTCCGGCTGGTCCTGGCCAAGAACGCCCTCGCCCTGGCGCTGATGACCGCGACCGCTTGGCTCCTGCCGTTCCCGCCCCTCGTGATGGTGGCGGGCGGCCTCAGCCAGTTCCTCGCGGTGCTGGCCGTGCGGCGCGCCCTCGCCGACCCGCCGCACGCGCCGGACCGGGCGCGCCGGCACGCGACGTTGCGGGTGTTCGCGGCCTACGGGCTGCCGCTGATCGCCGCGAACGCGGTCTACCACCTGATGCCCTTCGCCAACCGGGCGGCGGTGGCGGCCCTGGCGGGCTTCTCCGAGTCGGGCTACTTCTCCCTGGCGGCCGATATCGGCGGGCGGATCTTCAGCACGCTCGGCGCCGCGCTCGATCTGCTGCTGTTCCAGCTCGCCGTGCAGGCCGAGGAGCATCACGGCGCGGCGGCCGGCGAGGCGCAGGTGGCGCGCAACGGCGCCGTGGTGGTGGCGCTGCTGCTGCCCTGCGCGGCGGGGTTCTGGCTCGTCGCCCCGGCGGTCGAGGCGATCGTGGTGCCGGAGGCGTTCCGCGGGCATTTCGCCCATTACACGCTGCTCCTGCTGCCCGGCCTGTTCGCCGGGGCGCTGATGAACTTCGCCCTGAATCCGATCTTCCAGATCCGCCGCCGCACGCGGCCGGTGATCGTCGCGGCCCTGATCGGGGCCGGGGTGAACGGGCTCGGCGGGCTCGCGCTCGCGCGCGCCTTCGGCGCCTCGGGCATCGCGGCGGCGCAGTCCCTCGGCTTGATGGCGGCCTGCCTGTTCCTGGCCCTGCGCGGCCTTACCGGGCCGCGGCGCCTGCGCCTGCCGCTGCGCGACCTCGCCGCTTCCCTGGCGGCGACCGGCCTGATGGTGGCGGCGGTGCTGCCCCTGCGGGGCCTCGGCCCCTGGCCGGCGCTCGGGGCGAGCGTGGCGGCGGGCGCGGCGGTCTACGGCGCCGCGGTCTGGATCTTCGACATCGCGGGCCTGCGCGCGGCGGTGGCGCCGCGCCTGCGCCGGGCGGTTCCGGCCGCCTAAGCAGGATTGCATGGCGCAATTCTGCTTAGACTCTTGTTTTCGCATCATTTTTGCCGCCAAACCGGTGATCGCTTCGGCGAATGACGCTTCGGGACGGCGCGCTGCGCCGCGCCGGCGACGGCTTGCGCCGGCCGGTGCTTCGCCGCATTCCTCGCCGATCCGGCCGATCCGGCCGGGAGGGAAGAAACGGCCATGAGCGTGTACCAGCCCCGGACCGAGGCGGAGGCGGCGGAGATGGTGGCGGCCGCGGCCCAGCGGCGGGAGCGGCTGCGGCTCGTCGGCGGCGGCACCCGCGCGGGGATCGGGCGCCCGGCCCAGGACGAGGCGACCCTGTCGGCCCGCTCCCTCACCGGCATCACGCTCTACGAGCCGGCCGAGCTCGTGATCCGGGCGCTGGCCGGCACCCCCCTGGCCGAGGTGGAGGCGCGGCTCGCCGCCGGGCGCCAGATGCTGCCCTTCGAGCCGATGGACCACCGCCCGCTCCTCGGCTCCTCGGGCGAGCCGACCATCGGGGCGGTGGCGGCCGGCAACATCTCGGGGCCGCGGCGGATCATGGCCGGGGCGGCCCGCGACAGCCTGATCGGCGTGCGCTTCGTCAACGGGCGCGGCGAGGTGGTGAAGTCGGGGGGGCGCGTGATGAAGAACGTCACCGGCCTCGACCTCGTCAAGCTGATGGCCGGCTCCTGGGGCACCCTCGGCTTCCTGACCGAGGTGACCTTCAAGGTCCTGCCGGTGCCCGAGAGCGCCGCGACCCTGGTGTTCCCCGGCCTCGACGATGCCCGGGCGGTCGAGGCGCTGAGCCTCGCCCTCGGCTCGCCCTTCGAGATCACCGGGGCGGCGCACTGGCCCGCCGGGATCGACGGCGGCGAGGCGCGCAGCTTCCTGCGCATCGAGGGGTTCTCCGCCTCGATCGATTACCGGCTCGGCGAGCTGCGCCGGCTGCTGCGCCGCTTCGGCACCCCGGCCGTGATCGAGGGCGGGGAGGCGGCCTCGCTCTGGGCCTCGGTGCGCGACGCGACGCCCTTCGCGGCCTCGGCCGGCGAGGGGGTGGTCTGGCGCATCTCGACGGCGCCGACGCGGGGCCCGCTCGTGACCGCCGCCATTGCCCGGGAGCGCGCGGCGGCGTGGTTCTACGACTGGGGGGGCGGCCTGATCTGGCTGCGCACGAGCCCCGAGGGCGATGCGGGCGCGGCGGCGCTGCGGGCGGCGGTGGCGCAGGTCGGCGGCCACGCCACCCTGGTGCGGGCCCCCGAGGCGGTGCGCGCCGCCGTGCCGGTCTTCGAGCCGCTGGCGGAGCCGCTGATGCGCCTCACGGCCGGGATCAAGGCGGCCCACGATCCGGCCGGATTGTTCAACCCGGGCCGCATGTATCCGGGGGTGTGATCCGCTGTCCGGACGATCACGTCCGGACAGCGCATGACAAGCCCGCGCGGCACTGGAGCGAAGCCCAAATCCGTCATCCCGAAGGGATCAAGCGGATCATGAGCCCGCGCGGCGCGTGAGCGAAGCCCCGATCCGCCATCCCGAAGGGATCAAGCGGATTGGGTATGCCAAGCCCGCGCGGCGCGTGAGCGAAGCCGGCATCCGCATGGCGACGCAACCCGTCGGATGTCGTATAGGAAGCCTGTGCGGCACGCGCGGAACAGATCTCGACCCCGGCGAGCGCCGCGCCTTTCCCTGACCTCGCGCGCACATGCCGCGACCTGCCGTCGCCAGGGTCAACAATTTAACGGTTCGATTGCCTGACTCGACCTGGATCCAGAGAAACTTTGAGCGATGATTTCTTACGCCAGCAGATGAGAAACGCGAGCGCGATTGATCCGGCTGCACATGCTCCCGTACTCGCTCGCTTCAGCAGCGTTCTCGCGGGTGCCGGAGCGCCGATTTCCAAAATGTTGCCCCTGGACGAGGGTCCGACTCCGATGCAGATTCATGCGGAATCGATGCCGGACGATCCGACGCGGCCGTCATAAGGTCCGGCCGACATTCAGTGAGGGCTGAATGCCTATTCCGCAATTCCTGTCACCGCGGCCGATCCAGGGCCACGCCCCCGCAGCCGTGTCGGCCCTGGGAGGGTCCGCTCCGCCCCTTCGACGCAGGCTGAGCTTCGGAATCGAGCAGCAGGAGCAGGACAATTGGTGCTGGGCCGCAGTCGGCGTCAGCATCGAGCACTTCTACGCCGGCGCTCGCAGGCGGACGCAATGCGCACTCGCCTGCACCGCCCTCGGTCGTCAGGATTGCTGCGCCGACGGAGGGAGCGACACGACCAAGTGCGACAAGCCCTGGTACCTGGATCGTGTCCTGAAGATCGTCGGTCACCTGGAGGACACCACCGCCCAGCCTCTGACCTTCGCCCAGGTGCAGGCGCGGATCGACGCGGGCTCGGTCGTCGGCTGTCGGATCGGGTGGTATGGTGGGGGCGGCCACTTCGTCGCCGTGATCGGATATCTCACGCAGGACGGCCGGACCTATCTCGACATCGCGGACCCGATTTGGATGGAGACCCAGATGGAGACTCAGGTGGCCTACGATGAGTTTCCGTCCCTGTACCGATCGGGAGGCGACTGGACGCATTCCTATCTCACGGCCCCGACCGCCAGCGGGGGCGCCGCGGTGGCGCAGGCGGGCGCGGACGATCCGGATCTCCTGGGAGCATGACCATGAGCCTGATCCTGAAGCCGGCCCCGGAGCACGGCCGAGCGATCGTCGCCCGCGCGGTGCGCGACCTCTGGAGCGCGGACGCCGGCGCCGGCGCGGCCGGCGGGGCCGCCCTCAACCTGTCGGAGCCGATCCCGCTCTACCGCCTGGGGCTCGACCAGGTCAGCGCCGAGGGCGTGTCGGGCGCCGAGCCCGTGGGCTGGCGCTACCTCCTCGAAGCGGGCAGCGGCTCCGCGGCGGTGGCCGATCTCGGCCAAAGGGCTGGGGACGAGGCACGGTTCGCCAGTCTCTCGCGGGGCGACTCGGCGCGGCGCCTCATGGACGCCGCGGCCCTCGCCGCAACGATCGCGGACGGAAAGCCCACCCCCTACGAGATCCGGATCCTCGACGTGCCGGCCTTGCACGTCTCGGCGATCTGGCTGTCCGGCAAGCCCGACATCTTCATTCCCTACCTCGACATCAAGCGCCTGCGGGGCGGCGACGTCGAGGTGGACGACGACTTTGTCCGGAGGCTGGACGCTCGGGCCAAGTCCATGCGGGACGCGCTCACCGGGATGGCGCCGCGTCCGGCCGCCGAATCAGGGGGCTGAGGCCACCTCCACCGCCACCTCGTTCCGGCGCAGGAACGGGGGCGTCATCGGTGGATCGTAGGACAGGAGCACGGGCGCGCCGCGCGGCGCGAGCCCGGCCGCCGCGAGGCTGCGCAGCAGCTCCTCCTCCCGGACGCGGCGCGTGCGCGCGTCCGCGGCCCCCGAGAAGCGCAGCACCGCCAGCCGCTGCGGGGGCAGGTGCACGAGCCGCACCTGCGGGTCGGTCGGCTCCGGCGCGCCCGCCGCGACCACCTTGCGCGGCAGGACGAAGCGCATCGACCCCTCCCCCGCCGTCCCGGGGGAAGCCGGCGCGGCGGGCCGCTCGGCCTGCTCCACCGGCACCGTCATGGCGATCAGCCGCGCGCCCCGATTGCCCCCGGTGATCGTGCGGAACAGGCGCCGGAAGGCCTCGGCATCGCCTGGCCCGCGCGTTCCGGTCTCGATCACCGTCCGCGGCGCGTAATCCCGGATCTCGACCTCCCCGTCGAGGCGGCGCACCAGGGCGTAGGCCGGTGCCTCGTAGGCCGCCCGGATCCCCACCAGCGAGAGGGCGGATTCGACGAGCGTGGCGAGGTAATAGAAGAATGTCTGCATCGCTCCGGCTCCGGATGCGGCGACGACGGCGCCCCACGCGCCGTGGAATTGGTCTAGAACACGGCAGGCCCCTGAGAAGCCGCCCCGACAAAACGTGATCGAGGAACCGTCGTGCAGACGAACTTCACCCCCGCGCAGCTCGCCGATCCGGCCATGGCGGCCTCGGAGAAAATCCTGCGCACCTGCGTGCATTGCGGATTCTGCACCGCCACCTGCCCGACCTACCTGCTCCTCGGCGACGAGCTCGACTCGCCGCGCGGGCGGATCTACCTGATCAAGGACATGCTGGAGGGCGGCAAGCCGGCGCCGCCCGAAGTGGTCAAGCACGTCGACCGCTGCCTCTCCTGCCTGTCCTGCATGACCACCTGCCCGTCCGGCGTGCATTACATGCACCTCGTCGACCACGCCCGGTCCTACATCGAGCGGACCTACGCCCGCCCGGCGGCCGACCGCTGGCTGCGCGCCCTGCTGGCCGCTTTGCTGCCCTATCCGCACCGCTTCCGCCTCGCCCTTCTCGCCGCCACCCTGGGCAAGCCCTTCCGGCGCCTGGTCGCCGGGCTGCCGCGGGCGGGCAGCCGGCTCTCCGCCATGCTCGACCTCGCGCCCGCCGCGCTGCCGGGCCGGGGCGCGGGCGACCGGCCGGGCCTGTTCCCGCCGGCGGGGCCGCGCCGGGGCCGGGTCGCGCTCCTGCGCGGCTGCGCCCAGTCGGTGCTGCGGCCGGACTTCAACGAGGCGGCGATCCGCCTCCTCAACCGCCACGGGATCGAGGTGGTGCAGGCGAAGGGCGAGGGCTGCTGCGGGGCGCTCACCCACCACATGGGCCGGGAGGATTCCTCCCACGCGCTCGCCCGGCGCACGATCGACGCCTGGATCGCCGAGATGGACGGGCCGGGCCTCGACGCGATCGTCATCACCACCTCGGGCTGCGGCACGACGATCAAGGATTACGGCTTCATGTTCCGGGACGACCCGGCCTATGCCGAGAAGGCGCGGCGCGTCTCCGCCCTGGCCAAGGACGTCACCGAGTACGTCGCCGCGATCGGGCTGCGGGAGCCGTCGGTCGAGACCGACCTCGTCGTGGCCTACCACTCGGCCTGCTCGATGCAGCACGGCCAGGGCATCCGCACCGAGCCGAAGGCCCTGCTCAAGCGGGCGGGCTTCACCGTGAAGGACGTGCCGGAGGGCCACATCTGCTGCGGTTCGGCCGGCACCTACAACCTCCTGCAGCCCGAACTCGCCGGCGCCCTGCGCGCCCGCAAGGTCGCCAACATCGAGCGGGTGGCGCCGGACCTGATCGCGACCGGCAATATCGGCTGCGCCACCCAGATCGGGAAGGGCACCGCCATCCCGATCGTCCACACGGTGGAACTGCTCGACTGGGCGACCGGCGGCCCGCGCCCGGCCGCCCTCGACGGGCTGCCCGACCGGGCGCCCCTCCCCGCGGCGGCGGAGTAGGGCTCAGCCGCGCGGCTGGCCGATCGCGGCGAGGAGGTCGGTGAACCAGGGGGTGGCCGGGTCGAAGGCCTTGCCCCCCCGGATGCGCGGGAACTCGATCGCCCGCAGGCGCCCCTCGTGCTCCTCGTCGTGGCCGATCACCCCGGACACGCCCGCGAGCGCGCTCTCGACCGCGAGGTCGACCATGCCCTGGATCAGGTTGAGGTCGTCGGCGTTGGGCGCGGCCGAGCGGGCGAAGTGGCCGGATTTCTGGACCAGCGTCTTCTCGACCCCGAGGCGGGGGCCGAAGCGATCGGCGAACCACTGGCCGACATTCACCGTGTCGATCTTGACGTGCCCGAAGGCGTCGCGGCCGAGGACCTCGCCGCGCCCCTCGATCTCGGCCACGATCGCGTCGAGGCAGGCGCCCTCGCTGACGAAGAGCGTCGCGCAATCCTTCCGGGCGAGGCGCGCGCGCAGGCGCTCCGCCTCGGCGTCGAGGTCGATCGGCGTCTCGGGCAGGTAGACCGCGTCGATGTCCTTGTGGGCGGGGTCGAGGTTGAAGTCCGGCAGGAAGGTCTGGCGCGCGAGGCGCGCCCGATAGGCCCGGGCGGTGGCGGCGGCGAGCCAGCCGCAATTGCGGCCCATCACCTCGTGGACGAGGAGCATGCGCGGGTTGGCGCTCTGCTCGTTGACGACGTTCTCGAAGAAGACCGCGCCCTGCTCGGCGGCCGTCCAGGCGCCGAGGGACTGGCGGATCGGCACCACGTCGTTGTCGATGGTCTTGGGCAGCCCGACCACCGTGAGCCGGTAGCCGTTCCGCTGCAGGTAGGCGGCGAGGTCGGCCGCGGTGGTGTTGGTGTCGTCGCCGCCGATCGTGTGCAGGATGGTGACGCCGTCGCGGGCGAGCCGCTCGGCCGCCGCCTTGAGCGGGTCCTCGCCCTCGCGCACGAGGCCGCGCTTCACGCAATCCTTGACGTTGGTGAGCTTGACGCGGCTGTTGCCGAGGGGCGAGCCGCCGTGGCGCAGCAGCGTGCGGGCCCGGTCCCGCACGGCGGGCGTGACCTCCAGCACCTCACCCTTGAGGAGGCCGTAATAGCCGCTGCGGTAGCCGATGATCTCGATCTCGGGGGCGAGGTCGGTGTAGCGGGCGATCAGCCCGCCGACCGCCGCCGAGAGGCAGGGCGCGAGTCCCCCCGCGGTGAGCATGGCGACCTTGGGAACGGTCATGGCGCGGCTCCGCGTCGGGTGCCGCCGGAGCAGGATCGCGCGGGGCCATCCTGCTCGGCGACCTCGTTGCGCATCATTCCCGCCGACCGCTGGCCGCGTCGGCGCGTGATGCCCAGGGCCGCGATACTGGCCTCAGGGGCGGCGCGCGCCAAGCCCCGAAAGCACCGCCCGCGTCACTCCTTGCTCATGTCCGGGGCCTCGGGATTCTTCATCCCGACGACGTGGTAGCCCGCATCGACGTGCAGGATCTCGCCGGTCATGCCGCGGGACATGTCGGAGACGAGGTAGGCGGCGGTCTCGCCGACCTCGTCGATCGTCACGGTCCGGCGCAGGGGCGCGTTGTACTCGTTCCACTTCAGGATGTAGCGGAAGTCGCCGATCCCGGAGGCGGCCAGCGTCTTGATCGGCCCGGCCGAGATCGCGTTCACGCGGATCTTCGAGGGGCCGAGATCGGCCGCGAGGTAGCGCACCGAGGCTTCGAGCGCCGCCTTGGCGACGCCCATCACGTTGTAGTGGGGCATCCACTTCTCGGCGCCGTAATAGGTCAGGGTCAGGAGCGAGCCGCCCTGCGGCATCAGCTTCTCGGCCCGCTGCGCGATCGCCGTGAACGAGTAGCAGGAGATCAGGAGCGACTTGGAGAAGTTCGCCTCGCTGGTGTCGACGTAGCGGCCGGTCAGCTCGTCCTTGTCCGAGAAGGCGATGCAGTGCACGACGAAGTCGAGGCTGCCGCCGAAGTGGCGGCCGGCAGCGTCGAAGACCGCGTCGATCGAGCCCGGATCGGTGACGTCGCAATGGCCGACCACCGCCGCGTCGAGTTCCTTGGCGAGCGGCTCGACCCGCTTCTTGAGCGCCTCGCCCTGGTACGTGAAGGCGAGGTCCGCCCCGTGCAGCCGGGCGCTGCGCGCGATGCCCCAGGCGATCGAGCGGTTGTTCGCCACCCCGAGCACGAGGCCCCGCTTGCCGGCGAGCAGCCCGGCCTTCGGGCTCGCGGCCTGCTCGTCATCCTGGACCTCAGCCCGGTTCGAATCCGCCATGGTTCACCAACGCCTGCTGCCGCGGGACGGCCCGCGGGGCCGTGAAGCGCGAGGCCGAAGCCTTCGCTCGGCATCCTTAGCCGACGCCCGCGGGCGACGGAAGTCCGTGCGACGGCCCGGCCTCAGTCCGGCCGGGGGCGGCGACCGGCCCGGCCTCGGTCCGGCCGGGGACGGCGGCCGCCCGGCGCCCCTGCGTCGGAAGGCGGATTGCCCCGATCGCCCGCGCAGGCTACGCAGGTGTTAATAAAGGATTGATGACGGCAAGAGCGGGCACCGGGCGTGTCCGCCGGCGTTGTCCCTCAACAAGAGCAAACCAGTGGAGGAACGCGCGTCATGAGCGGGTATTGGTTCTGCGAGACGCCGCAGGGCGAGTTCCGAATTGCCCTGACCCGCTGGGCCGGGCGCGACCGCGTCGTGCTGTTCTACGAGCGCGAGCCGCTCGGCTGCTACGACAGCGCGGAACTCGCCCTCGACCGGCTGATCCACGGCGAGACCTACACGCCGTCCTGCGGGCTCGACCTGCGCCACCTCCCCCTGCCGACCACGCTGTCGGACTGGGTCTTCGCCGCCGACGCGAAGACCTGCGCGAAGACCTGACGGGCGCCGCACCGGGCCGCGCTCCGGCCCGGCACCGGCGTGGCGCCTCAGCGGCCCGAGCGCACCAGCCGGGTGATGGCGAGCGGCGGCCGGCCGGACTTCTCCGCGATCTCGCGGTCCTGCTCCTCGATGACCTGCTTGGCCGGCGCGTCGCCGTCGAGGCCGTTCAGGACGGAGCGGGGCACGCGGCGGTTGGAGCGTCGCGAGCCGTCCTCGTAATAGACGTCGAACAGGACGTAACCGGTATCCTGCGGTTTCGGCTTCTGCTTGGAACGCAACATGGACGGGTCTCTCGTGCTGTGCCGCGCGGGCCGCACCGAGGCGGGACCGCGAGCGGTCCCGGACGCACCGCGTCCGGTCTGGGCGATGTGGAACGGTCAGGCCTGCCGCGGCCTCGACGCGCCGGGCGGCGCGGGGCGACGGGCCGGCGCGCGGGGCGGTGACCTTCTACATGGCGCGCCGCAGCCCGGAATTCCAGCCGCCGCGCGGCGTGCCAGGGTTGCGCGGGCCTCGCCCCTCCCGGCCCGCCCTGTCGCCCGGACGCCACAGCTGTGTCGCGCCCGCGCCGATGCGCGGCTTTGCGCCGCGCGCGTTAACCCATTCGCAATTCCTCGCTGGCCCGGGCCCCGGCCCGCTCCTATGACTCGAGGACCCCGAGGCCGCACCGAATCGCTGAATCGCCCGCCGATGCCGAATTTCGAGACCTTCCTTCCCCCGGAGCCCTCCGACCAGGAGGACAAGCGCACCGCCCTGACCTACGTGTCGCAGGCGTTCGCCGAGGGCTGCCTCGATGGAATCGACGGGGATTGCATGGCCCAGGCCGCGCTCTTCGCCGCCTTCCAGGAGCTGGTGCAGACCTACGGCGAGGAGGCGACCGCCCGCTTCGCCGAGGGCTTCCCCGAGCGCATCCGCAACGGCGCCTACACGGTCAATCCCCCTCGCCACCATTGAGGCGGCAGCGATGAGCCTCGACTCCGTGCGGGCGTTCCTCGCCGCGCGCGCGCCCGACCTCGCGGTCATCGAGACGCGCGCGAGCTCCGCCACGGTGGCGCTCGCGGCCGACGCGCACGGCGTCGCGCCCGGGCAGATCGCCAAGACCCTGTCGCTGCGGGTGGGCGAGCGCGTCCTGCTGGTCGTGACCCGGGGCGATGCCCGGCTCGACAACCGCAAGATGAAGGACGCCTTCGGCGGGCGGGCGCGCATGCTCGACGCCGAGGAGACCGAGCGGGTGACGAGCCACCCGGTCGGCGGCGTCTGCCCCTTCGGCCTGCCGGCGCCGCTGCCGGTCTATTGCGACGTGTCGCTGCGCGCCTTCGCGGAGGTGATCCCGGCCGGCGGCTCCACCCACAGCTCCGTGCGGCTGCCGCCGGAGCGGATGGCCGACCTCGTCGGCGCCGCCTGGGTGGATGTGTGCCAGCCCGTGGAGGGGTGAGGCGCGCGGCGGCGCCCCGCACCGGCCGGCGCCCTACCCCGCCCCCGGAACCTCGAAACTGGCGAAGGCCGGCCGCTCGACCCGCAGTGCCAGCCCGCCCGCCTCGATCGCCTCGCCGGCCGCGACGGCGTCGGCGAGCCGGTCGAGGCGCAGGAGCGCGAGGCCCCGCGCGCCCGCGGCGCCGCCGGTCTGGCCGAGGGCCCGCGCCCCCGCCGTGACGGCCGTGCCGGGCGCCGCCGCCCGGGCGCCCGCATAGGCCACCGGGACGACCCGGGTCCGGGCCGTGCCGCGATGCTGCATGCGCGACACCACCTCCTGGCCGACGTAGCAGCCCTTGCGGAAATCGACGCCGCCGAGCTGGTCCATCAGCGCCTCGTGCGGGAAAGCGTCGCCGAGGGCGAAGTCGGCGCCCCCCTCCGGCACGCCGAGCCCGATCCGGTGGGCGGCGTAATCCTCCGCGGTCGCGTCCGGGGCCGGGCCCTCGCCCTCCCCGGCATGGCGCCGCCAGCCGAGGGCGGGCAGGCGCCCGTCGCGCAGCCACGCGCCCGCCGGCGGCCCGCCCCAGACCGCCAGGACCCGCAGCGGCGCCTCCGCGAAGGCGACCTTGGCCCGCAGCCGATACAGGGTCAGGCGCCGGGTGAGGTCCGGCAGCAGCGCCCGCGCGACGTCGAGGGCGAAACCCTCCGCCGCGCGGCTGATCAGGAAGTCGATCAGGACCTTGCCCTGGGGGGTGAGCAGCGCCCCCAGCCGCGCCTCGCCCGGCGGCAGGGTCTCGACGTTGCAGGTCACGAGCCCCTGGAGGAATCCCGGCGCATCGTCGCCGGCCACGCTCAGCACGGCGCGGTCCGGCAGGAGGGCGATCGGCATCGGCAGGCGGTCCTTCTGGTCCGGGGCCCCGCTTGAACCTCCGGCGAGGCTGACATAAGCCGCCTCGGGGCCGCCCTCAATCGGCCTTGAGCCCGGAGACGGCCGCGATGACCCAGAGCTTCGACCTGATCCTGCGCGGCGGCACGCTCGTCAACCACGACGGCGTCGGGCCGGGCGATCTCGGCATCCGGGCCGGGCGGGTCGCGGCCATCGGCGACCTCGCCACCGCGGCGGCCGGCGAGGTCCGGGACTGCACCGGCCTGCATCTCCTGCCGGGGGTGATCGACAGCCAGGTGCATTTCCGCGAGCCCGGGCTCGACCACAAGGAGGATCTGGAGACCGGCTCGCGCGCCGCCGTGATGGGAGGCGTCACGACGGTGTTCGAGATGCCCAACACCAATCCCCAGACGACCGGCCCGGAGGCGCTCGCCGACAAGCTCCGCCGCGCCCATCACCGCATGCACTGCGACTTCGCCTTCTGGGTCGGGGGCACGCACGAGAACGCCGCCGAGGTGGCGGAGCTGGAGCGGCTGCCGGGAGCGGCGGGGATCAAGGTCTTCATCGGCTCCTCGACGGGCTCGCTCCTGGTCGAGGACGATGCGGGGATCACCGAGATCCTGAAGCGCATCCGCCGCCGCGCCGCCTTCCACGCCGAGGACGAGGCGATGCTGCGCGCCCGCAAGGGCCTGCGCGTGCCGGGCGACCCGTCCTCGCACCCGGTCTGGCGCTCGCCCGAGGCGGCGCTCACGGCGACGCAGCGCCTGGTGCGGATCGCCCGGGAGACCGGCGCGCGGATCCACATCCTGCACATCTCCACCGCCGAGGAGATGCGCTTCCTCGCCGCGCACAAGGACGTGGCGACCGTGGAGGTGACGCCCCACCACCTCACCCTGGACGGCGCGGAGGCCTATCCGCGCCTCGGCACGCTGGTGCAGATGAACCCGCCGGTGCGCGACGCCGCCCATCGCGACGGGATCTGGTGGGGTCTCTCCCAGGGCGTCGCGGACGTGCTCGGCTCCGACCACGCCCCCCACACCCTGGAGGAGAAGGCCAAGCCCTACCCGGATTCCCCCTCCGGCATGACCGGGGTGCAGACGCTGGTGCCGATCATGCTCGACCACGTGGCGGCGGGGCGCCTGAGCCTCGCGCGCTTCGTCGACCTGACGAGCGCGGGGCCGCAGCGCGCCTTCGGGCTCGCCCGCAAGGGCCGCCTCGCGGTCGGCTACGACGCGGACGTCACGGTGGTGGACCTGAAGCGCCGCGAGACGATCCGCAACGCCTGGATCGCCAGCCGCTGCGGCTGGACGCCCTACGACGGCACGACGGTCACGGGCTGGCCGGTCGGCACGCTGGTGCGCGGCGCGACCGTGATGTGGGAGGGCAGCCTGGTGACGCCCGCCTCCGGCGAGGCGGCCCGGTTCGAGGAGGCTTTTCCGGCGCGCGCCTGAGGGGCCCGCGCCGGGAATGGACACGCAAGTCGATCGACCGGCCGCTGTCCTGCGCTGAGCCGTGGCGCGGCGCACGCTCATCACCAAGTCTTTAGGCTCGTCCGATTAAGACTGATGGCGAGAGGATGGTCGCAGGATGAGCCAGATCGAGGTCGAGGACGGGGTGCGCTTGAGCTTCCCGGGGCGCTGCGCCGAGTTCGGCGAGGGCGTGACCATCGGCCTCGTCGTCGCCCGCCTCGCCGCGGGCGCGACCGCCTTCACGCAGCGGGTGTCCCCCGAGACCCTGGTCCAGGTGCGGGACGTGGCCGCGCAGTTCGGCTACCGCGCCCGGGTGATCGAGGAATCGGCGCAGGGCTGCGACGTCGTCTTCGTCAGACCCTCGGGGCGGCCGGTGCTGCGCCTCGTCGGCGGCCCCTGACACATAGGCATCCGGTTGATTGCTTCGCAAAGCGGATGTCGGCTTCGCTCAGGCGCCGCGCGGGCTTGGCATACGCCGTCCGGTTGATGGCTTCGCCATCTCGCATTTCGGCCATGCGGCTGTCGGCGTCGCTCAGGCGCCGCGCTCAGGCGCCGCGCAGGCTCGTGGTCCGGGATCCAGCTTCGATCAGGCGGATCCCGGATCACGCCTCGATCTCGGGCCGGTAGAGCCGGTCGAGCAGCACCTTGGCCACCGCCATCAGCGGCAGGGCGAGGGCGATGCCCCACAGCCCGAGCAGCACGCCGAGCAGGATCTGCCCGGCGAAGATCGTCGCGGGCGGGATGTCGAGGGCGCGCTTCTGGATGAAGGGCGTGAGCACGTAGCTCTCCAGCGCCTGGACCAGCAGGTAGATGGCGAGGCCGCCGAGCGCCCCCTTCAGGCCCTGGGCGAGCCCGGCCAGCACGATCACCAGCCCGGCCACGAGCGCGCCGACCGTCGGGATGAAGCAGAGCAGCCCCGCCTGGAGGCCGAGGATCAGCGCCCCGTCGAGGCCGAGCAGGGACAGGCCGAGCCAGACGCAGACGAAGATCGCCGCCATGATCGCGAGCTGGCCGAAGAGCCAGTGCCGCAGCGTCTCCCCGGTCGCGTCCAAAATCTCGGCGGCGCGGGAGCGGTGGCGGCGGGGGACGAAGCGCAGCAGCCCTTCCCGGTAGGCGGCCGGCTGGGCCGCCAGGAACAGCCCGAGGGCCACCACCACGAACAGGTTGCCGATCGCTCCGAAGACCCGCACGGCGATCATCGAGGCCTGCCCCAGCATCCGGCCCGCCTCCGACAGGAGGGCGCTCGGATTCGGCAGGGCGCCGCGGGCGGCACCCTCCTTCGCGGCCCCCTCCCCGCCCGCGAGGTCGAGGTCGCGCGTATCGATGCCGCGCGTCCTGAGCCAGCCGCGGACCGTCTCGGTCTGCTGCTTCAGGGTCTGGCCGAGCGTGTCCGCCTGGGCCGCCACCGTCGCGCCCCCGAACCCGGCGAGGCCGAGGACGAGGCCGGCGAGGAGCACGCTCACGAGCGCGAGGCGCGCGCCGTGGCCGAGCGGCAGGACCTGGCCGAGGAGGCGCGCCAGCCCGTCCAGGAAGACGCCGAACAGGATGCCGGCGAAGATCAGCAGCAGCGTGTCCGCCGCCTGCCACGTCAGCCCGAGCCCGGCCGCGAACAGCACGACCCCGATCCCCGCGAGCAGCCGCGGCCGCACCCCCGCCTCCGTCATGAACCGATCCTCTCCGGGCACCGCGCAGGGGGCGCTCACTGCGCGGCAAGATAGGCCGGCCGGCCGCGATGTCCCGCCGGGGAGGACCGCCCGCCGGACCCCGCTACCAGCGCCCGGCCGCCGCCTCGTCCTGCGCCGTGGCCTCGACCCAGCCCCCCATTGTCCCGTCGCGCAGGTGCTCGCGCTTCCAGAACGGCGCCCGGGTCTTGAGGTAGTCCATCAGGAAACTCGCCGCCGCGAAGGCCGCCTCGCGGTGTGCCGAGGCCGTCAGCACCAGGACGATGCCCTCCCCCGGCCGGATCCGCCCGTGGCGGTGGATCACCGTCACCCCGTCGAGCGGCCAGCGCCGGGCGGCCTCGTCGAGCACCCGCCCGACCTCCTCCTCCGCCATGCCCGGATAATGCTCCAGTTCGAGGGCGGCGAGGCGCCCGCCCTCGTCCCGGCACAGGCCCGTGAAGCTGACGACCGCCCCCGCCCGGCCGTCCGTCGCGGCGGACAGGGCGGCGATCTCGGCCGCGACGTCGAAGGGGTCGGACTGGATGCTCAGGCGCGGGATCATGCGGGCTCCCCAAGCCGAGCTGCGCCGGGCAACTCTGCTTCGCTCTTGTTCTTGCATCATTTTCGCTGACGCGGTGCTTCGGTTCGCCGGCGAACCGGCGACCCCTTCGGCGCATGATGCTTAGCACGGCCCGCCCGGCGGCGCGATCGGGGCTGGCCCCGCACCGGGCCGCGGTGCATGAAGCGCGGGGCCCCGTGCGGGGCCGGCCCCGACGCGAGAGACCCCGTGCGCCCCGACCTGCTGCTTCCCTACGACGGCACCGAGCCGGCCTTCGCCTCCCCGCCGGCCCGCTGCGGGCGGCGCAGCACGGTGATCGGCCGCACCAGCCTCGGCGCCGGGGCGTGGCTCGGCGACGCCGCGGTGATCCGCGGCGACGGCCACGACGTCATCGCGGGCGACGGCCTCTGGCTCGGGCCGCGGGCGACGCTCCACATCGCCCAGGACAAGTACCCCTGCATCCTGGGCGACCGGGTCACGGTCGGGCGCAACGCCGTCGTGCATGCCTGCACGGTCGGGGACGATTGCGTGGTCGAGGACGATTGCGTCGTGCTCGACGGCTCCGTGGTCGAGGACGGGGTGGTGATCGAGGCCGGCAGCACCGTCTATCCCCGCTCGACCCTCGCGGCGGGCCTGCTCTACGCGGGCTCGCCCGCCGCGCCCCTGCGCCGGCTCGCCGCGGGCGAGGCCGCCGCCCGGGCCGCGCGCCTGCGCGCCGGCCCCGCGGCGGCCGTGCCGGCGGCGGCCCCGGGCCATCCCGCGCCCGCCGTGTTCGTCGCCCTGAGCGCGCGCCTCGCCGGGCCGGTCGACCTCGCCCCGGGGGCCAGCATCTTCTTCGGCTGCGACCTCGACGCGGCGGCCGGGCCGATCGCGGTCGGCCCGAACGCGAACGTGCAGGACAACAGCGTCCTGCGCCCCCTCGGGGCCGGGCTGGTGATCGAGCGGGACACCACCCTCGGCCACAACGTGGTGGCGGCGGACGGGCGGATCGGCCCGCGCAGCCTCGTCGGCATCGGGGCCGTCCTCGCCCCCGGCACCGTCGTGGACGAGGACGTGCTGGTCGCGGCCGGAACCGTCACCGCGGCGGGCCAAGTGCTGGAATCCGGCTGGCTCTGGGGCGGGCGCCCGGCGCGCCGCCTCGCGCCGCTCGATGCGGGCAAGCGCGAGATGATGCGCCGCATCGTCGAGCAATATGCCGGCTATGGCCGCCGCTACCGCAAGGCCCAGATCGCACTTTCACCGGAGGCCTGATCGCAACGGCCCGGGACGCGTCGGGCCGTCGACCGTCCCGAATGCTCGGCACCACGCCAAGGGCTTGGTGAGAAGAATGGCTCGGCGCACATTCGAGAACCGAACCAACGGTCACGAGACGTGACCGCTGGTATGGGGGTCAGGAGCGGCCGGCCGGCGAGGCCAGCAGCGTGAAGCCCTGCCGCTCGAAGGCGGCCCGCGCCTCGGGCCCGCGCAGGTCCGCGAGCAGCGCGGGCGCGTCCGGGTGGGTGGAGGCCGCGACCTGCGCGAGCGGGTAGACGATGGGCGGGTGGCTGTCGGCCGGGAAGGTCGCCACCACCCGCACCCCCGCATCCGCCACCGCGTCGGTGGCGTAGACGATCCCGAGCGGCGCCTCGCCCCGCGAGACGAGGAGGAGCGCGGCGCGCACGCTCTCGGCCTGGGCCACCCGGTCCTTCACGCCCTCCCAGGCGCCCAGATGGGTGAGCGCCGCCTTGCCGTACTTGCCGGCCGGCACCGCCTCGACATGGCCCATCGCCAGCCGCCCTGAGCCGAGCGCGGCCCGCAGGTCGAGGCCGGGCGCCAGCGCGACGGAGACGGTCGAGTCCCGGGGGGCGACGAGGACGAGGCTGTTGCCGAGGAGTTCGACCCGCGTCCCCGGCCGGATCAGGTTCCGGGCGGCCACGTAACCCATCCAGTCGAGATCCGCCGTGAAGAACAGGTCGGCGGGCGCCCCCGCCTCGATCTGCTTGGCGAGCGTGTTCGAGGCGGCGTAGGAGGCGCGGACGGCCTTGCCGGTGCGGCGCGACCAGGATTGCAGCGCCTCGTCGAGGGCGTTCTTCAGGCTCGCCGCCGCGAAGACCAGCACGGGCGGACCCTCGGCCCGCGCGCCCCGCGCGAGGCCGAGCCCCGCCAGCCCCAGGATGACGCCCCGCCGAGTGAGCCGCATGGATCCCGTCCGTCGCTGATGCGGCCTCACCATAGGTCACCTGCGGGCTTCGGCCAAGCGCCACTTCGGCCAAGCGCCACTTCGGCCAAGCGCCACTTCGGCCAAGCGCCACTTCGGCCAAGCGCCACTTCGGCCAAGCGCCACTTCGGCCAAGCGCCACTTCGGCCAAGCGCCACTTCGGCCAAGCGCCACTTCGGCCAAGCGCCACTTCGGCCATGCGCCACTTCGGCTGCGGCTTCGGCCAAGCGCGGACGCGGACGACCCTGCCGGCCGCCTCAGGAGGAGCCGGCGGCCGGGTCCGTCCTGCTTGCGGAGGCGAGCTCGGCCCGGTGCAGGCGGCTGAGCAGCACGAGCAGGTGCCCTGGCAGCGCGGTCTCCTCGCCGGTGAGCGGCGGGCGCGGGCGCTCGCGGCGCTCGGCCCGGCGGATCGTCCGGGGGGGAGGGGATGACACGGGGTCCTCGAAGCGACGAAGGGGATCACGAACTCGCACGCGCATCGCGATGTCCTTCCGGGCCCGGCTTCTGCGGCCGGCGCGGCAAGAACGCGGCGTTCCTGCCGCGGTTCCCGCCATTTGTGCCGGCGCGGCGTGACGGCGCGGTGACGCCGCGCACGCGACCGGCGGCCGGTGGCGGGGCGGCGCCCCGGGTGGTAGATCCCGCGCATGCTCGAAGGCCTCCCGCCCCACCGCCCGACCCACGTGCTGCGCCTCGACACCAGCGAGCGCGGCGCGCGCGCCATGACCGACCTCCTCGGGGAGGTCTTCGACCCGACCGAGACCGCGGTCGCGGCCTTCGAGGCGGAGGACGGCGTCACGTGGCGCCTCGAAGCCTATTTCTCGGAGGAGCCGGACGAGGAGGCGGTGCGCGAGCTGATCCGGCCGCTGGTCGGGGACGCGGCCGACCGGGCGGTCTTCGCGGCGATCGACCAGCAGGATTGGGTGCGGGCCTCCCTGGAGGGGCTCAAGCCCGTGCGGGCCGGCCGGGTGCTGGTGCACGGCGCGCACGACCGCGCGCGGGTGCACCCGAACGACGCGGCGATCGAGATCGAGGCGGCGCTCGCCTTCGGCACCGGCCATCACGGCACGACGTTGGGCTGCCTGCTCGCCCTGGTCGACCGGCTCCGGCACGGCCGGCCGCGCCGCATCCTCGATGTGGGCACCGGGACGGGCATCCTCGCCCTCGCGGCGGCGCGCCTGCTGCGCGCCCGCGTGGTGGCGGGCGACCTCGACCCGGAGGCGGTCGCGACGGCCCGCAGCAACGCGGCCCTGAACGGGCTCACGCCCTTCCTCACCCTCTACGAGGGGCCGGGCGTGCGCGACGCGAGGGCGAACCGGCCGCGCCGCTTCGACCTTGTCTTCGCCAACATCCTGGCGCGGCCGCTCACCCGCCTCGCCCCCTCCCTGACCCGGGTGGTGGCGCCCGGGGGCACCCTGGTCCTCTCGGGCCTGATCGCGCGCGACGTTCCGGGCGTGCTCGCGGCCTACGCGGCCCAGGGCTTCCGGCTGCGCCGCCGGCGGATGATCGAGGGCTGGGCCACCCTGGAATTGCGGCGCGGCGGCGCCGCGCCCCGGCCCCGCGCGGGCCGGCGCTGACCCGCGCGGCCGAGCAATCCCGCCGCAGCTGCCCGCCGCCCTCGGTTCATCCGCTGTCCGGCCGATCACGTCCGGACAGCGTCTGATTAGCCCGCGCGGCGCTTGAGCGAAGCCAAAATGCCAAGCCCGCGCGGCGCGTGAGCGACGCCGCCATCCGCATGGCGAAGCACTCCGTCGGATGTCGGATCACAAGCTCTTCTCGAAGAAGTGATCGGGATAGGGGTCGTCGTTGAACCGCCCGATCTCGACCCAGCCGGTCCCGCGGTAGAGCGCCAGCGCCTCCGGCAGCGCGCTGTGGGTGTCGAGGCGCAGGGTGCGGATCGAGAGGTCGCGGGCGGCCTCCTCGGCTGCCGCCATGAGGCGCCGGCCGAGGCCGAGGCCGCGGGCGGCCGGCGACACCCAGAGCCGCTTGATCTCCGCCAGCGCGCCCCCGCTCCCCTTCAGGCCGACGCAGCCGAGGGGCAGCCCGTCCGACAGCGCGACCAGGAAGGCGCCGCGCGGGCGGGTCATGTCCTGCGCGTCCGGATCGCGCGAGAGCGCCACGTCGAAGCCCCGCGCGAAGCGGCGGGCGAGTTCGGCGTAGTAGGCCTCCAGGCAGCGGCGCGCCGCCGCGCCGCGCGGGTCGGCCTCCTCGATGCGGATCCGGTCGCGGCCGAGGACCGAGGCGATGAGGTCCATGGCGGCGAGCAGCGGCTCCGGATCGGGCGCGCGCCCGAGGATGGCGGCGGCCTGCGCGTCGGAGAGCGCCTCGTAGGCCTCGAACTCGCGGCGGCCCGCCCGCGTCAGGGCGACGACCCGGCGGCGCGCATCGGCCGGGTGGGGCGAGGTGGAGACCAGCCCCTCCTCCTCCAGGCCGCGCAGCAGCCGGCTCATCAGGCCGGAATCGAGCCGCAGATCCTCCCGCAGGCCGCCGAGATCGGTCTGCCCGTGCCCGATCGCGTTGAGCACCCGGGCGGCGCCGAGGGGCCGGCCCCGCCCGAGGAACGAATCGTCGAGCGCCCCCACCTCGGCGGTCACCGCCCGGCTGAAGCGGCGCAAGCGGGCGATGGCGTCGGTCGTCATGATATCTGACTTTAGTCAGATATCCCGCGGCGTCAACGGTTGGCGGGGGACGGGCGCGATTCCCGGCGGATGCGCGATTGCCGATCGCACCGGTTTGCGCCAAGTCGCTTAGGCCGGAAGGAGGCCCGGGCCCAGCACCGCCCGGGCACCGGCACGGAGGAGGCGGGCATGCGGACGGACAGGTCCCCGGATGGAGGGCGCCCCGGCGCGGCGGCGCGCCGCGCCCGGGTCTCGCGACGCCCGGCCGCCCGGCCCGCATGAGCTACGAATTCGAGTTCGGCGAGGTCTTCGCCTCCTGGCCGGAGCTCGCCTGGGGCGCCCTCCACACCCTCGTCCTGTCGGGGCTCGCGATGGTGATCGGCATGGCGGTGGCGGTGCTCGGGGCACTCGGCCGCACCTCCGGGCCGGCCTGGCTGAGCGGGCTGATCGGCGCCTACATCGAGGTCATCCGCAACACGCCGTTCCTGATCCAGATCTTCGTGATCTTCTTCGGCCTGCCCTCGCTCGGCCTGCGGCTCGACCCGGACAGCGCCGCGCTCCTCGCCCTCGTGGTCAATGTCGGGGCCTACGGCATCGAGATCATCCGGGCCGGGATCGAGAGCATCGACCACGGCCAGATCGAGGCCGGCCGCACGCTCGGCCTGCGGCCGCTGCAGATCTTCCGCTACGTGGTGCTGAAGCCGGCCATCCAGGCGATCTACCCGTCGCTGACCAGCCAGTTCATCCTCCTGATGCTGAATTCGAGCGTCTGCTCGGCGATCGCCGCGAGCGAGCTGACCGCGGCGGCGGGCGACATCCAGTCCCGCAACTTCCGCAGCTTCGAGGTCTACCTCGTGGTGACGGGGATCTATTTCGCGCTCTCGGTGGTGCTGTGGGGCCTGTTCGCCGGGATCGAGCGGGCCTTCCTGCGCAAGCCGAGCGCGCGGTAGGAGGCGCCGATGCGGAGCCTGAGCCAAGGCGACATCCTGTTCATCCTGGCGGCCCTGCGCTGGACGCTGGCGCTCTCCCTGATCGCCTTCCTGGGCGGGGCGCTCGGCGGGGCGGCGGTGGCGCTCGCCCGCACGGGCGAGATCCGCGCGCTGCGCGCCCTCGCCTTCGCCTACATCAAGCTCTTCCAGGGCACGCCGCTCCTGATGCAGCTCTTCCTGGCCTTCTTCGTGCCGGGGATCTTCGGGCTCTCGATCGATCCCTGGGGCGCGGCGGCGCTCGGCCTGTCGCTGCACGCCAGCGCCTTCCTGGGCGAGATCTGGCGCGGCGCCATCGAGACGGTGCCGCGCGGCCAGTGGCAGGCCGCCACCGCGCTCGGCCTCGGCTACTGGAACCGGACCGCCCTGGTGATCGTGCCGCAGGCGGTCCGCATCGCGGTGGCCCCGACCATCGGCTTCCTGGTGCAGCTGATCAAGGCGACCTCGCTCGCCTCGATCATCGGCTTCGTGGAGATCACCCGCGCCGCCCAGGTCATCAACAACGCCACCTTCCGGCCCTTCACGCTCTTCGGCCTGGTGGCGCTCGTCTATTTCGTGATCTGCTGGCCCCTCTCGGCCTATAGCCGGCGGATCGAGCGGAAGCTCGCGGTGGCGAGCCGCTGAGGCGCGCCACCCCCACAGGAGGAAGCCCATGACCGCATCCCATCGGCCGAGCCGCCGCGCCGCCCTCGCGCTCGCCGCCGGCCTCGCCCTCGCGCTGGCGCCGGGGCTCCGCCCGGCGGAGGCGGCGACGCCCGACGAGATCAAGGCGCGCGGCAAGCTCGTGGTCGGGGTCCTCACCGACTACCCCCCCTTCGGCGGCACCGATGCCGACCAGAAGCCGGCGGGCTACGACGTCGACGTGGCGCGGCTCTTCGCCAAGTCGCTCGGGGTGGAGCTCGACCTCGTGCCGGTGACGGGGCCGAACCGCATCCCCTACCTCCTCACCAACAAGGTCGACATGCTGATCGCGACCTTCGGCATCACGGCCGAGCGGTCGAAGCAGGTGCTGTTCTCCAACCCCTACAGCACGCTCAGCACCTACGTGCTCGGGCCGAAATCGCTGGCGGTGTCGAAGCCGGAGGACCTCAAGGGCGTGACGATCGGGGTCGCCCGGGCCAGCACCCAGGACACCGCGGTCTCGGCCGTCGCCCCGCCCGGCACCCGCATCATGCGCTTCGACGACGACGCCACCACCACGCAGGCGATCATCTCCGGGCAGGTGCAGTCGATCGGCGCCAGCAACACCGTGCTGGCCCAGCTGACCAAGGATTACGCGAGCCTCGGCATCGAGCCGAAGTTCAACCTGCGCGAGCAGGCGAACGGCATGGCCTTCCGCAAGGCCGATACGGCCCTGCGCGACCGCGCTAACGCCTTCATCGCGGAGATCGCCGGCAACGGCGAATTGTCGGCGATCAACCAGCGCTGGTTCGGGCGCCCGCTCGGCACCCTGCCGCCGATGCCGCAATTCTGAGGCCGCCGCCGGCCTCCTCCCGGCGCGGGGTCCCGCTCGCCCGGGATCCCGCCCCTCCCTCGAAGTCCCGGCCCATGACGCAGAGCGATCCGACCGCCCCCCAGCCGCACGCCCTCGGCGAGGTCGTCATCACGATGCGCGGCGTCGACAAATGGTACGGCGCCGTGCAGGTGCTGCGCGGCATCGACCTGACGGTGCGCCGGGCCGAGCGGATCGTGATCTGCGGCCCCTCGGGCTCGGGCAAATCGACCCTGATCCGCTGCCTCAACCAGCTCGAAGCGCATCAGGCGGGCGAGATCACCGTGGACGGGGTGCGGCTCGGCCCGAACCTGCCGGGCCTCGACGTCGTGCGCCGCGAGATCGGCATGGTCTTCCAGCGCTTCAACCTGTTTCCCCACCTCACGGCCCTGGAGAATTGCACGCTCGCGCCCATGAAGGTGCGGGGCCTGGGGCGCGCCGAGGCCGAGGCCCTCGCCCGCACCTACCTGGCGCGGGTCCACATCCCCGATCAGGCGGACAAGTACCCGATCCATCTCTCGGGCGGGCAGCAGCAGCGGGTGGCGATCGCGCGCTCGCTCTGCATGAACCCGAAGATCATGCTGTTCGACGAGCCGACCTCCGCCCTCGACCCCGAGATGGTCAACGAGGTGCTGGACGTGATGGTCGAGCTCGCGGAGAGCGGCATGACCATGCTGGTGGTGACGCACGAGATGGGCTTCGCCCGCCGGGTCGCCGACCGGGTCGTGTTCATGGACCAGGGCGAGATCGTCGAGCAGGCCCCGCCGGAGGCGTTCTTCCTGCGCCCGCAGAACCCGCGCACGCAGCGCTTCCTGAGCCAGATCCTGCACCCGGCCGGGGGGACGGCGGCGCCCGCCTAAGCATCATTCGCCGCAATGGTCACCGGTTCGGCGGCAAAAGTGATGCGAGAAGGAGTCTGAGCAGAATTGCACCATGCACTTCTGCTCAGGGTCGAAATCCGATCAGCATGACGATGCGGGGGGCCGCTTGCGACCCTGGGCGGCCCGTCGCAGCCCGTGTCGGGACTGTCCGATCGCGAGGGTTTTCCAGGCGCTTGGTTTCGTGAACAATTTCCCGGGATCCGCCGTGCGGGGCTCTCACGCGAACGGCCAAGCTGTTGCCGGGGCGACCCGCGCCATTGCTTCTGACGAAGGTGTGAGCGCACTCTTGCGGAACGAACAGGTCGACAGAGACACCGCAGTGCCGGTTCCTCTCCCGAAGACACCCGCTGAAGTGCTCACTGTTCTCGCGCACTTCCACCGCGCCGAGATCAGCCGGATGGCTGGCTGGCGCGATCGGATCGACCGCACGACGAACTGGGCCATCACGGTGATCGCTGCCATGCTGTCGGTCTCCCTCTCGACACCCACGGCCCACCACGGCGTGCTCCTCTTCGCCATGCTGCTCGTGCTGCTCCTGCTCGGCATCGAAGCGCGTCGCTACCGCTTCTTCGACGTGTTTCGTCGGCGCGTGCGCCGGCTCGAACGCCACTTCTACGCCGAGGTCTTCGCATCCCGGCCTGATCCGCCGGACGACTGGGCCGAAGCGCTCAGCATGGACCTGCGCCATCCCGTCTTCCACCTCACGATGACCGAGGCCTTCAGGCGACGCCTCCGGCGCAATTACGGCTGGATGTTCCTCATCCTGCTCCTGGCCTGGCTGCTGAAGATCTCCTCGGCGCGGCTCCAGGAATCCGGCCGTGGCGAACTGATCGGATCCGCAGGAGAGATTGTTGCGAATGCCGGCATCGGCCCGCTGCCGGGCTGGCTGGTGCTCTGCGCCGTCACGGCTTTCTATGGGGGATTGTTGGCCGTCATTCTGCGGGCCGGCGGGCGGGAAGAGGGGGACGGATCCGTTCACGTGTGACGCCTCGACCCGGAGCGGCCCCTCCCGGTGTCCGTCTGGACTGCCGGTTCACGAGGATTGCCGAAGACTTGATGTCCTGACCCCGTTCCCATTGCCGTCATTCGGGCGATTGATCACGGAGGGCTGGAAGCCAGCCTCAGCAGCCACTCCCATGGTCAAGCTGATCGGGGTCTGACTAGTGCCGCAGGCCCGGCGCCTCCTGGCCGGTCTTCGCCACGTACTCGGTGTAGCCGCCCGGATATTGCTGCACCCCCTCGGGCGTCAGTTCCAGCACCCGGTTCGACAGGGCGGCCAGGAAGTGCCGGTCGTGCGAGACGAACAGCATCGTGCCCTCGTAGACGGACAGGGCCGCGATCAGCATCTCCTTGGTGGCGATGTCGAGGTGGTTGGTCGGCTCGTCGAGGACCAGGAAGTTCGGCGGGTCGAACAGCATCCGGGCCATCACCAGCCGGGCCTTCTCGCCGCCCGACAGCACCCGGCAGCGCTTCTCCACGTCGTCGCCCGAGAAGCCGAAGCAGCCGGCCAGCGCCCGCAGCGAGCCCTGGCCGGCCTGGGGGAAGGAATCTTCCAGGAACCGGAAGATGGTCTGCTCGCCGTCGAGCAGGTCCATGGCGTGCTGGGCGAAGTAGCCGAGCTTCACCCCGGCCCCGAGCGCCACCGTGCCGTCGTCGGGCGCCGTCGTCCCGGTGACGAGCTTGAGCAGCGTCGACTTGCCGGCCCCGTTGATCCCGAGCACGCACCAGCGCTCCCTGCGCCGCACGGCGAAGTCGAACCCCTCGTAGAGGGTGCGCCGCCCGTAGCGCTTGTGCACGTTCCTCAGGCTGGCGACGTCGTCGCCGGAGCGGGGGGCGGGGGCGAACTCGAACACCACGCTCTGGCGCCGCCGCGGCGGCTCCACCCGCTCGATCTTGTCGAGCTTCTTGACCCGGCTCTGCACCTGGGCGGCGTGCGAGGCGCGCGCCTTGAAGCGCTCGATGAACTTGATCTCCTTGGCGAGCATCGCCTGCTGGCGCTCGAACTGCGCCTGCTGCTGGGCCTCGTTCTGCGCCCGCTGCTGCTCGTAAAACTCGTAATCGCCCGTGTAGGTGGTGAGCGCGCCGCCGTCGATCTCGACGATCTTGCCGACGACCCGGTTCATGAAGGCGCGGTCGTGCGAGGTCAGCATCAGGGCGCCCTCGTAGGCCTTCAGGAAGGCTTCGAGCCAGATCAGGCTCTCCAGGTCGAGGTGGTTGCTCGGCTCGTCGAGCAGCATCACGTCGGGGTTCATCAGCAGGATGCGGGCGAGCGCGACGCGCATCTTCCAGCCGCCCGAGAGGGCGCCGACATCCCCGTCCATCATCTCCTGGCTGAAGCTCAGGCCCGCCAGCACCTCCTGCGCCCGGCCCTCCAGCGCGTAGCCGTCGAGCTCCTCGAACCGCGCCTGCACCTCGCCGTAGCGGGCCACGAGCGCGTCGAGTTCGTCCGCCCTGTCGGGATCGGCGAGGGCCGATTCCAGCTCCTTGAGCTCGGCCGCGACCGCGCTCACCGGTCCGGCGCCGGCCATCACCTCGGCGACGGTGCTGCGGCCGGCCATCTCGCCCACGTCCTGGCTGAAATACCCGATGGTGATGCCCCGATCGATCGAGACTTGACCCTCGTCGGGCTGCTCCTCGCCGGTCATCATCCGGAACAGGGTCGTCTTGCCGGCCCCGTTCGGCCCGACGAGGCCGACCTTCTCGCCGCGCTGGAGCGCGGCCGAGGCCTCGATGAAGAGGAGCTGGCGGCCGTTCTGCTTGCTGATCTTGTCGAGGCGAATCATGGACCTGGAGGGGGCGGGAGGCGCTGCGGCCCCTTACGCGATGGCGGGCGGGCCGGGAAGGGGCGCCCCCGCCTCGGCGAGCCAGTCGCGCAGGGCCCGCGAGACCGCCCCGGGCTGCTCGATCGGCGTCAGGTGGCCGCTCTCCGGCACGACCACGAGCCGCGCTCCCGGCGCCAGGGCCGCCATGGCGCGGTGGTCGGCGAGCGGGGTCACGGCGTCGGCCTCGCCGCAGAGGATCAGGAGGGGCTTGCGCCAGCCGCGCAGCAGCGCGGACCCGTCCCGGCGCTCGAGGCCGTTCTGGCGCCGGAAGATCTCGGGGCCGAGGCGCTCCGTCATGGCCCGGATCCGCCCGACGATCTCCGCGTCGCCGCGATGCGAGGGGTGCAGGTAGGTGGCGAGCAGCCGGTCGCCGAAGCCGTGGAAGCGGCCGGGCACCCGCGCGGCCCGGTCGAGCGCCCGGCGGCTCGCGGCCCGCTCGGGCCCGTCGGGCGCGATCGTCGTGTCGAGCAGGGCGAGCCGCGTCACCCGCGCGGCGGCGCGCCGCAGGATCTCCTGCGCCACGATGCCGCCCAGGGAGAAGCCCGCGAGCGCGAAGGCTTGCGGCGCCTCGGCCAGCACCTGATCGGCCACGGCCTCGATCGTGTCCCCGCGGGTGATGTCGCCGACCCGGATGCGGGCGATGTCGGAGAGGGCCTCGACCTGGTCGCGCCAGAGGTCGGCGTCGTTGAGCAGGCCCGGCAGGAGCACGAGGTCGATCATCCGGGTGCCATCCCACGGGCGCCCCGCCGCAGGCAAGCGGGCGAGGCCGCTTCCCCCGCGGCGCGCGCCGGCGCACAACAGGAGCGTGCGGCGACACGGGAGGAGACGCGCATGCCGGTCTGGATCGAGGCCGCCCTGAACGGGCCCTGGACGCGGGCCCGCCAGCCGCGGATGCCGCTCACCGTGGCGGAATGCGTGGCGGACGGCGTCGCCTGCGCGCGGGCGGGCGCCGCCATCATCCACGTCCACGCCTACGACCCGGCGACGGGGCGGCAGAACGACGATCCGGAGGTCTACGCCGCCATCATCGAGGGCATCCGCGCGGTCGAGGACGTGATCGTCTACCCGACCCTGCCCTTCATCCAGTCGGCGGAGGCCTTCCGCCCCGGGGCGCTGGAGGCGCGCTTCGCGGCCGTCGAGGCGCTCGGCCGGCGCGGGCTGCTCGAATGGGGCGTGGTCGATCCGGGCTCGACCCACCTCGCCACGGCCGAGGAGGCGGCGCGCGGGGAGCCGGGCTCGGTCTATCTCAATCCGGGCGAGCACGTGCTGCGGGGCCTCGCGCTCGCGGCGCGGTTCGGCGCCGTCCCGAGCTACGCGATCTACGAGCCGGGCTTCCTGCGCCTCGGCGCGATCCTGGCGCGGGCGGTGCCGGGCTGCCCGCCGCCCGTCTACCGCTTCATGTTCTCGGACCGCTTCACCTTCGGCTTCCCGCCCGCGGAGTACGCCCTCGACGCCTACCTGCGCCTCCTCGCCTCCGCGGCGCCGGGCAGCCCCTGGATGGTGGCGGGCCTCGGGGTCGACGTCAGGCCGCTGGCGGCCGAGGCGGTGGCGCGGGGCGGCCACGTCCGGGTCGGGCTGGAGGACGCGCCCTTCGGCACCGAGACCGGCAATCCGGCCCTGGTCGAGGAGATGGCCGGGCTGGTGGCCCGGGCGGGCGGGCGGCCCGCGACGGCCGCGGAGGTCCGGGGCGCGCGCGCGGGCCGCTGAGCCTCAGGGCTCCTCGCCGAAGAAGCGCAGGAGTTCGTCGCAGAGCCGCTCCGGCTGCTCCTCGGGGATCCAGTGGCCGCAGGCCGGGACGGTGCCGCCGCGGACGTCCTCGGCGACGCGCCGCAGGGACGCGATGCACTCGCTCCCGCGCCCGAAACCCTCCTCGCCGCCGAGCGCCAGCACCGGCATCCGCAGCTTGCCGGCGCGGGCGAGCATCTCCCGGTTGTCCTCCGCGTCGACCGGCAGGGCGCGGTAGAAGGCCAGCATCGCCCGGAAGGCGCCGAATTGGGTGTAGGTGCGCAGGTATTCCTGCTGGTCGGCCTCCGGGATGCTGGTCGGGCGTTGGCCGTAATGGTCGAACAGCCAGCGCAGCACGAGGTGCTCGCGCCCGGCGCAGAGCGCCTCCGGCAGGTCGAGGGTGCGGAAGAAGGCGTGGTGCCAGCGCCGCCCCCCTTGCGAGAAATCCGCCCCGTCGCCGGGGATGACCACGTCGAGGATGGCGAGCCGGCGCACCGCCTCCGGGTGCTGGGCCGCGAGCGAGAAGGCGACGGGCCCGCCCCAATCGTGCCCGACGAGGAAGAAGCGCTCGATGCCGAGATGGCCGCGCACGAGCTGCCAGAGGTCCCCCGCCAGGGTCTTCTTGTCGTAGCCGGTGGCGGGCCGCGAGGAATCGCCGAGGCCGCGCAGGTCCGGGGCGATCACCCGGTAGCGCCCGGCGAGGCGCGGGATGACGTGGCGCCACTCGTGGGAGGTCTGCGGGATGCCGTGCACGAGGACGACCGCGTCCCCCGCCCCGGCGTCGAGGTAGTGCAGGCTCACGCCGTCGAGGTCGGCGAAGCGGCGCGCGATGGCTGTCATGGTCGGGCTCCTCAGCATCCTCCCGCCGGCCGGGACCGGCCGGTGCCGAAGGGGTCACCGGCTCGGCGGCGAACCGAAGGTCCGCGTCGGCGAAAAACGATGCGACACCGCGAGACCGAGCAGAATGGCCCCATGCCATTCTGCTCGGTCGGGCGGCGGCGGGCGCTCAGGCGAGTTCCCCGCTCGTCTCCTCCAGGATCGCCCAGGCCTCCGGCCCGAACTTCGCCTTCCACTCCTTGTAGAAGCCGGACTTGGTCAGCGCCTCGCGGAAAGGCGCCGGGTCGACCTCGTTGAAGATCAGCCCCTTGGCGGCGAGGTCGGCCTTCAAACCCTCGTTCTGCCGCGCCACCTCCTCGCGCTCCGCCAGCGCCGCCGCGTTGACCACGCGCGCGAAGGTCTCCTGCAGGTCGGGGCTGAGCTGGGCCCAGGCCCGGCGGTTCATCAGGAACCACCAGCCGTCCCACATGTGGTTGGTGAGCGAGCAGTACTTCTGCACCTCGTACAGCTTCGCCGCCGAGATGATCGCCGGCGGGTTCTCCTGCCCGTCCACGATCCGGGTCTGCAGCGCGGAATACACCTCCGCGAAGTTGATGCCGGTCGGCGAGGCGCCGAGCGACTTGAACAGCGAGGTCCAGAGCGCGCTCACCGGCACCCGGATCTTGATGCCCTTGAGGTCGGCCGGGGTCACGATCGGCCGGACGCTGGTCGTCACCTGCCGGAAGCCGTTGTCCCAGATCGCGTCCATGACCACGAGGCCGGACTTGGCGATCTGGCCGCGCAGGTGCGCGCCGAGCCGGCCGTCGAGGGCGCGCCAGAGCGTCGGGTAATCCTTGAAGGCGAAGCCCACGCCGGAGATCGCCGCCGCCGGGATCAGCGTCGAGAGCACGTTGACGCCCGAGAGGGTGAAGCACTCGAGCGCGCCGGAGCGCAGCTGCGAGAACATGTCGGAATCGCCGCCGAGCTGGTTGTTGGGGAAGAGCTGCAGCTCGACCCGGCCGCCGGTGGCCTCCAGCAGCGCCGCCGCGGCCTTGCGGGCGTGGACGTTGAGCGGGTGCGCCTCCGGGACGTTGGTGCCGAGCTTGAACGTGAACTCGGCCGCGCGGGCGAAGCGCAGGGGCAGCGCCGCGCCGATCGCCGCCGTGGCGCAGAGGGCGGCGAAGCGCCGCCGCGACGGGTTCGTGGTCATGGGGTTCCTCCGTTCGTCGTTAGCGTCGGGGCCGCTCCGGCGGCGGGGGGCGCGGCGCGCTTGAACATCAGGCCCGCCGCCCGGAAGCCGCCGTCGACGTTGAGCGTGTGGCCCTGGACGTAGCGGGCCTCGTCCGAGCACAGGAAGACCGCGGCGTCGGCGATCTCCTCCGGCGTGCCGTAGCGGGTCATCGGGATCAGGTAGCCGTAGGCCGCCCGGGTCGCCGCGTCGTGGGCGAACCGCGCCATCTCGGTCTCGATCGCGCCGGGCGCGATGTTGTTGACGTTGATGCCGTGCTCGGAGAGTTCGACCGCCATCACCTTGGTGAGGAGTTCGAGCCCGGCCTTGGCCGCCCCGTAGGCCGCCCGGCCGTCGCCGCCGCGCTGGCCGGACAGCGAGGCGATGTTGACGATCTTGCCGCCGCCGCCGCGGACCATCTCCCGGGCGCAGGCCTGCGCCACCAGGAAGGCGCCCGTCAGGTTGATGCCGATGATGCGGTTCCAATCCTCCAGCCGCGTCTCCAGGAAGGGCGTGTTGCCCCCGACCCCGGCATTGTTGACCAGGATGTCGAGGCGCCCGTGCCGGGCGAGGATCGCCTCCACCATCGCGGCGATGGAGGCCGGATCGGCCACGTCGACCGCGACCGCCATGGCGCGCCCGCCCGCCTCGGCGAGGCCGGCCGCGGCGGCCTCGGCGCCCGCGCGGTTCACGTCGGCGATCACGAGGGCGGCGCCCTCCCGCGCGAAGGCCCGCGCCACCGCGAGCCCGATGCCCCGCGCGCCGCCCGTGACGAGCGCGACCTTGTCCGCCAGTCTCCCGGTCATCCCGTCCCTCCCCGTGTCGCGGCCGCTCCTGCCCTCGGCCGGGATCGTCCGCTGGTCTCTCGGCCGCGCGTCTCAGCGCGCGTCTCAGCCGCGCGTTTCAGCCGCGCGTTTCAGCCACCCTTGGCGGCCACGAAGAAATCGGGGCGGCCGACCTGGCCGCCCTTGAGGGCGAGTTCGAGCCCCGCCGGCGCGCCCTCGGGGCCCAGGGCCCGGCAGAGCGGCGCGCCGGGCGCGAGCGGCGCGATCGCCGCGAGCGCGTCGATGCCGAGTTGCGCGGCGGCCCGCCCGGACGTGTCGCCCCCGGCGATCACCCCGCGGCCGAGCCGCCCCTCGCGCAGGACCCGGTTCAGGATCGCCCCGAGCCCGGCGCCGAGGCGCGCGTCGACCGCCTCCTGGGCGGCGCCCGCCGCGCGCACGGCCTCGCGCAGGCGCGCCACCGCGGGATCGTCCGGGCCCTCGGCCGTGGTGACGAGCGGGTCGCTCCCCTCCCCGAGGGCCGCGAGGGCCGCCTCGGCCGCCCGCCCGACCTCGCGCGCGAAGGCCGCCGGATCGACGGCCCGGGCCGCGTCGAGGGGGATCACGCGGAAACCCTGCGCGCGGGCGAAGGCGATCTGCCCCTGGGTGACCGGCGAGACCGAGCCCGAGACGGCGGCGATCCGCGCGACCGCGCCCGGGCGCGGCGCGGGCGCCGCGGGCGGCAGCAGCCCGGCCCGCCGCCAATGGGCGACCAGGGCCGCCTCGAAGCCCTGCGAGCCGATGCCGAAGACCGGCCGGCCGCCCTCCTCCCAGATCAGGCGCCCGGCCGCGGCGAGCGTCTCGGGGTCGAGCACGTCGAGGGAGACGATGCGGGCGCCCGCCGCCCGCGCCCGGGCGAGGGCCGCGCCCCCTCCCCCGCTTCGTCGCCGCGAAGTCGACGAGGCCGACCGGCAGCGCGGTCTGGCGGGCGAGGTGGCGGCCGAGATCCGCCTCGTCCATGGGCGTGACCGGGTGGCGCGCCATGGTCGGGTGGCGGTCGAGGCGGTGCCCGTCCTCGCCCGCCATGGCGAAGAGGTTGCCGAAGCACTGGTAGCGGCCCATGCCGGGATCGGCCACGACCATCGGGATCCAGGCCGGGGCGAGGAGCCGCGCGCCGATCTCGGCCGCGCGGCCGATCGAGCCGACATGCGGGGCGGAATCGAAGGTGGAGCAGACCTTGTAGTGCAGGACCGGCGCGCCGAGCGAGGCCAGGAGCCGGAAGACCGGCGGCAGGTGCTCGTCCATCCAGGCCGGCGCCGCCGCCCGGGCCATGCCGGCGATGCCCACCGCCCGGGCGGAGGAGACGGCGGCGAGGCGCTCCGGGGCGGGCGGGGCCAGGAACAGCACCGTCTCCAGCCCCGCGAAGGCCAGAACCTCCATGGCGGCCGAGGAGCCGGTGAGGTCGTCGCCGTAGAAGGCGACGAGGGGCCCGTCCGGCAGGGGCGCGCTCACGCGGCGGCCCCGAGCGCGTCGCGCAGGGCCGGGCGCTCGCGCGCGTAGGCGTCGAGGGGGATGCCCGCCACCGCCGCCTCCCAGGCCTCGCGCAGGGCTTCGACGCCCGCCGCCGGCCCGCCCGGATGCGCCATGATGCCCCCGCCCGCCGTGACGATGAGGTCGGTCCCGCCGAGCGCCCGGTAGGTGCCGGGGGCCTGCCGCACCGACTGGCCGGAGGAGAAGACCGGCATGGCGAGGCAGGGCTTGTCGGGGAAGAGCGGCGTCAGGCAGGTGCGCGCCGAGGCGACGACGCTGTCGTCCGGCTCCGCGAACTTGTTGGCGAGGCCGTTGACGTGCATGTGGTCGGCGCCGGCGAGGCGCCAGATCTTCTGCCACGCCACGTAGGACCAGCCGAGCAGCGGGTGGCGCGAGAGGTAGCCCCAGCCGTTGCGGTGGGCGTGGATCGGCAGGGCGCTGAAGCGCCCGAGCTCGATCATGCCGACGAGGCCGACGGAGTTGAGGCTCGCCATCAGGCAGGTGGCGCCCTCCGCGACGAGCAGGTCGTGCCGGCGGCGCATCTGGTCGAGGTCGCCGGTGAGGTTGAAGGCCACCATCACGGCCCGGCCCGTGCGGTCCCGGTGGGCGCGCACCTCCCGCATCACGGCGCGCACCCGCGCGTCGAAGGGGCAGTGCGGCCCGTCGGCCTGCAATTCGTCGTCCTTGATGAAGTCGATCCCCCCCGCGCAGAGGCTGGCGACCAGGGCGGCGGTCTGCTGCGGGTCGAGGCCGACGCTCGGCTTGATGATGGTGCCGATGAGCGGCCGGCCCTCGATTCCGGCGAGGCGGCGGGTGCCGGCGACGCCGAAGCGCGGCCCCGGATAGGCCCGCGCGAAGGCCTCCGGAAGGCGGATGTCGAGGAGGCGCAGGCCCGTGACCGGCTTCAGCTCGAACAGGTTGCCGGCCACCGTGGCGAGGAGGTTCGGCAGCGAGGGGCCGAGATTGTCGAGGGGCCAGGACAGGGTGAGGCGGGCGCGCCGGGCCGCCGCCCCGGCCGGGATGCCGGCGGAGGGCAGAGCGGGCGCGGCGACGGCCTCGTCGAGGAGGTCGAGGCGCTCGATCCGGGCGGCGGCGCGCGCCTTCAGCTCGGGCGTCTCGCCCGGGACGGGCACGAAGGTGCCGCTCGACTGCTCGCCCGCGATGATCTCGGCGGCCCGGCGCGGGTCGACGACGCTCTCCAGCAGGTAATCGGCCTCGATCCGGGCCGGCGGGGCGGGGACGGGCTGCACGGCGCTCATCCGGCCCGGCAGGAGAGGCCGCCATCGACCGGCAGGCTGACGCCCGTGATGTAGGCCGCGTCGTCGGAGGCGAGGAACAGGGCGGCCTTGGCCACGTCCCAGGCCGTGCCCATGCGGCCCATCGGGCAGGCGGCGTCGCGCGCCCGCACCATCTCCTCGGCGTCCCGGTACTGGCCGGAGATCTGCTGGAAGATCAGCGGCGTGTTCATCAGGCCGGGCATGATCGCGTTCGCCCGGATGCCGTCCCGCGCGTATTGCAGGGCGAGCCCCATGGTGAAGTTGTTCACGGCCGCCTTGGCGGCGTAGTAGGCGGCGTAGGGGTAGCCGGTGTAGCGGATCGCCGCGATCGACGAGACGTTGACGATGGCGCCCGCGCGCCGGGCCAGCATGTGCGGCAGCACGTGCTTGCAGGTGAGGAAGCAGCCGGTGACGTTGAGGTCGAGGGCGCGCTGCCAGTCCGCCTCGTCGAGCTCGACCGGCCCGCCCATGGTGGCGTGGCCGACATTGTTGTGCAGCACGTCGATGCGGCCGTGGCGGGCGGCCACCTCGTCCACCACGGCCTTCACGGCGGCGGAATCGGTGACGTCGCAGGCGGCGGGGCGCGCCCGCCCGCCCTCGCCGGCGATGATCCCGGCCGTCTCCTCGGCGGCTGCCCGGTTGATGTCGACGCAGATCACCTCGGCCCCGTTGCGGGCGAAGAGGGCGGCCGCGGCCTTGCCGTTGCCCCAGCCCGGGCCGGCCGAGCCGGCCCCGAAGACGATCGCGACTTTGTCCTGCAGACGCATGTGCCCAGTCCGAGTGCGGGGGATGGGGAGGTGGCGCGGGCCGGCCCGGGGACGCGCCTCACCCGAGCTTGCCGGTCGTCGCCTCGAGCAGCGACCACGCCTCGTCGCCGTAGCGCTTCTGCCATTCCTGGTAGAAGCCGGAGGAGACCAGCCGCTGCCGGAAATCGGCGTTGGCGACGGTGTGGAATTGCAGCCCCAGGCTCTGCAGCCTGTCCTGCAGGGTCGCGTTCATGTGCTCGACCTCGCGGCGCTGCACCAGGGCCTCCTGGTTGATGGCGCGCTCCAGCATCTCGCGCAGGTCGGGCGGCAGCCGCTCCCAGGCGCGGCGGTTGGCCAGGACCCAGAACCCGTCCCACATGTGGTTGGTGAGCGAGCAGGATCGCTGCACCTCGTACATCTTGTCGACGAGGAGCCCGATCAGCGGCTGCTCCAGCCCGTCCGCGATCCGCGTCTGCATCGCCGAGTAGGTCTCGGCCCAGGGGATCGAGACCGGGGCGGCCCCGAAGGCCTTGAACATCGAGGTCCAGAGCGGCGAGGGCGGCACCCGGATCTTGAAGCCGTTGAAGTCGTCGGGGGTGCGGATCGGCCGGGTCGAGGAGGTGGTCTGCCGGAAGCCGTGATTGTAGGACTTTTCAAGGCAGACGAGGTTGGCCTTGGCGAAGGCGCCCCGGATGTGCTGGCCGAGGGGGCCGTCCAGGGCTTCCCAGACCTTGTCGTAGCTCGGGAAGGCGAAGCCGATCCCGCTGATCGAGGCGACCGGCACCAGGGTCGACATCAGCACCCCGGTCTGGGCGAAGAGTTCGAGGGCGCCCGAGCGCAGCTGGCTCAGCATGTCGGCGTCGGAGCCGAGCTGGTTCTTGGGGAAGAGCTCGATCCGCACCCGCCCGTCGGATTCCTGCGCGACCCGGTCGCGCACCCGGCCCATGGCGAGGTTGAGCGGGTGATCGCCCGAGACGATGTTGCCGAATTTCAGCCGGAACTCGGGCTCGGCCGCCCAGGCGACGTGCGGCGCGGCGAGCGCCGTCGCCCCGGTGAGCAGGAGGGTGCGGCGGGTCAGGCGGGACATGGGTCTCACCTCCGGGTCGGGGGCGGGGCGGGACGCGGCCGGGGCGGCGCGGATCCCGCCCGGCGGCCGCGCCGCCTGGCTCGCGCGGGGCCGCGGGGCGGCGCTGCCGCGGCTGCGCCGCGTCCCGCCGCCCTCGCCCGTTTCCACCCTGATCGTGTTCTCAGAGGGAAGGTGGCACGCGGGAGCGCGCGCGGCCACTCGACTTCGGCGCCGCGATCCGTGAAGAAATCTCACAGCAGCCGCGGCCGCCCGCGGCGCCGGGCCACCCGGAGGGGCCGATGCCGCTGTCCCGTCTTCCGCTCAACGCGCTGCGGGCCTTCGACGTGACGGCGCGGCTCGGCAGCATGAGCGCGGCGGCGGGGGAGCTCGGGGTCACGCACGGGGCGGTGAGCCGCCACATCAAGGCGCTGGAGGCGCAGCTCGGCCTGCCGCTGCTGGAGCGGCTGCCGCGGGCGGTGGCCCTGACGCAAGAGGGCGCGCAGCTTGCGGCGAGCCTCGCGGACGCCTTCGACCAGATTCAGCTCGCCGTCTCGCGCGTGCAGCCCGGGCCGCTGACCCTGTCGTGCTCGGCGACCATCATGATGTACTGGCTGATCCCGCGGCTGGAGACCTTCAAGCAGGCCCATCCGGCGGTGGAGCTGCGCCTCAACATCAGCTACGGCGAGGTCGACTTCGTCCGCGACGGGATCAGCGTGGCGATCCGCACCAGCATGTACCGCCCGCCGGCGACCGCGCGGGCGCGGCCGCTGATCGCGGAGGAGATCGGCCCGGTCTGCCACCCGGATTACGCGGCGCGGCTCGGGCTCGCGGGGCCCGACGACCTGGCGCGGGCGCGGATCCTGGCGACGGCGACGCGGCCGCAGGCCTGGGCCGAGTGGGGGCGGGCGATCGGCCGGCCGGATCTCGGCATCGTGCCGCAGGAGAGCTACGGCCACTTCTACCTGGTGATTCAGGCGGCGGCCTGCGGCCTGGGCCTGGCGCTGGCGCCCCGCCTCCTGGTCGAGAGCGAGATCCGGGCCGGCCACCTCGCGGCGCCCTTCGGCTTCACGCCCGGCCCCCATCGGCTGGAGCTGTGGATCGCCGAGCACCTGCAGGCGCGGGCGGACCTGCGCTGCCTCGTCGCCTGGATCGCGCGGGCGATGGGGCCGGACGGGGATCGCCCGGGCTGAGGGCGGAGGCTGCGGCGGGGCGACGGTGATGCGCGCCCCGGATGATCCCCCTCCCGCAGCGTGTCCATTGGCGCCCCCGCCAGGGGGGCAATGGGCGTGCGCCCGGTAACGCGGGGCGCGCCCGTTGTTTCAATCCGCGCCCCCGCGAGGGGGCGATGCGTGTCGCCGGGCAGCGACCAGGCGCCGACGGCGTTTCAATCCACGCCCCCGCGAGGGGGCGATCACCGCACCTCGATGATCGCGGGCACGGTCGCCTTGTTTCAATCCGCGCCCCCGCGAGGGGGCGATGTCGACATTGTTGAGTGCCCAACCGTTGTTCATATGTTTCAATCCGCGCCCCCGCGAGGGGGCGATGGATGGCCTCGGCGCAGAGAGGGTAGCAGCAGGCGTTTCAATCCGCGCCCCCGCGAGGGGGCGATTCGACAGGTCGGGGTGGTTGGGGGCAAAAACCCGGATTCAATCCGCGCCCCCGCGAGGGGGCGATGGCGCCACTCTAACCAACGGCCGGATCAGCGCAATTCCGGCCGTCCGCGCGAACCGGCCGGACAGCGGCGTGCGGCGGCCCGCGGGGTGGAGGGCACGATCCTGATTGGCTTGGTTGGTCAGCGCGTTACGTCCTGCGCGAACCGTCCGGGAGACGCCTGGGCGCTTGCGGTTCGCGCGCCTCAGAAGACGAGCGGCCCGTCGAGATCCAGGATGGGCTTGGCGCCGACATGCGCGATGCGCCGTCGCCCCTCGGCACCGAGGCGGTCGAAGCGCAGGGAATCGCGCTGCGGGTCGATCAGTCCGACGAGGCGGTCGCGCAGGGCCGTCCACTGGGCCGGGTCGACCTCGCACGCGAAGACCGAGTTCTGCACACGCTGCCCCACGTCGAGACAGGCACGGGCCACGCGGCGCAGCCGGGTGCGCCCGGCCGGCGTCTGGGTGTTCACGTCGTCGGTGACGAGCATCAGCACGCGTCATTCCCCCTTCGGCCCGCGCCCGGGCTCATCGCCAGACGAAGGCCGGGTAGCCGTCGAGGTCGCCGCGCAGATGCCGGGCGAGAAGCTGGGCCTGCACATGGGGCTGCATCTGGGCCACGAGGCCGAGCGGCATCGTCTCGTCGAGGAAGGGATGGCGCAGGTCCTCGCGCTTGCGCTCCTGCCACGCTCCCAGGACGGTCCGCCGCGCATCGTCGGTGAGGCGCACCCCGCCGGCCTCCTCGATGCGGAAATCCTCCGCCCCGAGCTGGCGGCGATTGACGAGGCTGAGGGCCAGTCGGTCGGCGAGGACCGGCCGCAGCTCCTCCATCAGATCGAGGGCGAGGCTCGCGCGACCAGGGCGGTCGGCATGCAGGAACCCGACCTGCGGGTCGAGCCCGTGCGCGTCGAGCGCGGAACGGCAATCGTGCCCGAGCAGCGCATAGAGGAAGGACAAGAGGGCGTTCATCCGATCGAGCGGCGGCCGGCGCGAGCGGCCGGAGACGCGAAAAGCCGGGTCGTCCCGCCTCACCAGCGTGTCGAACACACCGACATAGACCTGCGCGGCCTCCCCTTCGAGGCCGCACAAGGTCTCGACGCCGACCGCCCCCTCACGCGATCAGCCGTGCCCGAGGCCAAACTGCCTCAGACTCGGCAGAATGGGGCGGGCTCACCACTCGGTCACCTCGATTCCCTGCGGCAGCCCCTCGCGATCGACGGTGATGGCGTAGTCGGCGAAGCTGCGGGCCGGCGGCCAATTGTCGGTCCCGGGGGCGCCGATCTCGTGCACGGACCCCTTGTGCGCGCGCAGGGTCCGCACCCGCTCGAACAGGGACTGGGCCGGCGCATTCCCGAGGGCCGAGGCGTGGCGGAAAACCACCAGCCGGCGCGTCGCCATCTCGCCGCGGGTGGCCGAGCGATCGTGCTCGAACATGTTGCGCAGCGCCTCGAACAGGAGGGCGAGATCCCCGTCCGAGAAGCCCGTGCCCTTCACCGGATGCGAGGCGAGCGGCGCCGAGACGTAGCCGTGGGCGCGGTAGAGCCCGTAGGGCACGATGTGCTTGCGGCCCATGGTGCGCTTGTCGCCGCGCTTCTCGGCCTCGTCGTCGCCGTCCTGCCGCTCATTCCTCTCCGCCTCGTTGGTGGCGGCCATGTGCTTGCGGCCCATGGTGCGCTTGTCGCCGCGCTTCCCGGCCTTGTCTTCGCCGTCCTGCCGCTCATTCCTCTCCGCCTCATTGGTGGCGGCCATGCGGGTGATCGAGACTTCGAGGGGCAGCACCGGCTCGACCGACCGGGCGAAGGAGACCTGCACCGGCCCGCGCACCTGGCCGGCATTGATGCCGGTCGAGAGCACCGCGCCGAAGGTGCGGATGTCGAAGAAGTTGTCGCACATGAAGCGGCGGATCAGGACCGCCTCCTCGTCCGACTTGGGCGTCAGCTTCTTGTCGGTCCGGGCCTTGGGGTCGTCCGGGCGCAGGGCCAGGTAGGCCTCGCGGTGCTTCTCGTTCAGCACCGCCCCCTCGGTCACGTAGATCCGGTTGCGGATCGGGTCGCGGCCGTCCGCCTCGGCGGCCATCTCGACGTAGTTGCGCACCTTGCGCTTCAGGCAGACGTCGCTGACGAGGCCGTGCCCCGTCTCGGGGTCCATGCGCGGCATGTTGCCGGCATCGGGATCCCCGTTCGGGTTGCCGTTCGTCACGTCGAAATAGAGCACGAAATCGTGGCGGCGCTGCAGGCCCGCGTCAGCCATGGGGGGTCTCCTCCGGGTCCGTGCCGGTCGTCGTCGGGGAATCCGTCTTCTTCTCGGGGCGGGTGCCGCGCTCGTGGTAGTAGCCGACGGCGAAGCGCCCCTGCGCCTCCAGGGAGAGGACGCGCGGCAGGTCGGGCGGCAGCCTCTGCATGATCTCGGCCACCTTGGGCTCGATCCAGCCGCCCAGGCCGCGCTTGCGCGCGTCGGCGACATGGGTCTTCAGGCTCCGCAGCAGGGGGCCGAAGACGCGGGCGGGCGTGGAGGAGGCGGCCGCGTACCAGCGGTCGCCGATCGTGGTGTTGACGCCGGGAAGGGCGGTCCTCTGCGCCGCCTCCAGCACGGCGAAGAGGCGCCCGAGCTGGTAGGCGGGGTCTGTGTGGGCGGGATCAAGCGCCACGGGAAGCATCTCCCTCTCGCTGCGACGGTTCAGGCAGGCCTTGATGGCGGCGGCGTGCCAGCCGCGGCCCGGGTCGTCGCCGGCCCGCAGCCGCGCGATCGTCGCGGCGAGCCAGGTCCGCGGATAGGGCCGGTTTTCCAGGATGGCGCGGGTCACCTCGGCGGCGAGCCCGTGCGGGATGTTGTCGAATTCCTCCGCGAGGGCCGTCGTCTTCAGCAGGAGGCGCGCCGGCGAGGGCGGCTTCGCGCCCCAGCCGCGCGGCTTGGGCTCGATCGCGAGCGCCGCCGCGTGCGCGTCGAGGGCGCGTCTGAAGCTCCCGAACGTGCCGGCGAGCCAGTAGCGCACCGCGACCCGCGCCATGTTGGGCGCGAGCCCGAGGACGAAGAAGGGCACGTTCTCCATCAGGTCCGGCCGAAGGTCCGGCGCGGCCCTGGCCTCCGCCACCGTGACGAGGGCCTCGCGCAGCGCCTGCGTCTCCCGCGCGTCGGTCGTCCCCGCCGGGCCCGGCCCGTCGCGCAGCGCGTCGCCGAAGATGTCCTCCGCGGCAAGCGCGATCGGCTCCGCCACGGACGCGTCGTAGGCGCGGGCATCGGCCCAGAAGGCGACGGTCGAGTCGGCGATCCGCAGCCGGTTCGGGCCGCCGCGCTGCAACAGGGCGTTCAGGGCCGCCCCGTACCGGAAGGCCGCCGCCGCGGAAGTCGGGGCGTTGAAGCCCTGGTCGTGCCCGTAGGACGTGAAGGCATCCTGGTTGAAGGAGACGAGCGGGATCTCCGCCGCGGCGCCGCCGTCGATGCCCTTCACCTTCGGGTGCAGCCGCACCAGGGGCAGGCGCGCGCCGCGCACGAGGCAGAACCCCTCCGGGCCGCCCTCGTGGGCGGCCCGGAGCCGCTCCACATGCGCCGCCGCCGCCGGGCGGTGATGGAGGGGCACGGTCTCGCCGCGCAGCCGGAAGCCGAGATTGAGCGCCATGTGCCGGCTCTGGAGGCCGAGGGCCCGGGCCGCCTCCGGATCCGGCACCCAGGCTTCGACGAAGCGGCGCAGGGCCGCGAGAGCGGGGTCGCGCTCCCCGGCGAGTTCGCGCAGGTGCAGATCGCGGAAGGCGGCGTGATCGCGCGCGGTCTTGGCCGGGTCCTTCGTCCCGAGGCCGAGCGCGTAGGCGAGGTTGTCCCACAGGAAGAACGGCGTCGAGCCGGTGCCCGACCGCGAGAACCACTTGGGCACGCGGTCGAGCTGGGGCTTGCCCCTGGCGGTCAGGCGATCCGCGAGGCCGAGCGGCGTCCCGTCCTCGGCGAGTTCGAGGACGAGGCCGAGCGGTTCCGTCGACCAGCCGGGCATCACGACCTCGCCGCGGCGTTCCAGCCGATCGTAATACCGATCGAGCGCCTGCAGCATCGTCACGACACGACCTCGTTCGCCGCCAGGCAGGCCCGCACGTCGAGGATCCCCTTCGAGAGCCGGGCGCGGAAGAAGCGGGCCTCGTTGCGGTCGGGACGAAAATCGATGTCGTAGAGCATCCAGCCGAGTTCGCGCTCGCGCTCCTCGGCGGGCAGGGAGCTGGCCGGCAGCGGCGCGCCGTCGGGGATCAGCGCGAACTCGGCCGGGCATTCCCGCGTCCCGAGACAGGGGCGGTGGAAGCACTGGCCGGCCGCGGCGCGGCGGTTGAACATGCAGATGTGCTTTACCGGCGCGTCGTCCCCGGCCCGCGCGGTCATCTCCAGATGGGCCTCGATGACGTAGCCGACATCGACCAGCATCGTCGCGGCGCGCTGCTGGCGCTCGATCTCCGCCGAGAGGCCGAGCCCGGCGAGCGTCCCGCTCCGCATCGCGCGCAGGGCCAGCGCCGTGCTCGCCTTCGCGCCCACCTCGTTGCGCCGGACGCTCGCGAAGCGGATCGGCTTCAGGACGTGGATGCGGTCGATGCGCCAGACGATGGCGGGCTTCCAGTGGATCGCCTCAAGGATGCCCCGGGCTGCCGAGGGCGTGGGGACATCGTAGGAGACGCGCTCCACCTTGGTCTCGGGCCGCGTGAAGAGCGCCCGCTCACCCCACACGTGCAACCGGACCCCGTATGTCATCGCACCCGCTTCCTCCCGAGTTACCTCAGCATACTCGCGTCTCCGCCGCAAGAGTTCTGTCCAAAAAATATTCTGCTGCGCGATCTTAAGCAATAGCAAGATACAAATTTGTCATGTAAACGGCCGCCGTATCTGCACCAGCATAATTCAAGAATGGCTTCTGAACTGCGAACGATATTTTTTCTGTCCTCATGACACGATAGACCGGTTGACACGCTGCGACCGAGAGCCGTGGAGTGGCTGCAGGCTCGACAACCGTGGCGATTCCACGGTCCGGCCATGGAGTGGCGGTGTTTCGGGGAGCCGGGCGGCGCACAGACTCCTCCCTCGGACGCACGGGAAGCCCGGCCGCCCCGCTGTCAGGAGCTGTCAGGATCTGTTCGAGGCCCGACGACCTCCTCGCGACGTTCCGTGAACGACGCCGCCGCTCCCACGGCGAGGCGCCGCCGTCGGGGGGCGCCGCGCGAGCGAAGGCCTCGCTCCCCACCCGTCGCGTCCGGTGCCGCATCACGGCGCATCCGCCTCCCCGTCCCGCGCGGCCGTGGCCCAGAGATCGATGCCGATCGTGGCGTCGTAGAGGTCCATGGTCGCGAACCGCGTGAGCACCTCCCCGCAGGCCGGGCCCACCGGCACGATCTCGCGCGTGGCGCACCAGCCCGCATGCGCCTGCCGGGGAATGCCGACCGTGTAGGGGTGCAGCCGCCGCAGCGCCTCGCCGGTGGGGCGCTCCATGCCGGCGACCTCGGCGAGGGCCTGGACCGCCTCGGCGTCCCAGGGCACGACGACCGGCACCATCGTCTCGTCGATGAGCCGGAAGGCGCGGGCGACGCTCTCGAAGGGGAAGCCGCGCTCCAGGCCGTGGCGGCCGAACGCCGCGAGGATCCCGGCCTGACCGTCGATCTCGGCCGCGTCGAGTTCCGCGAGCCCGCGCTCCGCGTAGAGGAGACGGAAATAGGCCGCGATGGCGTCGGGACCGAGCGGGTCCGGGTGGTCCCGCAGCACGGGCCGGGCGGCCTGCTGAAAGGCCGCGAGGGAGCGGGGCGGCCGATGCGCGGCGGGCGTGAAGACCACGACCCGGCCGAGCGCCGGATGCAGCTCTCCGTTTCGGTTGCAGCGCCCCGCCGCCTGGGCGATCTGGTCGAGGCCCGCCTCGGCGCGCCAGACCTCCGGAAACGAGAAATCGATTCCGGCCTCGACCAGGGAGGTGGCGACGAGCCGCACCGGCCTCCCGTCCTCGAGCCGGGCCTTGATCTCGGCGAGCACGGCGCGCCGATGGGCCGGGCACATCAGGGTGGTGAGGTAGAACGCGCCCGGCAGGCCGCGGATGCGGGCGAACAGCGCCCGGGCATGGGCGCGGCTGTTGACGATGCACAGCATCTGCTTCTGCGCCTCGAAGCGGGCCGCGACGACCTCGTCGCCGATCGGCTCCGGCAGCACCTCGACGGTGACGCGCCGGACCTCGTCGGCCAGCCTTTCCGGCCTCGGGGCGAGTTCGCGGTCGGCGCCGATCGGCAGGCCGTGATCGACCGGGCGGAAGCGCTCGCGCAGGGCGCCGTCCCGCACGCGAACGGCCGGTTGCGTCGCGGTGCACAGCACGACGGTGGCGCCGTAATTCCCGGTCAGTTCCTCCAGGGCGGCGAGGCACGGCAGCAGCAAGCGCGTCGGCAGAGTCCTTGGGTTCAAGCGGTCGTCGCAACACCATCTTGCACGGCAGCCAGCACAGCGTCGAGCGCCTCTGCCGGCGTCTTCCAGTTCAGCGTCTTGCGCGGTCTGCTGTTGAGGGCTGCGGCCACAGCAGCAAGATCGTTCGCGCTGTGGGCGCTCAGATCCGTTCCTTTCGGGAAGTACTGTCGCAGTAACCCGTTCGTATTCTCGTTCGTCCCCCGCTGCCAGGGTGAGCGTGGATCGCAGAAGTAGACCTGCAGACCCGCGTCGATCCGCAAGCGCGCGTGCTCGGCCATCTCGGTACCCTGGTCCCAGGTCAACGAGCGCCGCAGCTGCTCGGGCAAGCGCGCGATCGTGCCGGCGATCGCCTCGCGCACCGCCTGGGCCCCGTGCCCCGCCAGCGCCGGGCCGTTCTTCGCACGCGGTGTCACCCCATGGCCGTCCATCGGCGGAAGATGCAGCAGCATCGTAAAGCGCGTCGTGCGCTCGACCAGGGTCCCGATCGCCGAACTCTTCAGACCCAGGATCAGATCTCCTTCCCAGTGCCCCGGCACCGCGCGGTCCTCCACCTCGGGCGGACGCTCGCTGATGAGCACCTCGGGGGTGACGAACGACCTGCCTCGGCCCAGGCTGCGGGCCCGCGGCACACGCAAAGCCCGTCCTGTGCGAAGACACGCGGTCAGCTCACGCTTCAGCGCGCCCCGGCCCTGGATGTAGAGCGCCTGATAGATCGCCTCGTGACTGATGCGCATCGTCGTATCGCCCGGAAAGTCGAGCCGTAGGCGCTCGGCGATCTGCTGCGGACTCCAGGATCGACCCCATCGCCGGCTCTGGCGTCGCCCGTGCCGCCGTCCCTTCCAGGCAACGCTAGGGCCAGGCAGAGCGCTCCCGCCCGGTGTCGCGACAGTTCCGGCGAGCCGCTCCTGCACGTACGTCCGCAGCGCTGCGTTCCCCGCCAGTTTTGCTGGCTTGGGCCGGCGTGCCGCGCGTTCAGCGTGCCACTGCGCGGTCGTGGCGCGATAGTCCAGGCCGCCACTGCGGGTCGCCGCATTGCGGCGCAATTCCCGCGAGATGGTCGACGCCGCCCGTCCCAGACGCCGAGCGACGTCCCGGACCCCGTGACCTTGCGCTTGTAGGATCGCGATCTCCTCCCGCTCAGCCAACGACAGGTAGCGCGCAGAAGGCGACTTGGATGATGGTGACAGGTGGGAAGGTGCCATTCCGCCTGCTGTCCGGAACCACCGCGAGCCGACCGGTGGCGAGATCCCGAGCTTCATCGCTGCGACCTCGCTGGAGAGACCCTGCGCGAGGAACGCCCAGAACCCCCGCCGCGTCTCGCGCAGACCGACCCCGGGACGACCCGGTGACCGCAGCTTCTCGCGAAGTGCCCGATCCGAACGCCGCCGACCTGCCATCACAACCGCCCTCCGCCAAGCCGTTGCGACGACCACTTGAATCCACCGTCTGCGCCTCGTCCAGAATGATGACGGAATTCGCGAGGTTGTGCAGCTTGCGGCAGCGCGAGGGCCGGTTCGCGAACAGGCTCTCGAAGAACTGCACGGCCGTCGTCACCACGATGGGCGCGTCCCAGGTCGCGGCGGCGCGCCGCAGGGGGCCGAGGCCGTCGCGCTCGTCGCCGCCATCCTCCGCGAGCCTGCGCGCCAGCGCCTCCTCGTCGAGGTTGGCGTGGTGTTCGAGGATGGCGCCCGGATTGCCCACCGCCGTCCGGATCGCGTCGGCGGTCTGCTCGACGATGGCCGTGAAGGGAGCGACGTGGATCACCCGCCGCTTGCCGTACCGCTCCGCATGGGCGAGCGCGAAGGCGAGCGAGGTCAATGTCTTGCCGCCGCCCGTGGGCACCGTCAGGGTGAAGAGGCCGGGCGTGCAGGTCGCCTTGGCGACGGCGTGCGCGAGGATCTCGGCCCGCAGCGCGTTGATGGCCGTGGGCTTGGCGTCGGCCTGCTTGCAGCGCAGGTGCGCGGTCAGCTGCCGGTCGAGGTCGCGCAGGCGGGTCCTCACCCGGGCGCGAGGCCGCCCGTCCGCCATGAACCGCTCGGTGGCCCGGAAATCCGCATCGACCAAGCACGAGAACAGCATTCGGATCAGGAAGGCCTTCGTGAAGGCGCGCCGCCGCGCCAGGGCGTCGGGACATTGCTCGAACCGCTCGCGGGCGGGAGGCGCGAAGCACCGCTTCGACGCGATCACCTCCGGGGCCAGCGGGATGATCAGCTCCCGCCAGCGGCTCGCGTCGTTCTGCGCCTGCGCGAGCCGGCGCCGCAAAGCCTCGCCGTCGGGAAGGCCGCCATGGTGGCCGGCGATGCAGGCGGCGAGCATGCGGCCGACGACGCGGCCGTAGAGTTCGTCGGCCCGCTGGGCTCCCCAGGTCGAGTGATCGCCGCCCCGCGCGCGCAACGCGCAAAGATAGTCCTGGAATTCCTGGGATGCCTTGCCGGTATCGTGCAGGAGCCCCTGCGCGCGCGCCAGGCCGGCGCAGCCGAAGGCGCGGCCGAAATGGGCGGCGAACCGCCCGGTCCATCGGGCATGCACGGCGAGCGGCTCCCACTCCGCCTCGGGCCGGCCCGGCTTGCTGTGGGCGTACAGCACGGAACTCATGCGCTCTCTCTGCGGCAGTTGCCGGACGAGACTGTCGTGCAACCCCAGGATTCGCGCAAGCCCAGGAGATGCAAGCTCAGGAGATGCAAGCTCAGGAGATGCAAGCCCGGCAGATGCAAGCCGCCCGCGGCCGCCCCCGCCCTCCCCGCGTGCGCCAGCGCACACGGAATCCCCGCCCGGCGGCACTCAGGGGCATGGGGCGCGCTCGACGCGATGGCCCGCCCCGACGCGGAGACGCTCCGATGACCACCCTGACGCACCGCTCCTTCGCCCGCCCCGCCGCCCCCTCGCCGCGCGCCTGCGCGCGGCGGCCGGCCGGCTCCTCGGCCTCGTCGCCCTGGTGCCCCTCGCCCTCGTCCTGCGCGAGCGCCCCGCCGCCGTGCTGGCGGCGATCCCGGGCGGGCGGGGCCAGCGGGATCTCGGCTTCGGCCTCGGGCGCCGCTGACCGGCGCCCCGGATCAGGCCGCGGGCTGCAGGCGCGCGCCGGGCGCCGGGGCCGCGAGCCCGGCCGCGCGGCGCTGCAGGACGAGGCCGTAGACCTCCTCCAGCCGGGCGCAGTGGCGCTCCAGGGTGAGGGGGGCGGCCCAGTAGCGCCGATGGGCCTCGGCGCCGAGCCGCGCCAGGACCGCCGGATCCTGCAGCCGGGTCAGCCGCGCGGCGAGCGCCGCGGCGTCGCCGGAGGGGAACCAGTAGCCGGTCTCCCCGTCCGCCACCGCCTCGCGGCCCGCGCAGGCGTCGCTCACCACGACCGGGGTGCCGCGCGCCAGCGCCTCGTAGACCGTGAGCGGCTGGCCCTCGTACCAGATCGACGGGAAGACCAGGGCCGAGGCCGCCCGCAGGGCCTCGGCCACCCCGGCGGCGTCGCGCCAGCCCAGCAGCCGCGCCTCCGGGTAGCGGCCGCGCAGGGTCTCGGCCTCCGGCCCGTCCCCGACGAAGACCGCCGGCACCCCCGCGCGGCGCGCCGCCTCCGCGAACAGCAGGACGCCCTTCTCGGTGGAGAGCCGGCCCACATAGGTGAGCGGCCCCGGCGGTCCGGCGGGCTTCGGGCCCGGGTCCGGGACCGCGATCGGGTTGTCGACCCGGTGGAGGGTGAGTCCGGGCGGCAGGTGGGGCGCGACGGCCGCCTCCTGCAGGGCGCTGATCGTCACCACGTCCCGGACGACCTCCGGCCAGCGCGCCAGCTTCTCCAGCAGCACCTGCCGGGCGAGGCGCATCGCCTTGCGCGGATAGCTGCGCATGTCGCAATTCGTGGCGATGCAGGCGCCCGAGAGCGGCGCGCGGCGGCAGATCGCGTGGCGGCGGTAGTCGTAGAAGCCGCCGTTCGGGCAGACCAGGAAGAACTCGTGCATCGTGTAGAGGGCGGGCAGCCGCGCCCGCCGGATCGCCGCGAAGATCGAGGGCGACAGCGCCTTGGCGAAGGCGTGGACGTGGACGATCGTCCGGCCCGGGTCGCGGCCCGCCAGCAGCCCCGCCAGGGCCCGCGCAGCGGGGCGGTTCCACAGCATCTGCCCGGCGAAGGCGAGCTTCGAGGAGGCCGTGGCGATGTCCGGCTGGTCGAGGCAGGTCACCCGGATCCCGGCGGCGGAGAGGCGCGGATCGACCGGGGCCACCGCCGCGAAGACATCGACCCGGTGGCCGCGCGCGGCGAGCCCGAGGGCGGAGTCGAGCGCGACCTTCGCCTGGCCGCCATTCACGTGGCCGTGGTCGAGGATGAGGACGACGTCCATGGCTCTCGTCTCCGCCGATCGCCCCGTTTACGACCCGGCAGTTGAGCGAGGGTAAAATGCAATCCGGGCCGCCCCGGGGCCGGCCCGGGAGCGCTCCGATGCACGTCGCCATCCTGACGAATTTCTGCCTGCCGCGGGGCGGGGGCGAGAAGGTCGCGATCGAATCCGCCCGCGGGCTGGCCGAGGCGGGCCTCCGCGTGACCTTCCTGCACGGGGTCGAGGGCCCGGCCGACCCGCTCCTCGACCATCCGGGCATCCGCCGGGTCGGCCTCGGGCTCGCCGACGTCTGGGACCAGCCCGCCTGGCGCGGCGCCCGCGACGGGATCTGGAACCGGGCGGCCGCGCGGCGCCTCGCCGCCGCGCTCGCGGCGCTGCGGCCGGACTGCCTCCACCTCCACAACTGGACCCGCAGCCTCTCGCCGGCGGTGCTGCCGGTGCTGGGAGCGAGCGGCGTGCCGGTGGCGGTCACCCTGCACGATTACTTCCTGGTCTGCCCGAACGGCGTCTATTACCGCTTCGACCGCGCCGAGCCCTGCTCCCTCGACCCGCTGGGCGCCCGCTGCCTCGCCGCCGCCTGCGACCCGCAATCGCGGGCGCACAAGGCGGTGCGGGCGGCGCGCGCGGCCGCGACGCGGCTGGCGCTGCGCGGCCTGCGCGACCGGCCGATCGACCTCGTCCACGTCTGCGACGCGAGCCGGGCCCGCCTCGCCCCGATGCTGCCGGAGGGGCCCTTCCGCCACCACCGGATCGACAACCCGGTCCGCGTCGACCCCCATCCCCCCGCCGACCCGGCCCGGGGCGACGCGGTCGCCTTCGTGGGGCGCCTCACCCGCGAGAAGGGGGCGGACCTGGTGGCCGCCGCCGCCCGGGCGGCCGGGATGCCGGCCCTGTTCATCGGCGACGGGCCGCTCGCCGGGGAGCTCGCGGCGATGCCGGGCGCGGAGGTGCTGGGCTGGCGCGCGCCGGGCGAGGTCGAGGCGCTGCTGCGCGCCCGGGCCCGGGCGGTGGTGGCGCCCTCGCGCTGGCTGGAGACCGGGCCGCTCACGGTCTACGAGGCGCTGGCCTGCGGCATCCCGGCGGTGGCCTCGAACCGGGCCGGGGCCGCCGAGCGGATCGTGCCGGGCGAGACCGGCTTCGTCACCCGCCCGGAGGTCGACCTCCTCGCCCGGGTCTTCCACGACCTCGCCGACGACACCCTGGTGCGGCGGATGGGCCGTGCGGCGCATGCGCGCTACTGGGCGGCGCCGACCACGCTCGCCAGCCACGCGGCGGCCTCGGCGCGGCTCTACGCCGCCCTGATCGCGCGCGGCCGCGCGGCCCCGGCGACGGCCAGGGCGCCATCTTTTCAGCGCAGTGCTGTTTAGGGAACATAGGGATGCGCCGCGCCGGGGCCTTCAGGCCCGGCCGGCCCTCGATCCTGTCCCGGAGCCCTGCCCGATGCGCTGTCCGATGCGCCTTGCCCTGGTCGCCGCGCTCGCCCTCGGCCCCGCCGCGGCCCTGGCCGACCCCGCCCCGCCGACCCGCGCCCTGCCCGAGAGCCGCGCGCAGGTGCAGCTCTCCTTCGCGCCGATCGTGCGCAAGGCGGCGCCCTCGGTGGTCAACGTCTACGGCGCCCACGTCGAGAAGCGCTCGGCCAACCGCAACGCCATGGACGAGTTCCTGCGCCGCTTCTTCGGGGAATCCGGCCCCGGCGGCACGCAGGAGCGGGCGCAGCGCTCGCTGGGCTCGGGCGTGATCGTCGACGCCTCCGGGCTGATCGTCACCAACAACCACGTCGTCGAGAACATGAACGAGGTGAAGGTGGCGCTGACCGACCGGCGGGAATTCCCGGCCGAGATCGTGCTGCGCGACCCCCGCACCGACCTCGCGGTCCTGCGCATCAAGGCGCCGGGCGGGATCGCCGCGATGGAGTTCGGCGATTCCGAGGCGCTGCAGGTCGGCGACTTCGTGATCGCCATCGGCAACCCCTTCGGGGTCGGCCAGACGGTGACGCAGGGCATCGTCTCGGCCCTCGCCCGCACGCAGGTGGGCTCGGCCGATTACCAGTTCTTCATCCAGACGGACGCGGCCATCAACCCGGGCAATTCGGGGGGCGCCCTGGTCGACCTGTCGGGCGCGCTGGTCGGCATCAACACGGCGATCTTCTCGCAATCGGGCGGCAGCCACGGCATCGGCTTCGCCATCCCCGCCAGCATGGTGCGGGCGGTGGTGGAGACGGCGCGGGGCGGCGGGCGGATCGTGCGCCGGCCCTGGCTCGGGGCGCGGCTGCAGAACGTGACGCCCGACATCGCCGACAGCGTCGGCCTCGACCACCCGACCGGGGTGCTGGTGGCCGGCATGCTGGGCAAGAGTCCGGCGGAGGAATCCGGCCTCAAGCGCGGCGACGTGATCCTGAGCGTGGACGGCCAGCCGGTCGACGACCCGGAGGCCTTCGGCTACCGCTTCGCCCTCAAGGGCATCAGCGGCGAGACGAAGCTCGCGGTGCTGCGCGGGTCGAACCGCATCACGCTGCCGGTGCGCCTCGCCCCGGCGCCCGAGACGCGCCCGCGCGACACGCTCAAGATCCGCACCCGCTCGCCCTTCCTGGGGGCGACGGCGGTCAACCTCTCGCCGGCCGTCGCCGAGGAGCTGCAGCTCGACCTCCCGGCGGACGGGGTGGTGATCGCCGAGGTCGACGGCGGCAGCATCGCGGCCCGGGCCGGGCTGCAGAAGGGCGACGTGATCGTGGCGGTGAACGGGGCCTCGGTCGCCAGCACCAGGGACCTCGACCGCATCACCCGCAACAGCCTCTCGGCCTGGGAGGTGACGATCAACCGCGGCGGCCAGCAGCTCACCTCGCTGTTCAGCGGCTGAGCCGGCCGCCGAGCCCCTGGCGCGCCGGGACGGGGCCTGCCCACCCGGGCAGGTGCCGCGCGCGCGCCGCGCCCTCACATTCGGGGCCCGACGGGAGCCCCGCCATGACCGACACGCCCACCGCCCTCCAGGCCTTCTCGCAGGATCTCGCGGCGCTCGCCGCCCGCGCCGCGCCGAGCGTCGTCTCGGTCCAGTCCCACCGCCACCGCGCCAGCGGCTTCGTCTGGAAGCCGGGCCTCGTCGTCACGGCCGACGAGGCGCTCGCCGAGGAGGGCGAGATCGCCGTGCGGGCGGGCGACGGCGCGCCGCTCGCCGCCACGCTCCTCGGCCGCGATCCCTCGACCGACGTCGCGCTCCTGCGCATCCCCCGCACGGACCTGCCGGCGGCGGCCCTCGACCCGGTGCCGGTGGTGACGGGCCAGCTCGCCGTGGCGGTCGGGGCGGCGGAGGGCGCGCCCACGGTGGCGCTCGGCCTCGTCTCGCGGGTGGGGCCGGCCTGGCGCAGCCTGCGCGGGGGCGAGATCGACGTGCGGATCGACCTCGATCTCGGGCTGCGCCGCTCGGGCGAGGGCGGGCTCGCCCTCGATCCCGCGGGCCGGGCGATCGGCATGGTGGTGTTCGGCCCGCGCCGCCGCGCCCTGGTCATCCCGGCCGCGACGATCGGGCGGGTCGCGCCGCTGCTCGAATCCCGCGGGCGCATCCCGCTCGGCTATCTCGGCCTCGGCCTGCAGCCGGTGCGGCTGGAGGACCGCAGCGTCGGGCTGATGGTGATGCAGGTCGAGCCGGACGGGCCGGGCGCGCGGGCGGACCTGCGCCAGGGCGACGTCGTCACGGCCTGGAACGGCGAGCCTTTGCGCGGCCTCTCGGCGCTGCAGGGGGCGCTCGGCCCGGGCAGCGTCGGCAGCGTCGTGACCCTGGCTCTGCGCCGCGGCGGCGCGCCGCTCGACGTCGCCCTCACGATCGGCGAGAGGCCGTGAGCGAGGTCGTCCTCGCCCTCGCCGTGGCGCAGCCGGACCTCGCGGACCGGCTGGTCGCCCTGCTGGCGGACGTGCCGGGCCTGCGCCTGGCGCGGCCGGGCGAGGCGGCGGACGCGGTGGTGACGCTGCCGCCCGGCAACGGCCCGGCACCCGATCCCGGGCTGACGCCGCGGGAGATCGAGGTGCTCGGCCTCCTCGCCGAGGGCGCCTCGAACAAGGCCATCGCCCGGCGGCTCGGCATCTCGGTCCACACGGCGAAGTTCCACGTCGGCTCGCTCCTCGACAAGCTCGACGCGACGGGCCGCACGGACGCGGTGGCGCACGCGGCGCGGCGCGGGGTGATCCACCTGTGATCCGCCTCCCGCCCGGCCATGCCCGCCGCGAGGCGATGTGCTAGATCGCGCCCGCCACAGGAGAACCGCCGGAGCGCGATGTCGCCGATCATCTCCATCGCCAACCTGTCGAAGGTCTACGCCTCCGGCTTCCAGGCCCTGCGCTCCATCACCCTCGACATCGGCCGCGGCGAGATCTTCGCGCTGCTCGGGCCGAACGGCGCCGGCAAGACGACGCTGATCGGCATCGTCTGCGGCATCGTCAGCCCCACGGAGGGGCGCGTGACCGTGGGCGGCCACGACATCCTCGCCTCCTACCGCGAGGCCCGCCGGATGATCGGCCTCGTGCCGCAGGAACTCACCACCGACGCCTTCGAGACGGTCTGGGCGACGGTGAGCTTCAGCCGCGGCCTGTTCGGCCTGCCGCCCGACCCCGCCCATGTCGAGCGGGTGCTGAGGGACCTCTCCCTCTGGGAGAAGCGCGACAACCGCATCATGACGCTCTCGGGGGGCATGAAGCGGCGGGTGCTGATCGCCAAGGCGCTGGCGCACGAGCCGCAGGTGCTGTTCCTCGACGAGCCCACCGCCGGGGTGGACGTGGCGCTGCGCCAGGACATGTGGCGCCTCGTGCGGCGGCTGCGCGACCAGGGCGTCACCGTCATCCTGACCACCCACTACATCGAGGAGGCCGAGGAGATGGCCGACCGGGTCGGGGTGATCCGCCGCGGCGAGATCATCCTGGTCGAGGAGAAGGCCGAGCTGATGCGCAAGCTCGGGCGCAAGCAGCTGATCCTGCACCTGCAGACCCGCCTGCCCGCGCTGCCGGACACGCTCTCGGACCACCGCCTCGACCTCTCGGAGGACGGCTGCGCGCTCACCTACACGTATGACAGCCAGGGCGAGCGCACCGGCATCACGGCGCTCCTCACCGACCTGCGCGCCGCCGGCATCCGCTTCCGCGACCTCGAGACCCGCCAGAGCTCGCTCGAGGACATCTTCGTCGGCCTCGTCAAGGATCCCGCATGAACTGGCCCGCGATCCGCGCCATCTACGGTTTCGAGATGGCCCGCACCCGCCGCACGCTGCTGCAGAGCATCGTCGCCCCGGTGATCTCGACCTCGCTCTACTTCGTGGTCTTCGGCGCGGCGATCGGCTCGCGGCTGACCGTGATCGAGGGCGTGCCCTACGGCGCCTTCATCGTGCCGGGGCTGATCATGCTCACGCTGCTGACGCAGAGCATCGCCAACGCCTCCTTCGGCATCTACTTCCCGCGCTTCTCCGGCACCATCTACGAGATCCTCTCGGCGCCGATCTCGCCGATCGAGATCGTCGCCGGCTATGTCGGGGCGGCGGCCTCGAAGTCGATCCTGCTCGGCCTCATCATCCTGGCGACCGCCTCCCTGTTCGTGCCGATCCGCATCGACCACCCGCTCGTCATGGTGCTGTTCCTGCTCCTCACCGCCTTCACCTTCAGCCTGTTCGGCTTCGTGATCGGGCTGTGGGCGGACGGGTTCGAGAAGCTGCAGCTGGTGCCGCTCCTCATCGTCACGCCGCTGACCTTCCTGGGCGGCAGCTTCTACTCGATCGAGATGCTGCCGCCGTTCTGGCGGGCGCTCAGCCTCGTCAACCCGGTCGTGTACCTGATCAGCGGCTTCCGCTGGAGCTTCTACGGCCACGGCGACGTCAGCCTGGGGGTGAGCCTCGCGATGGCGCTGGCCTTCCTGGGGATCTGCCTCGGCCTCGTGACCGTGATGTTCCGCACGGGGTACCGGCTGAAGACGTGAGAGGACCGCGCGCGGCCAAGCGCGCGCGGCCCTCGCGCCTCCGGCGCCCGGCCCGGCCGCCGTCAACGCGCCCGTCGCGAACCCGGGGTAAGCTGCGGCGGTGCCGCGCCCCGCCGCGGCGGGGAGACCGGCCGCCTTGCGCCTGACGATCCTGGCCCTGCCCGCCCCGATCCGCCCGTGGATCCACCAGATGTGGATCTTCGAGAGCCCCTGCGGGCTGCCGGCCTCGGACCTGCGCGTGGTGGTGCCGAACGGGCGCGCCAAGCTGATCGTGCCCTGGCGCAACGGCCTGACCGCCGAGGGCGGCGGGCGGCGCCGCTGCCACGCGGAGGGCGACGCGGTCCTGATCGGCCAGTGGGACGCCCCGACCGTGATCTCCTCCGCGCCGGTCCCCACCGTGTCGATCGGCGTCGAGTTCACGCCGGCCGGCCTGTCCCGCTTCCTCACCCTGCCGCTCGGCGAGCTCACGCAGGCGATCGAGCCGGTCGGCAACGTGCTCGGGCGGAGCGGCGACCGGCTGAGGCGCCGGCTCGCCGAGGCGGCGAGCGCCGAGGAGGCCGCCCGCGTCCTGCGCGCCTTCCTGGTCGCGCGCTGCCTCGCCACGGACCGGCGCGGGCCGGGCCTCGCCGACGAGGCGCTGCGCCTGATGGCGGCGAGCGGCTACCGCATGGACGTCGCCACCCTGGAGGCCCGGACGGGCTACTCGCGGCGCCACCTCGCGGCGGTGTTCCGGCGCGATGTCGGCCTCGCGCCCAAGCGCCTCGGCAGCGTGCTCGCCTTCGAGCAGCTCTACCGGGCCTTCAGCCGGCACGGCTCGGCGGAGCGCCTGCGCGACGACGCCCTCGACCGCTTCTGCGACCAGTCGCACTTCATCCGGCAGTTCCGGCGCTTCGCCGGGATCGCGCCGGGCCGCTTCGCCGAACTCGGCAACGAGTTCGGGCAGATCTTCTACCGGGCGCCCGAGGGCGGCCCCGCTTCCCAAACGTCCAATCCCTGAGGCCGGCGCCCCGGCATGATCCCGGCGTTTCCCACGAGGACGCCGCGATGAACCACCTCTCGAACTGGATCGAGATCCCCGTCGCCGACATGGCCCGCGCCCGCGCCTTCTACGAGGGCCTGCTGGAGACGCGCCTGGTCGAATTCTCCTGCGGGCCCCTGACCTGCGCGATGGTCCCGACCCGGGACCGCCGCAACCGCGGCGCCCTGGTGCAGGGCGCGGGCTACGCGCCATCGTCGGACGGGGCGCTGATCTACCTCGACGCCGGCGGCCGCCTCGACGCCGCGGCGCGGCGGGTCGCCCCGCTCGGCGGCACGATCCTCACCCCCAGAACGGTCCTGTCCGGGGAGGCGGGCGAGGTGGTGATCTTCCGCGACCCGGAGGGCAACCGCCTCGGGCTGCATTCCCCCGTCGCGCCCCGCCGCGAGGGCCCGGTCACGGACGCGGCCCTGCAGGGGCTGCTGCGGGGCCGGGCCCCGGGCCTCGCCTTCCTGATCACCCGCGGCCCCCGCTACGACGACCCCGCGACGGCGCCGCTGCAATGGGAGCACGCCCGCGCCATGACCACGCTCCTGCGCGACGGCCCGCTCACCCACGTGACCGCGCTCCTGGACGGCGCCGAGGTGCTCGGCTTCGGCCTCATCGACGTCGCCAGCCGGGAGGAGGCCGAGTCCCTCCTGGCCGCCGACCCGGGCGTGGCGGGCGGGCGGCTCGCCGTCACGCTGCTCACCGCCCTGTCCTTCACCCCGGACGACGTCGCCGCGTCCTGACCGGGGCACGCGAAACCGGGGAACGGAGCCGCTCCGGCGGGCTTGCAAATCTAATATATCAGTTTAAGGTCCGGTCCCAGGGAGCCCTCCGGGACCGGCGCGGCAAGCGGCGGCGGGCGAGGGATGGAGCTGATGCCGCGCGATCCGACCTCACCGCTGCGCAAGGCGCGCAACCGCTTGCCGAGCGCCCCGCGCCCGGCCCGCGCGCCCTCGGCCGCCGCGGTGATCCGCCAGGACCTGCGTGCCGCCATCGCGTCGCTCTCCCTGCTGCCGGGCCAGCCGATCAACGAGAAGGCGATCGCCGCCCGCTACGGCGTGAGCCGCACGCCGGTCCACGAGGCGGTGCTGCGCCTCGCCGACGAGGGCCTGGTCGAGATCTTCCCGCAGGCGGGCACCTACGTGGCCCGCATCCCCTATCGCGACCTGCCCGAGGTGATCGTGATCCGCCGGGCGCTGGAGGAGGCGAGCGCGCGGCTCGCCGCCGAGCAGGCCCGCGCGCCCGACCTCGCCGCCCTCGACCGGCTGATGATCACCATGACCGAGGCGGCGGCGGCCGAGGACCGCGAGACCTTCCACCAGCGCGACGAGGAATTCCACGCCGCGATCGCCCAGGCCGCCGGCTATCCGGGCCTGTGGCGGCTGACGCAGCAGGTGAAGATCCAGGTCGACCGCTTCCGCCGCCTCACCCTGCCGCAGCCGGGGCGCCTCGCCCGCGTCCTCGACGAGCACGCGGCCGTGCGCGACGCGATCCGGGACCGCGATCCCGCCCGGGCCGGCGCCGCCATGAGCGCGCATCTCGACGGCCTGCTCGCCGATCTCGGCGGCATCGCCGGGCTCAACCCCGACTTCTTCGACATGTCCGCCGGCGCGACGCCCCCGGATTCCGCGGAGCCTGCATGACCCTCCCCACGACGCCCTCCGACGCCGCGATCGAGATCCGCCAGGTCGCCCACCCGGAGGCGGTGCGCGGCTTCGATACCGAGACCCTGCGCCGCCACTTCCTGATCGAGCGGCTCTTCACCGTGGGCGAGGTGCGGCTGACCTACAGCCACATCGACCGGCTCGTGGTCGGCGGCGCGATGCCCGGGGCGAGCCCCCTCCCCCTCCCGGCGCCGCGGGCGCTCGGCACCGAGTCGTTCCTGGCCCGGCGCGAACTCGGCACGATCAATGTCGGCGGCCCCGGCCTGGTGCGCGTCGGCGGCCGCGGCCACGAGGTCGGCCCGCGCGACGCCCTCTACGTCGGACGCGGCGCGGGCGAGGTCGCGTTCGAGAGCCTCGACCCGGCGCGTCCGGCGAAGTTCTACCTCGTCAGCACCCCGGCCCACGCCCCGCATCCGACCGCGCTCATCCCCCAGGACCGCGCCCGCACGATGCAGGTCGGCGACCAGGCGACCAGCAACCGGCGCACGATCCGCCAGTACATCCTGCCGGGCCTCTGCGAGTCCTGCCAGCTCGTGATGGGCCTGACCCAGCTCGAACCCGGCAGCACCTGGAACACCATGCCGTGCCACACGCATGACCGGCGCTCCGAGGTCTACCTCTACTTCGACCTCGCGGCCGAGGCGCGGGTCTTCCACCTGATGGGCGAGCCGCACGAGACCCGCCACCTCGTGGTGGCGGACGGGCAGGCGATCCTGTCGCCGGGCTGGTCGATCCATTCGGGGGTCGGCACCAGCCACTACGCCTTCATCTGGGCGATGGGCGGCGACAACCAGGATTACACGGACATGGACATGGTCGCGATGGACGACCTGCGCTGAGGGGACGGGCCGTGACGCATCGCATGACGCATCGCATGACGCATCCCTTCGACCTCACCGGCCGCCGGGCCGTGGTGACCGGCGCCAATACCGGCCTCGGCCAGGGCATCGCGGTCGCGCTCGCCGCGGCCGGCGCCGACATCGTGGCGGTCGGCCGCTCGGACATGGGCGAGACGCGCGAGGCGATCGCGGCGACGGGCCGAAGCGTCGGGGTCGTCCGGGCCGACCTCGCCAGCCTCGATCCCGTCCCCCGCATCGTCGCGGAGGCGAGCGAGGAGGGCCGGGTCGACATCCTGGTCAACAATGCCGGCACGATCCGGCGCGCCGCCGCCCTCGACTTCACGCAGGAGGAGTGGGACGCGGTCCTCGACGTGAACCTGAAGGCGGTGTTCTTCCTGTCGCAGGGCTTCGCCCGCCGCATGCGCGACGACGGCCAGGGCGGCAAGATCATCCACGTCGCCTCGATGATGTCGTTCCAGGGCGGCATCCGCATCGCCTCCTACACGGCGGCCAAGAGCGGGCTCGCCGGGCTCACCCGCCTGATGGCGAATGAGTGGGCGCCGCTCGGCATCAACGTCAACGCGATCGCCCCCGGCTACTTCGCCACCAGCAACACGGCGCCGCTGCGGGCCGACCCGGAGCGCAACGGCCAGATCCTCGCCCGCATCCCGGCCGCGCGCTGGGGCGAGCCGCGGGATCTCGGCGGCGCGGCGGTCTTCCTCGCCTCGCGGGCGGCGGATTACGTGCACGGCATCCTGCTGCCGGTCGACGGCGGCTGGCTCGCGCGCTGAGGAGCAGGGGATGCGCTACCGCTTCGACTTCGAGGCCCTCGCCGAGTACTGGCCCGACTTCCTGATGGGGGCGCTCACCACCCTTGAGATGACGGCCGTCGCGACGGTGCTCGGCCTGCTCATCGGCATCCTCTGCGCCGTCGGGCGGCGCAGCCCCCGGGCGTGGCTGTCGCGGCTCTGCGGCGGCTACGTGGAGACGGTCCGCAACACCCCCTACCTGATCCAGGTCTTCTTCCTGTATTTCGGCCTCGCCAGCGCCGGCCTGCGCCTGCCGGTCCTGACCGCCGCGATCCTCACCCTGGTGGTCAATGTCGGGGCCTATACGGGCGAGATCGTCCGGGCGGGGATGGACACGATCCCGCCCGGCCAGGTCGAGGCCGCCGAGGCGCTCGGGCTGACCCGGGCCCAGATCTACCGCGACATCATCCTGCGCCCGGCCCTGGAGCGGGTCTACCCGGCGCTCACCAGCCAGTTCGTGCTGATGATGCTCGCCTCCTCGGTCACCTCGCAGATCTCCGCCGAGGAACTGACCGCGGTGGCCAACAACATCACGTCGATCACCTTCCGCAGCTTCGAGACCTACTTGGTGGTGGCGGTGCTCTACCTGCTGCTGGCGCTGCTCCTGAAGCTCGCCTTCCACGCGCTGGCCCAGATCCTGTTCCCGCGCCGGCGCCGGCTCGGCACGGCCCTGTAGGGGATGCGGATGGGCGGCTTCTCCCTCAACCACCTCGTCTTCCTGCTGGAGGGCGTCGGCTGGACGGTCGTGCTGACGGCCCTCGCCTTCCTGCTGGGCAGCCTCGCGGGATTCGGGGTGATGCTCCTGCGCATCGCCCGCGCCCGCTGGGTGCGCCGCCTCGCCTTCGCGTACGTGCAGGTGATCCAGGGCCTGCCGCTGCTGATCCTGCTGTTCTGCGTCTATTTCGGGCTCGGCGTGATCGGGGTGGAGCTGTCGCCCCTGGTCGCCGCGGCGATCTCGCTGATGGTCTATTGCAGCGCCTTCCTGGGCGAGATCTGGCGGGGCTGCGTCGAGGCGGTGCCGCGCACGCAGGGTGAGGCGGCCGAGTGCCTCGCCCTGTCGCGCTGGCAGGCGCTCGTGGACGTGATCCTGCCCCAGGCCGCCCGCATCGCGGTGCCGCCCACCGTCGGGTTCTTCGTGCAGGTGCTCAAGAGCACCTCGCTCGCCTCGGTGGTCGGCTTCGTCGAGCTGACCCGGGCGAGCCAGCTCATCAACAACTCGATCTTCCAGCCTTTCCTTGTCTTCGGGCTGGCGGGCGCCCTGTACTTCGCCCTCTGCTACCCGCTGTCGCGCTGGAGCCGCAGGCTCGAAAGGAAACTCCATGTCGGCCGTCGTCAGCCTGCGTGACGTGCACAAGAGCTTCGGCACAATCGCGGTGCTGAAGGGCGTGAGCTTCGAGGTGGCGGCGGGCGAGGTCGTCGCCGTCATCGGCCCGAGCGGCTCGGGCAAGAGCACGGCGCTGCGCTGCATCAATCGACTGGAGGCGATCCAGTCCGGGGCGATCGAGGTCTGCGGCCGCCGGGTCGACGACCCGCACCTGGACCTGCGGGCCCTGCGCCGGGAGGTCGGGATGGTCTTCCAGAGCTACAACCTGTTCCCGCACCTGACGGTGGAGGAGAACATCACGCTCGCCCCCCGGCGGGTGAAGGGCACGCCGGTGCGGGAGGCGCGGGCCCTCGCCGCGGAGGCGCTGGCGCGGGTCGGGCTCTCGGACAAGCTCGCCGCCTATCCGGAGCAGCTCTCGGGCGGGCAGCAGCAGCGCGTGGCGATCGCCCGCTCGCTCGCCATGCAGCCCAAGGTGATGCTGTTCGACGAGGTCACCTCCGCCCTCGACCCGCGCCTCACCGGCGAGGTGCTGAAGGTGATGGAGGCGCTGGCCAAGGGCGGCATGACGATGATCTGCGTCACGCACGAGATGGGCTTCGCCCGCCGCGTCGCCGACCGGGTGATCTTCATGCACACGGGCAGGGTCTGGGAGACCGGCCCCGGCACGATGCTGACCGCGCCGCAGACGCCGGAGCTGCAGGATTTCCTGGCCTCCGAGCTGTGATGCGCTGTCCGGGCGATCACGTCCCGACAGCGCATCACAAGCCTGCGCGGCGCGTGCGCGAAGCCGACATCCGCACCCGACCCGCACGCCCCCGACGCGTCTCGCGTCGAGCGGGACGGGCGTCCCGCCCCGCCGGGGCGGGCCCGAACGAACCACCAAGGAGGAACACCCATGACCGACCTGACCCGCCGCGGCGCGGCCCTCGCCCTCGCCGCCGCCTGCCTCTCCGCCTCGACCTCGCTGGTCCGCGCCGACAGCCTCGACGCCGTCCGCAAGGCGAAGCGGATCCGCATCGCGGTGGCGATCGGCATCCCGCGCTTCGCCTTCATCGACCAGAACCTCCAGCCCACCGGCTCCGACGTCGAGACCGCCAAGCTGATCGCCCAGGACCTCGGCGCCGACCTCGACCTGATCCAGATCACCAACGCGGCGCGCGTCCCGACCATCCAGACCCGCAAGGCCGACATCCTGGTGGCGAGCCTCGCGGTCACGCCCGAGCGCAAGAAGGTCATCGACTTCACGGTGCCCTACGCCACCCTCAACATCGTGGTGGCCGGCGTGCCGGCCCTCGCCGTGAAGGGCTACCCGGACATCGTCGGCAAGCGCATCGGCGTGACCCGGGCCACCGTGAACGACATGCTGGTGACCCAGAACGCCAAGGGCGCCGAGATCGTCCGCTTCGAGGACGACGCCACGCTGATCACCGCGGCGGTGTCGGGCCAGGTCGACCTCGTCTCGACCCAGGAGGCGGTGGTGGCGGTGATGAACGAGAAGCGCGCCGACCGGCCCTTCGAGACCAAGTTCGTGCAGAGCGAGCTCAACCTCGGCATCGCCCTGCCGCAGGGCGAGGACCGGCTCAAGGACTGGCTCAACGACTGGGTGCGCAGCAACATGGCGAGCGGGCGCCTGACCGCGCTCTTCCGCAAGTTCCACGGCCGCGACCTGCCGGCGGATCTCGTCACGCGGACCTGAGCGGCCCGGCGGAACATCGGCTCCGGCCGGGGGTTGCGTGGCGACACCCCCCGACCCGGAGGCCCGCATGACCGACCTGCGCCACGCCACGGTGGTGATCACCGGCGCCTCGAGCGGCATCGGGCGCGCGGCCTCCCTCGCCTTCGCGGGCCGCGGCGCCCGCCTCGCCCTCGCCAGCCGGCGCCGCGAGGCGCTGGAGGAGCTGGCACGGGAGTGCCGGGATCGCGGCGGCGAGGCCGTGGCGGTGCCCACCGACGTCACCGACCCGGAGGCGGTCGAGCGCCTCGCCCGCGCGGCGCACGAGTCCTTCGGGCGCCTCGACGTCTGGATCAACAACGCGGGCACCGGCGTTTTCGGCCCGTTCCAGGACGCGCCCCTCGACCTCCACCGCCGCACGATCGAGATCAACCTCCTCGGCGGAGTCTACGGCGCCTACGCCGCCCTGCCCTACTTCCTGCGCCAGGGCCGCGGCACGCTCATCACCACCATCTCCCTCGGCGGCTGGGCCCCCGCGCCCTTCGCGGCGGCCTACACGGCGAGCAAGTTCGGGCTGCGCGGCTTCACGGCGAGCCTGCGCCAGGAGCTGCGCCGCCACCCGGGGATCCACGTCTGCTCGGTCTTCCCCGCCATGGTCGACACGCCCGGCCTGGAGCACGGGGCCAACGTCTCGGGGCGGCGCATCGATACCGGGCCGCTGGTCTACGCGCCCGAGGACGTCGCCGAGACCTTCGTGCACCTCGCGCGCCACCCGCACGACGAGGTCGCGGTCGGCTGGCCCGCCCGCCTCGCCCAGGCCGCCTACGCCCTCGCCCCCGGGCCGACCGAGCACCTGATGGGCATGGCGATCCACGCCGCCCTCGACCGGGCGCGCCCGGCGCCCGTCACGCACGGGGCGATCCGCGCGCCGCGGCCCGAGCAGCCGCGGACCAGCGGCGGCTGGCGCGCCCGCAAGGGCCTGCCCTCGGCGCGGGCGCTCAGCACGGTCGGGGCGGTGATGGGCGCGGCCGGGCTGATGCTCCTCGCCTCGACCCGGCCGGCGCGGGGGCGCTGATCGTCCGACATCCGACGGATTGCGTCGCCATGCGGATGTCGGCGTCGCTCAGGCGCCGCGCGGGCTCGTCATCCGCTGTCCGGATGTGAGCGTCCGGAACGCGTATCAGAGGTCGAGCAGCGCGTAGGGCCGCCCGTTCGGCTTCGGGATCTGCATCGCCACGTTGTAGACCGGCACCCCGCCCGGCGTGCGGCCCTCATGGGTGCCCCGATGGGCGTGGCCGTGCACCACGGCGCCGACCGGGAAGCGGTCGATCGTCTCGGCGAGCCGCGACGAGCCGAGGAACGGGAAGATCTCGGGCGGCTCGCCCTGCACGGTGGCGGCGACCGGCGCGTAGTGCAGCACCACCATGGCGCGGCGGCTCGCCACCTGCCGCATGGCGTTCTCCAGGCGCATCGCCTCCCGCTGGCTCTCGGCGACGAGGCCCTTGATCGAGGCCTCGCCGAAGGCCCCGAGCGTGAAGCGCCCGAAGCCGCCCACGAAGCCCTTGACCCCGACGAAGCCCACGCCCTCGATCTCGACCGACTGGCCGTCGAGGAGCCGCATCCCGGTCTGGCGCAGGATGCGGCAGACCTCCTCGGGCGCGCCCGCTTCGTGGTCGTGATTGCCGAGCACCCCGACCACCGGGATCGCGCAGGCGCGCAGGTCCTCGGCCAGGATCTCGGCCTCGGCGGCGAGGCCGAGATCGGTGAGGTCGCCCGCCAGCACCAGCACGTCGGCGGCCCGGGAGATCTCGGCGAAGAGATCCCGGTAGGGGGCCGCCGCCCCCTCCTTCACGTGCAGGTCGCCGATCGCCGCGACCCGCAGCGGCCCCGCGCGGTCAGCCATGCGTCTCCTCCGTGATGCCGTCCCGCCACGCCCCCTCGCCGCCGAGATCGGCGAAGCCCCACTCGCCCACGTCGATCGCGTAATCGACCCGCGACAGCATCCGCCCGCGGCAGATCTTCATCTGCGGCGGCGGCAGGCGGCGCTGCTTGTCGAGGCGGTCGAGCAGCTCGTCGAGGAGCCAGGCCGGGACCGCGTCGCGCTCCGTCGGGTAGATCCAGCGGAACATCAGCAGGTGGGTGAGGAGCAGCTCCCAGTGCATCTCCATGTAGCCGAGCAGGCGGTGCCAATCGATGGCGTCGTGCGCCCGCAGGATGGTGTGGGCCACGTCGGCCCCGTCGAAGCGGTGGCGGAGCTGGATGAAGCTCTTCGACCAGACGAGCTCGGTCGGGCCGATGATGGCGAGGCGCTGGCCGAAGAGGTCGATCGTGCTCGCGTGGTCGAACCACGCCCGCGTGACCGGCGTCGCCCCGCTCGGCGAGGCGTGGATGACGTCGAAGAAGAGGTCGCCCTCGAAGACCTTGCCGAGCCAGCGCTCGTCCTCGATGGCGACGCGGTAGCCGAGATCCTGGCAACGGGCGAGGATCCGCGGCGCGTCGCCCGGCATGCAGAAGACGTCGAGATCCTTGGTCCGCCGCGCGATGCCCGTATGGGCGCTGACCGCGTAGGTGCCCGCGAGCAGGAAGGGGAGCCCCGAGGCGGCGAGCTGACCCAGCGCCTCGGCGTAGAACGCCTCAGCCCGCGGATCGGCGAGGCTCGGCTCCGCCTTCGCGACGATCTGCGGGAGCGGGGGATGGGGATCCGGCATCCCGCCCCAACCGCCCGGGCGCGCCGCCGGTTCCTCGGATGAGGAACCGGCGGCGGCCTCAGGCGAAGGTGAAGGTCTGGGCGGAGAGGCTGGCGACCTGGACGTTCTGCAGGGTCAGGCTGTCACCCGCCCCCACCGTGATCACCGCGTCCGCCCCCAGCTGCTGGGTCGCCGCCTGCACGGCCGCGAAGGACGTGAACACCCCGCCGTTGAAGGCGATCACGTCCCGCTCCGACCCGCCCACCGTGAAGTCCCGGATCACGTCCTGGCCGTCCCCGCGCCCGTACGCGAAGATGTCCGAGCCCCGCCCGCCCGACAGCGAGTCGTTGCCCGCGTTGCCGAACAGAAGGTCGGCCCCGTCCCCGCCGAAGAGCTGGTCGCTGCCCAGGCCGCCCGACAGGTAGTCGTTCCCCGCCCCGCCCATGAGCACGTCGTCGCCCTGCTCGCCCGCCAGGAGGTCGTCGCCCGCATCCCCGTCGAGGACGTCGCTGCCCAGCCCGCCATAGAGGCTGTCGCGGCCCTCGCCGCCGAAGAGCTGGTCGTCGCCCTCGTCGCCGAATACGTAATCGTCGCCGGATTCGCCGTGGACCTCGTCGTTGCCGGCCCCGCCCGACGCGAAGTCGTTGCCCTCGCCGGCCCCGACGAAGTCGTTGCCCTGCTCGCCGAACACGAGGTCGCTGCCGGCCGAGCCGAAAACCCGGTCGGCGCCGGTGCCGCCGTAGACGCGGTCGTTGCCCGCGCCGCCGTCGACGATGTCGTCGCCCTCGTCGCCGAAGACGAGGTCGTCGCCGGCCTCGCCATTGACGCTGTCATTTCCGGCACCGCCCGACACGAAGTCGTTGCCCGCCCCGCCCAGGACCGCATCGTCCCCGTCCTGGCCCGAGACGAGGTCGCTCCCGTCCCCGCCCAGCATGGAATCGTTCCCCTGACCGCCGGCCAGGGTGTCATTGCCGGCATAGCCGAAGATCTCGTCGGTGCCGGCCGTGCCCGCGAGGCTGTCGCCGCCGCCGGTGCCGAAACGGCCGGAATTGAACACCGTGTCGGCGCGGACGCTCAGGTTCTGGATGCGCAGATCCTCCGAGGACGCGGTGTCGACCGCGCCGTAGGGCTTGTCCGCCGTGCCGTAGCGCGCCTGCATGTACTGCGCGAAGGCGGCCTGCTCGCCGACCACGTTCGCCGGCACGTTGGCCGGCGCCGTGAAGTCGAGGGACTTGTCGACCGGCGCCGACAGGCGGCCGTCGCCGAGCAGGTAGCGGAAATTGTCGCCGTTCTGCTTGGTCGGATAGCCGTCGCCACCATTTGCCGTGAAGTTCAGTGAGACGACGCTGATGCGGGCGGGGGCGTTCGGTAAAACGGCGCCGTTCTCCACCACCTTGGCGATCACCGTGCCGGCCTCGTCGGTCAGCGCGATGCTGCGCACCTTCGACCCGGCCGGCTGCGACGGGTCGTAGGAGAACTTGACGCCGCCGATCTGCGGATAGCCGCCGTTGCCCGGCGCGAGTCCGGCCCCGTATTCGAGGATGTTCTTGAGGCCCTGGGCGGTGGTGTCGAACACCATCAGCTTGTTGTCGAAGCGCAGGGCGTTCTCGACGTCGAGCTGCGAGACGCCGCCGGCGGGCTTGCCGGCCTCGGCATTGGCCAGGGGCGGCAGCTTGGCGCCGGCATTCGGGTCGTTGCCGCTGCCCCCGCTCACCGCGCCGATCGAGGCGAGGATGCCGCCGCCGTTCTTCAGGGAGACGAGGTAGGGCTGGCTGGCGACGGCGCGGGCCGCCGCGGCGGCGTTGGCATCCGCCGAGAGGTCGCCGAGATTGGTCTCCTGGGCGCGCCCGAAGGCCCGGTCGCCCTCCAGGTAGACGCCCGTGAAGCCGTAGACGTTGCGCTCCTTGGTGCTGATCACCTGGCCGACCGCGTCGGTGACCTCCCTCACCCGGGCGCCGATCGAGCCGGGCGCGAAGGCCCGGGCGATGTCGGCGCCGTAGGCGGCCTGCAGGGTCGCCTGGGTCGCCGCGTAGGTGCCGCTCACCGCCGGGTTGAGGCTGCCCGGGACGATGCGGCCGTTCTCGTCGAAATCGACCACGAGGCGGCCGAGATAGGTCGATTCGCTGTCGGTGGCGACGATCATGGTCGGGGCGCCGTCCGCCCCCGCGGTGACGATCGGGTAGGGACCGGCGGAGGTGGCGTCGTGGCCCGGGAAGGCGGCCTGCACGTCGGTCGCGTCGCCGAGGCGGGTATGCGAGCCCGCCGCCAGGATGATGTCGACCCCGCGCAGGAGCGGCGCCAGGGCCTGCTCGTTCGAGAGGAGCTGGAGGTGGCTCTGGAGGACGATCTTGTTGACGCCCTGGGCGACGAGCGCGTCGATGGCCGGCTGGAGCTGGCTCGCCAGCAGCGCCATGTCGTCGCGCTCGACGAGGTTGTCGCCGGGCTCGCCCGCCTTGGGGAATCCGTTCACCTCCGTGCCGGTCGGCGAGGAGATCCGCTCCAGGAGCTGGGTCGTGGCGCCGACGACGCCGATGCGCTCGCCGTTGACGGTGACGATGGTCGAGGGCGCGATGCGGCCGGCGATCGCCGAGGAGGGTTGCCCGCCCGCGGTCGCCCGGCCGCGCAGGGCCGCGTCGCCCGAGAAGTCGAGATTGGCCGAGAGATAGGGGAAGCGCGCGCCGCCCCAGGCGCCCGAGGGCGTGATCGCGTCCGCGACGGTCTGCGAGCCGAGATCGAATTCGTGGTTGCCGATGGCCGAGGCCTTGACCCCGTAGGCGTTGTAGATCGCGACGTCGGGCCGGCCGAGGGCCGTGGCGCCGACGACGCGGTTCAGCGCGGGGTCGGCGCCCGCGGTGAGGAACGGGCCGGGGATGTAATTGTCGCCCCCGGCGAGCACCAGCGTGTTGGCGTACTGGCCGTCGAAGCGGTCGATCAGCGCGCCCATCACCGGGGCGGTCTGGGTCGAGAGGGTCGAGCCCTCGCCGTCCGACATGTGCAGGAGCTGGAGCGTGTAATTGGCCATGCGAACCCCCGTTGTCGTTGCCGGCCTGCCCGGATGGCCGATGCGCCCGTGCCGGGTTGCCGCCGATCGATTGTTTCCGCTGCGTAACGGCAGCGCATGACGGCGGGATGAAGCGTGGGCGTTCCCGGACGCGGGCGGATGCCCGCGCGGGGGCCGAGGCCGAGGCCGAGGGCGGAGGGCCGGCCGCACAATGATCGTTTCGGCACAAAGTTTGAGCGCTTTCCGACTCATGCCGCCGGGCGGAACTCCCTAACGTCGCGGGCGCTCTCGCCGTCGAGAGAAGGGGATTCTCATGACGCATCGTCCGGCCGCATTCATTCTCTCCTTGTGTATACTGTTTTCCAATTCCGCCATGGCGGAGTCGTTCAAGTTGACCAGCTCCGACATCTCGGACGGGACATTCATGAGCGCCGCTCAGGAGTTTCAAGGCTTCGGATGCACGGGCGGCAACCGCTCGCCGCATCTGTCGTGGAGCGGAGCACCGGCCAAGACGGAAGCGTTCGCCGTCTTCGCGTACGATCCCGACGCTCCGACGGGCAGCGGCTGGTGGCACTGGCAACTCGTCAACATCCCCAAGGAGGTCACGAGCTTGGCCGCGGGGATCGGGGAGACCGGCAAGGGGCTCACGCCGGCCGGAAGCATCAGCGTCACGAACGATTACGGCATTGCCGGGTTCGGCGGGGCCTGTCCGCCGCGGGGACACGGCGTTCACCGCTATCAGTTCACCGTCTACGCGCTCTCCAAGAAGCTGGATCTGCCCGCCGGCGCGTCGGGCGCCCTGACCGGCTACATGGTGCGGGCCCACGCGCTCGGATCGAGCACGATCGAGGCCCTCTACAAGCGGGACTGACGCTCGCCTCGTCGCCGTGGGCGGTGACTGCCGCCCCTGCATTGCGTCCCGCTGCTCAATCGCCGGCCGTGCCGATGCAACGGGACGCCCCGTGCCCCAAGGGAGGAGACACCATGTCGATCGATCTCACCGAGGTGGAATGAACTTCCACCGGCTCAAGACGGCACGGAACGGCCGATCCAAAATCGGATCCGGCGTGTCCGGCTTCTGGACGAAATTTATTCTCGTCGAGCCAGGACATCGAGCCACCGTCTTCTTGGGCCATGAAATGGAATGAATACAGAGATGGGAAATTCCAATAGCAAAACGATCTCCAGACCGCGCGTTCTGGCGCTTCATGGCTACGGCAGCAACAGCACTGTCACCAGAATGCAATTGGAAAATTTAAGAGTAACGAGTTCAGATTTCGATATCTTGTACGTCAATGGACCCATTGCGGTCGAGGAAGCCGGTCCAGGGATCGCGGATCTCGGAGATCTGGTCAGTGGACCTTGGTACTCCTGGCTCCCGTCGGATCATCCTGGAGCGGTCGATGGCCGCGTCCTGCTCGGCGCGATCTGCGATGCCGTCCAAACGGTCCTTCTGCAGATCGAGGAGTATGGGCCGTTCGACGGAATCTACGGTTTCAGCCAAGGCGGGGTCATCGCGAGTTTGGTGAATGGCTTGGCCCACGACGATGCGCTGATCTCCGCCTTGCGGGATCGCACGGGTCGAGACCCCTCGCACGGGCTTCAGGGGCGAATGCCGGCTCGTGGAATGGTGGCGGCGTGCGCGGGCGCCTCGATCCCGTTCCCCGACCTGCGCATGCGTGCCGGGTTGGGCGCCGGCCCGTCCGTCGTTTCGGGAACGCGATGCGTTCACCTCATCGGCCGCAACGACGACCTCAAGTCATGGTCGGAATCGCTCGCGCTCACCACCGATCCGCGGCGCACGAGCGTGTTCTATCTGAGGGGCGGTCACGAGATCGGTCGCGCCGAGCGCGACGACACCGAGATCTGCGGCAACGTGCGGCGATGCCTCGCGGGTGAAGAGACGGGATCCGGGGAGCCGGACGGATCCGAGGCGATCGCCTGGAGGATGTCGAGCGCACGCAGTTTCCGGTCGGTCGCGACCGACGTGCAAGTGGCCGCCGTGCGGAGCGACACGGATGGCTTGCCGGACACGATCGCCGGCACGCTCGCGGCGCGTCCTGCCGAGGCCCCTCTCCTGCGTTGGGCGCGCGGGAGCGATCCTTCCGTGCACACGACGTACGGCCAGTTCCTCGATTTCTGCCGGCCCGGAGGGGACGGCGACCTTCGCCGCATCGGCGTGCGGGCTGGCGACGTCGTCGCCTACTTGGCCCCCCCGGGAGGGAGCGCCACGGCCGCCGCTGCGTTCCTGTCGATCGCGTCCCAAACCTGTGCCGTGCCCCTCACGCCGAGCATGAGCGAGGCGGATGCGACCCAAGCTCTCGACTCGTGCGGCGTCGCGCACGTCGTGACCTTCGACGGCGTCTCGTCGCCGGGCGTATCCGCCGCGATCGACGGCTTCGTCCGCGCCGGCAAGGCCACCCTGCACCGCGCCGTTGCATCGACCGCATCTCCCGGCCTGTTTCGGTACGCCGAGACTCGCGGCGAATTCGAACACCTGCCGGTTCTGGCCAACCCGCCGGAGGCCGTGTGCATCCTGCTTCGCACGTCGGGCAGCACGTCCGTTCCGAAACTGGTTCCTCTCCGCCGGAGGGATCTCGTGCTCAATGCGGCCCTTCTGGCCGATGGGCTCGGGATCACCGCCAGCGACGTGACTTACAGCGTCATGCCGCTCGATCACATCGGCGGGCTCAGCGCCTCCGTCCTGTGCAGCATCGCGGTGGGCGCCTCGATCACCTGCGATGGGGCATACACGCCGCGGGGCATGGTGGAAGCGCTCCTCCATTCCAACCCCAAGCCGACTTGGTACTCCGCCGTTCCGATGATCCACAACGCGACGACCCAGTACCTGCTCGACAACCGTGCCATTTACCTCGACCGGGACGGCAAGCTGCGGGATCATCATCTTCGCTTCATCCGATCGGGGGCGGCGGCTCTGAAGGAGCCCGATCGCGCCGCGCTGGAAGCGACGTTCGGCTGTGAGGTGGTCGCGACCTACAGCATGTCCGAGCAGATGCCGATCTGCCAGCCGCCGAGAACCGGCCAGGGATGGCAGCAGAAGCCCGACTCCGTCGGGGTCCCGATCGTCGCCTCGATGGCGGTGGTGGATCCCGCCACGCTGCGTCCCGTCCCGTTCGGCGTCACCGGAGAGGTGGCGATCTCGGGCCCGACGGTGTTCGCCGGCTACTCGGACAACCCTCCGGCCAACCGGCAGTCCCGCTTCCTGCTGCGCTCGCACGAGGATCACGTTCTCCGCAGCTGGCTCCTGACAGGCGATCTCGGCGAGATGGACCCGGACGGAACGCTCGCTCTGAGAGGTCGAATCAAGGAACTCATCAAGCGGGGCGGAGAGCAAGTATCGCCGTTCGATGTCGAGGCGGTCCTGTCCCGGCATCCATGGGTCGGCACCGCGGTCTGCTTTCCGGTTCCATCGGACCTCTACGGAGAAGAAGTCGGCTGCGCCGTGGTCCTGGCCTCCTCGGCGCCCGGCAACATCACCCAGGCCGAAGCGATCCGGGAATTGCGGGAATTTCTCAGAAGCAACGCGCTGGCCGTGTTCAAATATCCCACCCGATGGAAGCTCGTCGAGGAGCATCAACTTCCGAGAACGACAACCCAGAAATACATCCGAAACGGCCTCGCAGATGCGTTGGGCGTGTCGGATAGCGAGCCGGCCCGGCCTTTGACGAGCGAGGCAGGTGGCGGCGTCCGACGATCGGACGGGAGCAGCCGCACCGGCGCCGCACCCAAGGTCGATTGGTCGACGCTGTCCGGCCTGCGCTTCCTGCTGGCATGCTACGTCATGTTCATGCACATCGGCTCCGACCAATCGTGGGGGGCTTTCGCCAACCTTCGCCAGTTTCCCTGGCATGTGCACGCCTTCTTCGTCGTCGCGGGCTTCTCGCTGGCGGGGTCCATGCCAGCCCCCATCCAGCGGAAGGCCGCGTTCGTCCGCGCCCGAATATTGGCGATGTATCCCCTCTACGCGCTCGCTCTCCTGCTTGCGGTCGTCAATCTGCTGCCGAGCTGCCAGCCGGGAACCTTCTCGAGCGTGTTCCACTGGAACGCCCTATCCGGGGATGTCAGCCGGACCTTCTGCGAAGGCACGCCGCTGCTGCAGAGTTCCTGGATCGCCAACTTCTCCTCCACTCTGCTGATCTACGGCCTGGGGCTCTCGGCGACACCCCTGTGGACCGCGTCGTGGTTCCTGGGTTTCTACTTATGGTTCATATCGATGTATTTTCAATGTCTTATCATATTCCCCTTCATTTACAATCTATTTTACGTCAGACGGGGAATGACACGACATTTGCTGCTGATTGCAGGCGTCGTGGTTGGGATCAATCTGTTCATTCTGCTCGCCTTCTGGTACGGATACGCGACCGACGCCATCGGCTATCCGTTCTTCGATCAATCGACCGGCACAAAGATCAGCCCGGACGCATCCCAGATCCAAATGGCTGGGACAGATAATCTCATCATGCTAGGATTCTATCTGTTTGCCCCATTCTGGATGCTCTACTTTGTGGGAGAGATCTGCGTCGCTTTCTTGTACGACGCCGTTCGCCCCCACGAGCAGCGACACTCCGTAATATGGGGCTACGTCGCTGACGCGATCACGGCGCTCATCATCCTGTACAGCGCAGCGCACGTGATGCAGGGCTATATCCCGCACGGGCCCGAACTGTCGCGCGCGTCCCTCGAAACCTTCTTTCTGCGCCCCGACGCGGCGGACAGCTTCATGGATCCCGGCATCGTCAATCGGACCTGGGACGAGATCAACTCCAGAGTGTGGGCTCCCGTGACCTTGCTCTGGCTCTTTGCCCTGAGCACGGGACGGGGACTCACCGCGCGGATCCTGCGATCCGATCCCCTCTCCCAGACCCTCGCTCCGACGGCCTACGCCTGCTTCCTGTTCCATCAAATGGTCGGCCAGTGGTATTTTGCTCTCACGCGGCACGGAGAGTGGTGGAACTGGTGGAGCTATCGGAAGGAGTTTTACTGGTTCAGTCCACAGCCGGTCCCTGTTCAATGGTTTGAATACTTCTATGTTGTCGGCCTGGTGGTGATCTTCGGCAAGCTGGTCCAACCTCTCGAGAGCGTGATCCGACGGGGATTCGGCGCGTCTCTGCGGCTTCTGACGGGTGAGAGCGCGGCCGGGCGGCCGGAGAGGGACACGCTCGCGACGATCCTCGACATGGTGAGCCGGACGTCGGGCTTGGCGGCCAAGCCGGAGTGGAGCCTCCAGGAATGTGGCCTCGCGTCGCTGAGCGTCGTCCAGTTCACCGCGACGCTCGAGGCCGAGTTCTCGACAGCCAAGCAGAAGCTGACGCTATCGCCATCGGATCTCATCGCGGCGCAGACCATCCGCGAGATCGCGATGATCGTCGATGCGGCGAGGAGCGAGACGCCGCGCCCGACGATGCCGGCACTGCGCGCGGCCTGAGGTCGAACCGCGGCGTGCCGTGACACGCCCTCCCGCCGCCGGGCGGGAGGGCGTCTCGACGTCGTGAGAATAGCCGGTAGGATGACGTGACGTTCGAGGTCCGCCGTGACCGCCTGTGAGCCCTGCGGGACCTCATCCTCTCCATCAAGCGGAATGCGACGGCCGCAACGCCGCGGCCATTCTCGGTCTACACATCCCTCAAGGAGCAGCGCATCCTGAATGCCCCGATCAGCAAGCCGCTCCTGATCTGCGTCATGGCGGGCGTCAAGAAACTTGGAAAAGCGGACGACATCGTGTGTCCAGCGCAGAATTTTCTGTTTCTGCCCAACACCACCAAAATAGACATGAGAAACATTCCGAGCGAGGAGTACCTCGCCCTGCTCATCGAGTTTGAATACGCCGATTTCGCTCAGTTCAAGGAGAGCCCGCCGCAAGAGCCGACCCTGGTTCAAGGGGAGATCGGCTGCACCCTGGCCAAGACACTCCAACAATACATCGAATGGTCCGCTTTCGCGCAGCCCGAACTGTGGCATTTTCGCAGGCAGGAAATCCTCCAGCTGCTTTATCTCTCTGGTCACCGCCAGGTGGGCGGCCTTGCCGCCCGTCGGAGTCTGAGCCATCGAATCCACGACATCGTGTCCGAAGACGTGGCGGGTCAGTGGACTGTCGAGCGCCTCGCCGCGCGGCTCGCCGTCGGCCCGACGACGCTGCGCAGGCGGATCAGGGCGGAGGACACGGGCATCAGGTCCGTGGTGGAGAGGACGAGACTGGGCCACGGCCTGCACCTGGTGCAAACGACCATGGAGCCGATCGGACGCATCGCGGAGCGTTGCGGGTATCTCTCGCAGTCACGGTTCACGCACAGGTTCAAGCGACTGTTCGGCGTCACGCCGTCCGAACTCCGACGGACGCGGCTCCCGTGAGCGGCGCCGGTCCGCGCGGCGCGCCCCGCGCGGCCCTCGCCCTCGGAGGGGCGGGGCCCCGGTCGGGGCCGCCTTCGGAGCGGCAACCGACGCTGCCCGCCCCCGGGCGCGCCCAAGTGGCCAGGTGATCGGGCGGTCAGGCGAAGGTGAAGTTCCGGGCGGAGAGGCTCGAGGCCTGGATGTTCTGCAGGGTCAGCGACTCGCCCACCCCGGCGGTGATCACCGCGTCCGCCCCCACCTGCTGCGTCGCCGCCTGCACGGCCGCGAAGGAGCCGAACAGGCCGGGGCCGAACGCGATCACGTCCCGCTCCGCCCCGCCCGTCACGAAGTCGCGCACCACGTCCCGCCCGTCGCCGCTCGCGTACTGGACCGTGTCCGAACCGGCCCCGCCGAACAGCACGTCGTCGCCCGCCCCGCCGCTCAGCGTGTCGGATCCCGCCTCGCCCACGAGCCAGTCGGCCCCGTCGCCGCCGCGCAGCCCGTCATTGCCCGCGCCGCCCACCAGCACGTCGTTCCCGGCCTCGCCGTCGAGCCAGTCATTGCCCTCGCCGCCGCGCAGCACGTCGTCGCCCTCGCCGCCGACCAGCGCGTCGTCCCCGGCCTGGCCCTCGAGCCAATCCGCGCCGGCGCCGCCGAACAGCGAGTCGTTCCCCTCGCCACCGATCAGCAGGTCGTCGCCACCCTCGCCGGCGAGCCAGTCGTTCCCGACGCCGCCGAACAGCGAGTCGCTCCCCTGGCCGCCGACCAGCGCGTCGTCCCCGGCCTCGCCGACCAGCCAGTCATTCCCGTCGCCGCCGAACAGCGAGTCGCTCCCGTCGCCGCCGACCAGCGCGTCGTCCCCGGCCTGACCGGCCATCCAGTCCGCGCCCTCGTTGCCGAACAGGGTGTCGGCCCCGTCGCCGCCGTCGAGCGTGTCGGCGCCGGCCCCGCCGTAGAGCTGGTCCTTCCCGGCCCCGCCCCAGAGACCGTCCGCGCCGTCATTGCCGCACAGGAGGTCGGCGCCGTCGCCGCCGTCGAGGGAATCGTCCCCGTCGCCGCCGATGAGCTGGTCGTCGTCCTGCTCGCCGAGCAGCACGTCGTGGCCCGCATCCCCGGTGAGGACGTCGTTGCCCAGCCCGCCGTAGAGGCTGTCGCGGCCCTCGCCGCCGGAGAGCTGGTCGTCGCCCTCATCGCCGAACACGTAATCGTCGCCGGCCTCGCCGCTCACGCTGTCATTCCCGGCGCCGCCCGACGCGAAGTCGTTGCCCTCGCCGGCGCCCACGACGTCGTCGCCCTGCTCGCCGAAGACGAGGTCGCTGCCGGCCGAGCCGAAGACCCGGTCGGCGCCGGCGCCGCCGGAGACGCGGTCGTTGTCCTCGCCGCCGTCGACGACGTCGTCGCCCTCGTCGCCGAAGACGAGGTCGTCGCCGGCCTCGCCGCTCACGCTGTCGTTCCCGGACCGACCCGACGCGAAGTCGTTGCCTGCCCCGCCCAGGATCGTGTCCTCGCCCGCCCCGCCGGTCAGCGTGTCACCCGCCGCGGTGCCGGTGAGCAGGCGTCCCACGACCGGGATGGCCAAGCGCGCCAGCAGCGGGTCGTGATCGCTGGTCTGGTCGAAGAAGTCCGCGTTGATGTGCACGGGCTCGAACTGCACACCGGCCGCGAGCGCGTCCGTCACCAGCACGTGGTCGAGGGTCTCGGAATTGCCCTCGAAGACGTAGTCGTAGCGCTGGCCCTCCGGCAGCGTGTCCTGCAGGTCGGAGAGCACGGCGGTGCCGCCGCGGGTGAAGGTGACGCCGGTTCCGGCCCGCGTGTAGCCGGCGAGCGTCGCCTCGCCCTTCAACACGCTGAGCGGCTCCTCGAAGCCGAAATCGTTGAGGTCGCCCGCCACCAGGACCCGCGCCCGCGGGCTGGCGGCCAGGATCCCGTCCACGAAGCTGTTGACCGCCTGGGCCTGGGCGGCCCGCGCCAGCTGACCCGCGTCGAAGGGCGGCTGCTCGGAGCCGAACAGCGCGCCGCTGCCGCCCTTCGAGGTGAAGTGGTTGCTCACCACCGTGACGGTCTCGTCGTTGAAGACGAAATCCGCGGCGAGCGGCGGCCGCGACGCGTAGAAGGGATTGTCGGGGTTGGTCTGCTGGTCGGCGGAAGGGCCCGCGGTGATCGGGCTGCCATCGGGCGCGATGCTGCGCACCGCGTTCGGTGCGAGGCTCACCCGGTCGGTCCGGTACAGGAAGGCCGTGCGGATGTTGCCGCCCGGCTCGCCGCCGTTGGTGTCGTCGCCGATATACGGGTTGTCGATGAAGGCGTAGTCCGGCCCGCCCGCCGCCCGGATCGCCTCGACGACGAGCCGGAACGTGCGCCCCGCCGAGGTGACGGTCGAGGCGGTGTTGCCCGGCCCGTCATCGTCCTGCACCTCCTGCAGGGCGATCACGTCGGGCGTGTTGAGCCTGCCCAGCACCTCGGAGGCGATGGCGGCGAAGCGGGCCGCCCCGTCCGTCGGGTCGAGATTCTCGGCATTGTAGCTCGCCACCAGCAGGTGATCCGCGTCGCCCGCCAGCCTGCCGCCGGTCTTCACCCGCGGGCTCGGCGCCGTCACGGTGACGGGGCTCGTCGCCACGACCTCGTAACTGCCGAAGCTGTAAGTCACGATGCCGGTGACGTCGCCGAGCCGCGCCCCCGTATTCACCTTCGGCAGGGTGACGCCGAGACCGGGATCGAGGCGGATCCGCTCGGGGTTGAAGTCGCCGCCCCGGCTGTTGGCCGCGCCGAGGACCGACTCGCCGCCGCGGATCAGCAGGTTGCCGTCCGGGTTGAGGCCGGTGGCGCCCGCGCGCCCGTCCGCCACCGCGAAGATCTCGCCGAAGGCGTTGGTCGGGCCGGTGGCGAGGGGGGCCGCCACGGTGGCGCGCATGCCCTCCAGGCTCTCCCAGAAGGCGCTGCCCGCCGCGAGGTCCTCGGTCGGCGGCGCGAGCCCGCCCGGGCCGCCGATCCGCACGGCCTCCGGCAGGGCGTTGCCGCTGGAGCGGACCGTCACCGTGACCGAGCCGGCGATCTCGGTGACCGGGAGCGCGCCGCGCGCCGCCCGCGCGGGGACGAATTCCCGGACCTCGCCGCTGACCTCGACGGCGTCGCCGACCGCCGCAGGCGGCTGGCCGCCCGTGAAGACGAAGATCCCGTCCGAGGTGGCGGCGTCGCCGTCGCCGGTCGGATCCTGCAGGTAGAAGCCGTTGCCGGCGACCGCGGTGACGATGCCCGAGGTGGTGACCGTCCGGCCGGCCAGCGGCGAGGCGTCGCCGCTGGCCTGGATCCGGGAGATCGCGGTCTGCGGCGGGGCGAGCTGGTAGACGGTCGTGGTGTTGCCGACCTCGTTGGCGGTCACGAGCAGGGCCTGGCCGGTCGGGCTGTCGGCGGCCGCGATGAAGGTCAGCACTTCGGGCCCCGCGTCCGTGCGGCCCGCGGCGGGCGGCTGGTAGGCCACGAAGGCCGCCTCGGCCGGCACCGTGACGTCGTAGACCATCACGCCCCCGACCCGCTCCAGCCCCACGAAGGCGTAGGTGCGGCCCGCGACCGTGCCGATCGTCACGCCCTCGGGCTCCGGACCCTTGTCGTCCGAGCGGTCGTCGACCTGCCCGTTGCCCTGGTTCTGGTTGAAGAGGGCGGGGAAGTCCCGCGCGATGATCTTCTCGAATTCGCCGCCGGTCTCGCGGACCTTGGTGATGGTGCCGTCCGCCTCCTGGCGGAAGATCGAGAGGCCGCGCCCGCCGAACGTGTAGATCCGGTCGAGGTCGCCGTCCCCGTCGGTATCGCCGTCGATGGTCGAGACGTTGAGGCGGCCGAGTTCGGACTTCTGCTTCAGGGTCGCGGTATCGGGAAAGGCGGTCGGGTCGAGGCTGCGCGTCGCGAGGCGCGCCACGTCGCTGTCGTCGCTGCGCGCGTCGCCCTCGTTGGCGGTGACGACGTAGACCCGGCCGTCCGGCGCCGTGAAGGTCGCGATCGCGTCCGGCATCGGCAGGCCGAACACGGGCTCGCTGCGGATGCGGATCGCGGCCGGGGTCGGCGCGCCGTCGTCGGAGGCGTCGAGTTCGTTGCCGGGCAGGGACCGGTCGATGGCGCCGAGCGGCTTCAGGGCCTTCAGCACCGGCGCGGCGCCGGCGATGTCGAAGACCGCGACGGTGTTGGCCTCCTGAAGGGTGACGTAGGCGGTGGTGCCGCTGATCGCCGTGTATTCGGGCTCGATATCCGCGACGGCGCCCGCGCCCGGGGGCAGGCGCATTCCCGCGGCGCGCAGGGCCGCCTCCTGGCCGGCGAGGCTGGCGAAATCGTAGGTCGCCACGGAGGCGCCGGCGAGGCCGGCCGAGAGGTCGACGAGCGAGACCGAGCCGCTCGGATTGACCGCCGTGCCGGCGACCGTCGCCCGCTCGCCCTCATTGGCGACCACGATCTTCGTGCCGTCCTGATTGAAGCTGAGCTGGTCGGGCTGGTTGCCGACCGTGAGCGGCGCGCGCAGGGCGGCGAGGCTGCGCGCGTCGAAGAACGCGACGGCGCCGTTCTGGCGCGGATCGGCGTTCTGGTAGCCGACCGCCACGACGCCGTTCCTCACCGCGACGGTGTTGGCCGTGCCGAAGCCGGGCAGGTCGCCGAGCGCGATGCTGCCGGTGCGTGTGAGCGCCCCGTCCGCGCCGATCCGCGTCACGTCGATCCGCCCGTCGCGGGCGTTGAGCGTGAAGAGCTGCGCGGTCGCGGGATCGAAGGAGACGACCTCCGCGCCGCCCTCGGCGCCGTTGGTGCCGGAGGCCTCGATCGCGCCGAGCCGGGTCACGACCAGGCTGCCGGTCCCGACCGGGGCGTCGGCGGCGCCCGCCAGCGAGGGAGCCGGGTCCAGGAGCGTCGGCGCCGCCGGCACCGGGCCCGCGGCTTGGCTCGTCACCGCGATATCGTCGACCCCGACCCACTCGTCGCTGCCGGCGGCGTTCGCCGTGATGATGCGGACCTGGAGCCCGGCCTGGCCGTCGGCGGCCGCCGGCAGCACCGCCCGCACGCGGATATCCGGGCCGGAACTGCCCGGCCCCGCGGTGGCATCCGCCACGAAGGCGGCCGGCACGTTGGTCCAGGCGCCCGCCGGTCCGATCCGGTACTGCAGCGCCACCGCCTGGACGGCGTTGTCCGCCCCGTCCTCCAGGTCCCGCAGGCGGTAGGACACGGTCACGTCGCGGCGGCCGGTCGCGTCGAGGAACAGGACGAGGCTCGGGGCGTCCGCGGCGCCCGAGCCCTGCAGCGCGACCGCCGGGTCGGCGAGGGCGAATTCGGCGACGCCGCCGGCGGTGAGGCCGTTCGGGTTGGTCCGGTTGGCGTTGACGTCGGCCGTGACGGCGCCGTCGCCCGTGAGCGCCTGCGGGTCGGCCCCGACCACGCTCGTGATGTCGTCGCCGCGATAGCCCACGATGCTCGGCACCCCGGACCAGTCGTCGTCGGCGGTGATCAGGCCGGGATCGTTCCAGGTCTGTGCGAAGTCGCCGTTGGCGAGCACGTGCGGGACCGCGGTCATCAGTCGCTCCGGGAGGCGTGGCGCGAACGGGCCGGCCCCCGCTGTCGCGCGGGCGTGTCGTTGCCGGGCCGCCGCGGCGGGAGCGATAGCGTCGCTCTGCGACAGCGCGATGAAGAACGCGTCCCCCGCGGTCCAAACCGATCTCGGCGATCCACAACCCGCCGGTCACCGGAAAGCAGATCCGCCAACGCCGGTGCGGCACATCTGCGGAGATCGAAGCCGAATTCTTCCGGTCATTGCCCCCATCCTCCGACGGGGAAACGTTTCGCGCGGCGATTGCGCCGGGCGCGGCGCGACATCGGACCGCCGACGAGGGCACGCCCGAGACCGACGCGGTCCGGCAATCGGCCCCGGGGCCGATTGCCGGACCTTGCGCGGCGCAGCGGGCGCCGCCTCGTCCCAACGGTCGGGTGTCATGACCGTTGGGTGCGTTCTCGCAATTTCGCCGAGCCATCGGCTCGCGCCGACGATGCGAGAGGGTCGACGGCCCGGGGCGTCGGCGTCCCGGGCCGTCGGGATCAGGCGAAGGTGAAGTTCTCGGCCGAGAGGCTCGAGGCCTGCACGTTCTGGAGCGTCAGCGTGTTGCCGGCCGAGGCGGTGATCACCACGTCCGCCCCCACCTGCTGCGTCGCCGCCTGCACGGCCGCGAAGGAGCCGAACAGGCCGGGGCCGAACGCGACCACGTCCCGCTCCGCCCCGCCCGTCACGAAGTCGCGCACCACGTCCCGCCCGTCGCCGCTCGCGTACTGGATCGTGTCCGAACCGGCCCCGCCGAACAGCACGTCGTCGCCCGCCCCGCCGCTCAGCGTGTCGGATCCCGCCTCGCCCACGAGCCAGTCGGCCCCGTCGCCGCCGCGCAGCCCGTCATTGCCCGCGCCGCCCACCAGCACGTCGTTCCCGGCCTCGCCGTCGAGCCAGTCATTGCCCTCGCCGCCGCGCAGCACGTCGTCGCCCTCGCCGCCGACCAGCGCGTCGTCCCCGGCCTGGCCCTCGAGCCAATCCGCGCCGGCGCCGCCGAACAGCGAGTCGTTCCCCTCGCCACCGATCAGCAGGTCGTCGCCACCCTCGCCGACCAGCCAGTCATTCCCGTCGCCGCCGAACAGCGAGTCGGTGCCCTCGCCGCCGACCAGCGCGTCGTCCCCGGCCTCGCCGGCGAGCCAGTCGGCCCCGTCGCCGCCGAACAGCGAGTCGCTCCCCTCCCCGGCCACGAGCGCGTCGTCCCCGGCCTCGCCGACCAGCCAGTCATTCCCGGCCCCGCCGAACAGCGAGTCGCTCCCGTCGCCGCCGACCAGCGCGTCGTCCCCGGCCTGACCGGCCATCCAGTCCGCGCCCTCGTTGCCGAACAGGGTGTCGGCCCCGTCGCCGCCGTCGAGCGTGTCGGCGCCGGCCCCGCCGTAGAGCTGGTCCTTCCCGGCCCCGCCCCAGAGACCGTCCGCGCCGTCATTGCCGCACAGGAGGTCGGCGCCGTCGCCGCCGTCGAGGGAATCGTCCCCGTCGCCGCCGATGAGCTGGTCGTCGCCCTGCTCGCCCGCCAGCACGTCGTTGCCCGCCAGCCCGCTCAGGGTGTCATTGCCGCCGCCGCCCATGATCGAGTCCGCCCCGGCGCCGCCCGTGAGCGCGTCGTCGCCGGCGCCGCCGACCAGGGTCTTGCCGACCGGAGCCTCGCCGGTGCCCAGGGCGACCGCGCGGACGTTGTCGTAGGTGACGCCGCCCCCGCCGTGCCAGTTGTAGAGCGCGAAGGTGCCCTTCTCGGTGTCGTGGATCGCCACCGGCTGCGTGAAGAGGGCGGTGCCGTCGAGCCAGACCTGCAGCTTGCCGTCGACGATGTCGGCGCGCAGGTGGTTCGGGCCGGCCGCGTCGTAGCGGATCGGTCCCTGCCACAGGGTCTGCTCGATGCCGTTCTTCAGGCTGAACAGCTGCGCCAGACCGGTCGTGTCGTCGAGTTCGATCTTGTAGTAGTTCTTGTCGTCCTGGTAGTGCAGGAGCAGGCCGACCCCGCCGCGCGCAGCGGTGAAATCGGTCTCGACGCTGTAATCCTTCCACTCCGAGGCGCCCGGGCCGTCGTAGACGGCGTAGGTGCCCTTGCGCAGGGCGTGCACCCCGTCGCCGAGCGGACTCCAGTTGAGCTTCCACTGCGCGCTCGGCGCCGTGTCGCCGCTGCCGCCGAGTTCGCGGCTGTAGCGGTCGGACGCCTGCCGGAGGACGCCGTCGGAGACCGACCACGCCGCCGCCTTGCCGATCTCGCCCTCGTCCACGAAGCGGAAGTTCCGCGCGCCGGCGGAGAAATCCTCGTCGAGGAGGAGATCCCGGGCCGCGACCACCTCGACCCGGACCGTGTCGCTCGTCCGCCCGGACGGGCCGTCGAGGTCGAGGCGCAGGAGATGCGCGCCGGTCCCTAGGGCGAGGCGGGCGTCGAGGTCGCTCGCCAGGACCTTGCCGTTCTCGCTCCACTGCGCGCGGGCGCCGTCCGCGACCCCGAAGCTGGTGCGGCCCGACAGGTCGACGGCGGCGACGGCGTCGCCGTCCCGGTCGATGACGCGCTGGGCCTTGCCGGCATCCGCGACGAGCACGCCCTTCTCGACGAAGACGTCGTCGAAGACCACCCCGCGCTGCCCCTCCGTGAAGAGGCCGACGGTGCCGCCGGCGAGCGGCGCGCTCGCATCCGCGACCGCGCCGCCGAACAGCGCCTCGCCGTCCAGGGTGGCGAGCAGCTTCCCGCCCTCGACGGCCAGTGCGACCCGGAAGGGCCGGTCGTAGGGGCTCGGACCGCTCTCGCGGGCGAGCACCGTCTCCGCCCCGGCGCTTCGCTTGACCAGGAGGCGCTGGTTCTTCGCGTTGTCGAAGGTCACCGCGTAGTAGGTGTTGGGGTCCTTGTAGTAGGCGACGAGGCCGAGCGCCTTGTCGTCCTCGGCCTTCAGGGTGGCCGAGACCGTGTAGCCCGACCAATCCTGGCTGCCCTCCCCGGTCCAGGTCATGATCCCGGAGGCGTCTTTGGAGGCCCGCAGCGCGCCCTCGGGAGGAGCGATGCCGGGGACGGATTGGCGGCGCGAGGCGACCGAGCCGGCAACCTGCCAGCGCTCGCTCGGCGCCGCCCAGCCCTCGGCTTTCCCGTCGTTGAAATCCTCCTGCAGCAGGGTCCGGGCGTCGACGACCGCGACGGTCGCCTGGTCCAGGCTGGTCGTGCCGTTCGCCCCGGTGGCGCGCAGGGTCAGGCGGTGCACGCCGGCGCCGAGCTCGACATTCGCCACCGCCCCGGCGGCGATCACCTCGCCATCCGCGTTCAGCCAGTCGCTGCGCGCGATCTGGTGCTGCGGATCGGTCGACCCGCTCCCGTCGAGGCGGACGCTCGCCCGCGTCGCCGGGCCGGCCGAGACGGTCTGGTCGGCCCCCGCATGGGCGACGAACTGCACCTTCGGCGCGCTCAGATCGGTATTCGCGAGGGTCTCCTGCTGCTCGCGGAACGCTCCCGTGAGCTGCGGGCCGCCCGCATTGCTGCCGATCGTCTGCGACATGCTGCCGTGACCGATCGTCGGCGCGAAGGTGCCGTCCGTGAAGTCGAACTGCACCGCGTTCACGCCGGCGAGCGGCGCGCGCAGCGGGCCCGCGGCGCTCGGGCCGCCGAGCGCCGCCACCTCGTCGCCGCTCAGCGCCTTCTCGATGAAGGCGAAGGAGGAGAGCGAGGCCGCGATCGTCTCGCTGCTGTCGTCGGCGAAGATCAGGAAGCCGGAGGCGCCGATGTCGTAGGGCGAGCCGACGGTCTGGGTGGCCTGCAGCACGCCGTCGACGTATTTGCCCATCGTGTAGCCGGCGCCCGCCCGCTCCACCGTGATCGCGAGGCGGGTCCACTTGTCGAGGGGCACGCGGCCCTCGTCATGGCCGCCCGTGCCGATCAGCGCGTACCCGTCGCGGAAGTTGAGCCAGAGGTCCCCGTCCGTGAGGTTGTCGAGATCGCCCTGGAACAGTGAGGACAGGTGGCCCTCGGCCGGCAGCTTGAGATCGTAGATCAGCGTGTAGGCGCCGAAGGTGCTGCCGCCGTCGGAGGGCGCGAAGCCCGGCGTGACCTTGAGGCCGTTGAGGGGATTGAAGCGCGGCACGGCGATGACGCCGCTCGGCCCGTCCCCGACAATGTCCCGGCCGAAGGTCACGGGCTGGATCGCGCCGCCGCCCGGGGCGGGTGCGCCGCCCTTGCCGTTGCGCGAGGGCTCGGGATCACCCCGCGAGCCGGTGAGATACTCGTCGAAGGCCGACAGGTAGGTCTCGGTGTCGACCCGGTTGTTGTCCGGATCGATGGTGATCAGGCGGAACGCGCCATTGCCGCCGTTGCCGCCCCGGGCCGGGTTGCCGTTCCCGGTGATCTCCGTCGAGACGCCGTCCTGATAGTTCACGAGCATCTGGTAGACGGGCTGCCCGGCGTCATTGTAGCTGACGATGGTCTCGGCGCCGTCGCCGAACACGTGGCCCGAGAACACGAAGCTGATGTTGGTGTGCTTGGACACCAGCTTCTGCCACATGTCCTCGCCGTTGTTGGGGTTCTCGGGACTCTTGCCGGTACCGTAATCCTTGCCGGTGCCCTCGCCGAAGAGCGGGCCGGACAGGTTGTCGGCGCGGGTTCCCATGTTCGTGTAGTGATGGGTCGTCAGGATCGCCCGGTAATCCGGGTGCGCGTCCAGCACCTCGCCGGCCCAGCGCAGGACGTCGTCGCGCGGGCCGAATTCGAGCGACAGCGCGATCCACTTGGTGCCGTCGGCGCCCTCGAACGTGTACCACGCGTTCTGGGTTTCGCCGGGCTCCTGATCGTAGACGCCGCCCAGCGTCGAGTTCTGACGCATGTAATCGATCGAGAAATACTGCGACTGCAGCGACTTGTAGTCCTTCGCGTTACCGGTCAGGTCGTGGTTGCCGGGCTGCGTCGAGTACGGGACGACGCCGTTGAGCCGCGCCATCGCCTCCTTGGCGACCGTCCACTGATCCGCCCTGTTGTCGTTGGTGATGTCGCCGGTCTGCGTCACGAAGCGGATGTTCAGCGCCTTGGCGTTGTCCGCCACCCACTGCGTCATCCCGTCGAAAGTCTTCCGGCGCTCGCCCGGATAGGCGTAGTCCTGGGTGTCCGGGACCGCCACGATCGTGTAGGCGCGCGGGCCGGCGACCCGGACGCGGAAATCATCCGTGTAGACCTTCCCCTCGGCATCGGCCGCCTGCACGTGCACGTCGGAGAAGCCGAGCGCCCCGACGTCGAGCAGGAGCTTGCGGCCGTCGAGGCGGCTGGCCAGCACCTTGCCGTCCGAACTCGTCGCCTTGAAGTCGCGGAGGCCGGAGGCGGTGAAGTACTGGTCGAGATCGACGGTCAGGGTGCCGGCATCCGGCGTGACCATCATGTCCTTGATCGCGCGGAGCTGGACGGGCTTCGGCGCGGTCGGGCCGGTCGGGGCCGGCGCGACGGCCGGGAGGCCCGCGGCGCCGGTGGTCTCGACCACGAGGTCGGCGTTCTCGGCCTCGATCACCCCCTTGCCGAGGGTCGCGGCCAGGGGCGACTGCGCGGCGAAGCGGAACTCGCTGCCGTTGGCGCCCGTGAAGGTCTGCTCGAGGGACGGCGGCACGATACCGGCCGCGCTCGGGCCGCCGAGCGCCTTGACCTGCGCGTCGCTCAGGGGCGCCTCGATGAAGGCCACGTTGCTGACATGGACCCGCGAGGACTCGCCGTCCTCGTCGGAGAAGATCAGCACGCCCGCCGCCTTGTCGAACGCGTAGCGGGCCGCGTCCGACACGGTCTGGACGCCGACCTGTTCGCCGTTGATGTACTTGCTGATCACCACCTCGTTGTTGCGGGTCTCGACCGTGAAGGCGATCCGGTTCCAGGCGTCGAGCTTGGCCGAACCCGCGTAGTCGCCGCCGATGCCGATGCCGTAATGATCACCCGAGACCTTGCCGAACAGGTCCGCGTCGTTGCCGTTGGCCGGATCGGTCTGAAGGAAGGGGATCCAGCCGCTGGTCGCGTCGGCGGCCGCCACGTAGACGTCGAAGGCGATGCTGTAGGAAGTGGCGGTCCCGCTGCCGCCCGGCTTCAGGTGCAGCTTCTGGCTCCGCGCGCCGGCCGGGACCGTCATGATCCAATCCGGCGGCGGGGCGGGCGGGATGCCGGCCTGGTCGGCGGTCACGACCGGCGCCGACAGGTTGCGGGACGTCAGGGTCACGTCCCCGAATTCCGGCGCCAGGGAATTCTCGGCGAAGCGGAACTCGCTGCCGTTCGCGGCCCGGACCGCGGTCCGCAGCGCGCCGGAGAAGACGCCCTCGCGGTTGGCCCCGCCGAGCCCGGCGATCTCGGCCGGGGTCAGCGCCTTCTCCGCATAGGCGAAATTCGACAGGTAGGCCGGCGAGGTCTCGCCGTCCTCGTCCGAGAAGATCAGGAATCCCTTGGCCTTGTCGATCGTGTAGCGGTCCGCCTCGTCCGACTTCTGGCTGCCGACCCACTCGCCGTTGACGTACTTGTTGAGGGTGACCTTCCCGTCCACGATCTCGACCGTGAAGGCGACGCGGTTCCAGGCGTCGAGCTTGGCCTCTCCCTTGTAATCGCTGGCAATGCCGACGCCGTAGCTGCCGTCGGCGATCTTGCCGAACAGGTCCGCGTCGCCGGCATTGTCGGGGTCGGTCTGGAGGAACGGGAGCCAGCCGCCGGCGGTCGCGGCCGGGACGTAGACGTCGTAGACGAGCGAGTAGGCCGTCGCCTTGCCGCTGCCGCCCGGCGTCACCAGGAGGCCCTGGTCCCGGTCGGCCTTCGGGATGCGGAGCATCCAGTCGGTGGTCTGGTCCGCGTCGTTCGCAGGATTGGTCGTCGCCATGGTCGCGCCTCGCCGCAAGGTCATCGGGGCTCAGGCCCCGCCTGACGCAGCGGCTAGCAAGCGAAGCCGAACCGGCCTGTGACAATCCCGCAAGAAATCGAACGTCGTTCCATCCCGGTTCTCGATGCGGGCCATCGCCCGGGATGATGGATGGCGCGGATCAGCTTGCGTCATCAGCGTGTTGCAGTTCACATCCTAGCACGGCGCGCGAGGATCCGGCTCCGTCCCGGGGGGCGGCCGCGGGTCGGGCGCCGCGGGAGCCCGGCCGGCGGCAGGGCCGCGGCTGCGCGGCAGCGCCCGGCGGCGTCGGCGCGGATCCGGCGTCACGCGACGGAACGGGCGGCAGCCATGTCGATCAGCAAGTTGCGAGCCTTCCACCTGGTCGCCATGGCGGGGGGCTTCACCCAGGCGGCGCGGCAGGCCTCCGTCAGCCAGTCCAGCCTGTCCGGGCAGGTCCGCGACCTCGAGGCCGCCTCGGGGGTCCACCTCTTCGACCGCAAGCCGCGGGGGGCCGAGCTCAGCGAGAAGGGGCGCGGGCTCTTCGCCATCACGACGCGCCTGTTCGAGGCGGAGGCCGAGGCGCAGCGCTTCCTGCGCCGGGCGCCGCCGGACGGCGAGGCCGGCCACCTGCGGGTGGCCGGGGACGGGCCGGTCCTGCCGCTCGGCATCCTGCGGACGCTGCAGCAGCAACGCCCGCGGCTGACCTTCTCGCTGGTGATCGACAATTCCGACCGCGTGATCGAGCAGGTGCAGAACTTCCGGGCCGATGTCGGCGTCACCGCGAGCCGGCCCGACACCGACCAGATCCACGCCACCTACCTGATGTCGATGCGGGTCGGCCTCTGCGTGGCGCGCGGCCACCGGCTCGCCGGGCGGCGCGTGGCGATGCGCGACCTCGCCGGCCTCGCCCTCGTCCTGCGCGAGCGCGGATCCCGCACCCGCGCGGTGCTCGAGGCCAACCTCGCCGAGCACGGCGTCGTCCCCGGGCCGATCCTGGAGATCTCGACCCGGGACGGGGTCCGCGAGGCGGTGGCGGGCGGGCTGGGCTGCGGGGTGGTCGCCGACCGGGAATTCGGGCACGATTCGCGCCTCGCCTACGTGCCGATCACCGACGCCCGCCTCGCCATCGACGAGTACGCGATCGCGCCGGCCGAGCGGCGCAACCAGCCCCTCGTCCGCGCCTTCCTCGACGGGGCGCAGCGCTGGAGCCGCGCCCTGCCCGAGATGGGCTGATCCGGGATCCGCTTTGATCAAGCGGATCCCGGATCACGCGCCTGCGCGGCGCCTGAGCGAGGACGACATCCGCATGGCGAAAGCCATCAACCGGATGTCGGATGAGGCGCCGCGCGGCTCAGGCGGCCGGGGCCTCGGCCAGGAACGTCTCGGCGTAGTGGCAGGCGACGCGCCGGCCGCCGACCGGACGCAGGGGCGGGCGCTCCGCCCGGCACAGGTCGGTGGCGTGCGGGCAGCGGGTGGAGAACACGCAGCCCCGCGGCGGGTCGAGGGGCGAGGGCAGCTCGCCCCGCAGCAGGACGCGCCGGCGCGCCGCGCCGGCGGCGCCGGGTGCCCCCGCGAGGCCCGGCGTCGCCCCGAGCAGGGCCTGCGTGTAGGGGTGGAGCGGCGCGGCGTAGATCCGCTCCTTCTCGCCCTGCTCCATGACGAGGCCGAGATACATCACCATCACGTCGTGGGCGATGTGGCGCACCACGCCGAGGTCGTGCGAGATGAACAGGTAGGCGAGGCCGAGCTCCCGCTGCAGGTCGGCGAGCAGGTTCAGCACCTGGGCCTGGATCGACACGTCGAGGGCGGAGACCGGCTCGTCCGCCACGACGAGCCTGGGGTTTAGCATCAGGGCGCGCGCGATGGCGATGCGCTGGCGCTGGCCGCCCGAGAACATGTGCGGGTAGCGCCCGTAATGCTCCGGGCGCAGGCCGACCTTGGTCAGCATGGCGCGGGCCCGGGCGGTGCGCTCCGCCCGCGGCAGGTCGGTGTTGATGGCGAGCGGCTCCTCCAGGATGGTGCCGACCTTGCGGCGCGGGTTGAGCGAGCCGTAGGGGTTCTGGAAGACGAGCTGGACGCTGCGGCGCAGGCGCGACCGCGCCTCCGGCGGCGGCGCGACGGCGTCGATCCCGTCGAGGGTGAGGGCGCCGGCGGTGGGCGGCTCGATCAGCGTCACCATCCGGGCGAGGGTGGACTTGCCGCAGCCCGATTCGCCCACCACCGCGAGCGTGCGCCCGGGCTCGACCGTGAAGGAGATGCCGCCCACCGCCTGGAGCCGGGCGGGCGCCCGGAACAGGCCGCGGCGGATCTCGTAGATCTGGGTGAGGTCCCTCGCCTCGACGACGGGGGCGCTCACGAGGCGGCCCCCGCGGTGGCGCCGACCGGCCCGTCCGCGGCGATGCGGTCCGCGCGCCCGGGATCGCCCAGGGGGTAGTGGCAGCGCACCCGCCCCGCACCGACGTCGCGCAGATCGGGGCGGACCCGCCGCGAATGCTCGGTCGCGAAGGCGCAGCGGGGGGAGAACAGGCAGCCGGCGGGCCGGTCGTGCAGCCCCGGCACCACGCCCGGGATCGTGGCGAGCCGCCCGCCCTCGCTGCGCTCGGGCAGCGCCGCCAGCAGGGCCGCCGTGTAGGGGTGCTGGGGGGCGGAGAACAGCGTCTCGGCCCGCTGCTCCTCCATCACCTGCCCGGCATACATCACCATCACGCGCTGCGCCGTCTCGGCGACGACGCCCATGTTGTGGGTGATGAGGACGAGCGCCATGCCGCGCTCCCTCTGCAGGGTGAGCAGCAGGTCGAGGATCTGGGCCTGGATGGTGACGTCGAGGGCGGTGGTCGGCTCGTCGGCGATCAGGAGCTTCGGGTTGCAGGCGATCGCCATGGCGATCATCACCCGCTGGTTCATGCCCCCCGAGAGCTGGTGGGGATAGGCGTCGAGCCGGCTGCCCGGGGCCGGGATGCCGACCTGTCCCAGCAGCTCCGCCGCCCGGTCGCGGGCGGCGCGCCGGCCCAGCCCCTCGTGCAGGCGCAGGGTCTCGGCGAGCTGGAACCCGATCGTGAAGCAGGGGTTCAGGCTCGTCGTCGGCTCCTGGAAGATCATCGCGACGTCCTTGCCGGTGAGCTTCCGGCGCTCGCGGGACGAGAGGCCGAGGAGGTCGCGGCCCTCGAAGCGCAGGGCGTCGGCGCGGACCCGGCCCGGATAGCCGACGAGGCCCATCAGCGCCAGCATGGTCACGCTCTTGCCGGAGCCCGACTCGCCGACGACGCCCAGCACCTCGCCCTGGTCGAGGCGCAGCGAGACGCCCTCGACGGCGCGCATCACGCCGCCCGCGCTGGGGAACTCGACGGTGAGGTTGTCGATCTCGAGCAGGGACACGGGCCTACCGTTTCAGCTTGGGGTCGAGGGCGTCGCGCAGCCCGTCCCCCAGGAGGTTGAAGGCCAGCACGGTGATCAGGATCATCAGCCCCGGGAAGGTGACGACCCACCACGCGCGCAGGACGAATTCGCGGGCATCGGCCAGCATCGTGCCCCATTCGGGCGACGGGGGCTGGGCGCCGAGGCCGAGGAAGCCGAGCGCCGCCGCGTCGAGGATCGCGGTCGAGATGCCGAGCGAGGCCTGCACGATGAGCGGCGCGGCGCAGTTCGGCAGGATCTCGCGGAGCATCACCCGCAGCGTGCCGGCCCCGCTGACCTTCGCGGCGGTGACGTAGTCGCGCGAGGCCTCCGCCAGCACCGCCGCGCGGGCGATGCGCACGTAGTGCGGCAGGACCACCACGGCGACCGCCAGCATCGCGTTCATCAGGCCGGGGCCCAGGATCGCCACGATGACGATGGCGAGCAGCAGGCTCGGCAGGGTCAGGATGATGTCCATCACCCGCATGATCGCGATGTCGACGATGCCGCGGAAATAGCCCGCCGCGAGGCCGAGCGCGGTGCCGACCAGGATCGAGAGCCCCACCACCGCGATGCCGATGGCCAGCGACAGCCGCGCCCCGTGGATGAGCCGCGAGAGAATGTCCCGCCCGATCGCGTCCGTGCCGAGCGGGTAGGCGAGCGAGCCCCCCTGCTGCCAGAAGGGGGGCTTGAGGAACATCGCGTTGTCGGTGAGCGTCGGCGAATGCGGCGCCACCACGTCGGCGAGCGCGGCGAGCAGCAGCACCGCCACGATCACCGCGAGCCCGATCACCGCCCCGGTATTGGCCCGGAACGCGGTCCAGAATTCCCGCAGGGGATGCGGCGGCGCGCCGCTCGGCGCCGCGGCGGCGGGGGTCTCCATCACCTCGACGCTCATCGGCGCTCCTCCAGGATCCGTCATCGGGTGTGCCGGATGCGGGGGTTGATCACCCCGTAGGCGAGGTCGACGAGGAGGTTCACGGTCATCACGACCGCCCCGATCAGCAGGATCCCGCCCTGCAGCACCGGGTAGTCGCGCCGCCCGATCGCCTCGATCAGCCACTTGCCGATCCCCGGCCAGGAGAAGATGGTCTCGGTGAGGATCGCGCCGGTGAACAGCACCCCGACCTGCAGGCCGATCACGGTGACGACCGGGATCAGCGCGTTGCGCAGCGCGTGCAGCCCCACCACCCGCAGGGAGGACAGCCCCTTGGCGCGGGCGGTGCGGATGTAGTCCTCGCCCAGCACCTCCAGCATGGCCGAGCGGGTCATGCGGGCGATGACGGCGAGCGGCACCGTGCCGAGCACCACCGTCGGCAGCACGAGGTGGGCGAGCGCCGATCCGAACGCGCCCCTGTCGTCCGAGAGCAGGCTGTCGACGAGCAGGAAGCCCGTCACCGGCTCGACGTAGTACTGCACGGCGATGCGGCCCGAGACCGGGGTGAGGTCGAACTGCACCGAGAACAGCAGGATGAGGAGCAGCCCCCACCAGAAGATCGGCATCGAGTAGCCGGCGAGCGACAGCCCCATCAGGCCGTGGTCGAAGATCGAGTTGCGCTTGACCGCCGCCAGGATGCCGGCCGGGACCCCGAGCAGGATCGCGAACGCGATGGCGCAGAGGGCGAGTTCGACGGTGGCCGGAAACAGGCTGGCGAATTCGGTGATCACGCTCTCCTGCGTGATCATCGACTTGCCGAGGTCGCCGTGGAGCAGGCGCCCGAGATAGATGCCGTACTGGACGAGGACCGGCCGGTCGAGGCCGAGTTCGTGGCGCAGGGCCTCGTGGCGGGCGGGGTCGATGCCCCGCTCGCCCGCCATGGTCTCGATCGGGTCGCCCGGCACGAGACGGATCAGGAAGAAGGCCACGAGCGTGATGCCGATGAAGGTCGGCACGATCAGGCCCAGGCGGGTGAGGAGGAAGCGCAGCATCGGCGCGGCGCGCGGCGGGCGGCGCCAGGGGCGCCGCCCGTCGGCTCAGCCCTTGATGTCCACGCCGTAGAAGACGTGGCGGCTGAAGGGCGAGAGCTTGAAGTCGATCACCTCCTTGCGCACCGGCTTCAGCTGCACCGCGTGCGCGATGGTGAACCAGGGCGCCTCCTCCTTGAACCGGACCTGCGCCTGCTCGTAGAGCTTGGTGCGCTCGGCCTGGTCGGTCAGGGTCTTGGCCCTGACCACGATGTCGTCGAAGGTCTTGTCGCACCACTTCGACGTGTTGCCGCCGTTGTTCTTGGCGGCGTCGCAGCCGAGCAGCGTGTGCAGGAAGTTGTCCGGGTCGCCGTTGTCGCCGGTCCAGCCGAGCATGCCGGTCTGGTGCTCGCCCGCCTGCATGCGTTTGCGGTACTCGCCCCACTCGTAGGACTTGATCTCCGCCTTCACGCCGACCTTGGCAAGGTCGGCCTGCATGAGTTCGGCGATGCGTCGGGCGTTCGGGTTGTAGGGCCGCTGCACCGGCATCGCCCAGATGTCGGTCTCGAGACCGTTCGGGAAGCCCGCCTCGGCGAGCAGCTTCCGCGCCGCCTCCGGATCGTAGGGGTCGTCCTTGACGTCCTTGTTGTAGGACCACATCGAGGGCGGGATCGGGTTCACGGCCGCGATCCCGGTCGAGAGGTAGACCGCGTCGATGATGGCCTTCTTGTTGATGGCCATGTTGAAGGCCTTGCGCACGCGCACGTCGTCGAACGGCTTGCGGGTGACGTTGTAGGACAGGTAGCCGATGTTCAGCCCCGGCTGCTCCAGCACCTGCACGGCCGGGTCCTTGCGGATGGCGTCGAGGTCGGCCGGGTTCGGGTAGGGCATCACGTGGCACTCGCCCTTCTGCAGCTTGGCCCAGCGGACCGAGGCGTCGGGCGTGATGGCGAACACGAGGTCGTCGATCTTGGCCTTGCCGCCCCAGTACTCGGGGAAGGCCTTGTAGCGGATGATCGCGTCCTTCTGGTACTGGACGAGGTAGAACGGCCCGGTGCCGATCGGCGACTGATCGATCTTCTCAGGCGTGCCGGCCTTCAGCATGGCGTCGGCGTATTCCTTCGACTGGATCGCCGCGTACGACATGGCGAGGTCGGACAGGAACGGCGCCTCGGGCCGGGTGAGGGTGATGCGCACCGTGTGATCGTCGACCTTCTCGACCGATTTCAGCAGCTTCGCCAGTCCCATATCGTTGAAATAGGAGTGGTTCGAGCTGGTCACCTTGTAGAAGGGATGATCCTCCTTCCATTGCCGCTCGATCGAGAACATGATGTCGTCCGCGTTGAAGTCGCGGCTCGGCTTGAAGGCGCGGTTGGTGTTGTGCCACTTGACGCCCTTGCGCAGGTGGAAGGTGTAGACGGTGCCGTCCGGCGAGACGTCCCAGCTCTCGGCGAGTCCGGGCACGACCTTGGTCCCGCCGCGCTCGAATTCGACGACGTTGTTGTAGATCTGGGCGTTGGCGTCGAAGGTGGTGCCCGTGGTGTTGACCGCGGGGTAGAAGTTCTCCGGCGAGCCTTCCGAGCAGTAGACCAGGGTCTTGGCCTGGAGCGGGCTGGCGGCGAGCAGGGCCGCACCGGCGAGGGCGGCGAGCAGGGGCTTGGCGGTCACGGACGTGGTCTCTTTCCTGGATCGAGAACGAGGGTAGCGCGCCCGGTCAGGAGAGCAACCGGCATGCCGCATCGGTTTCGGGCGCGAGGCCCCGCGAACATTGATAAAGGCCGCGGGCGCCCACGGGGTGGGGGTGGATCGGCCGGTCGATGGGGCGGCCACGGAGTACGATCCGGCGCCGGCGCCCTGCCCTGCCCTGCCCTGCCCTGCCCCTGGGCGTTAACCGGAGCAGCGCTAGACTCCGCCCAGCCTCCGCCCAGCCCCATCGACCCCGGTTGCTCATGGCCGCACAGACGACCCGCCCCGTCGAAGAGATCACCGCCGAGGAGGCGCGCGCGGCGCACGAGGCGCTCTCCGCCGAGATCGCCGAGCACGACCGCCGCTACCACGGCGAGGACGCGCCGATCATCTCGGACGCCGCGTACGATTCCCTGCGCCGCCGCCTGGAGGCGATCGAGGAGCGCTTCCCCGACCTCGCCGGCACGGGCGCGGCCTCGGCCAGCGTCGGCGCCAAGGCCTCCGACAAGTTCGCCAAGGTCCGCCACGCCGTGCCGATGCTCTCCCTCGGCAACGCCTTCGCGGACGAGGAGATCGAGGAGTTCGTGGAGCGCGTGCGCCGCTTCCTCGGCCTGCCCGCCTCCGAGTCCCTCGCGGTCACGGCCGAGCCGAAGATCGACGGGCTCTCCCTGTCCCTGCGCTACGAGGGCGGGCGCCTCGTCACGGCGGCCACCCGCGGCGACGGCGAGGTCGGCGAGGACGTCACCGCCAACGTCCGCACCATCCGCGAGGTCCCGGAGAGGCTCGCCGGCCCCGACGTGCCGGAGATCTGCGAGGTGCGCGGCGAGGTCTACCTCTCGCACGCGGATTTCGCCGCCATCAACGCGCGCCAGGAGGAGGCGGGCAAGCCGCTCTTCGCCAACCCGCGCAACGCCGCGGCGGGGTCGCTGCGCCAGCTCGACCCGAGCATCACCGCCTCGCGGCCCCTGCGCTTCTTCGCCTACGCGGCGGGCGAGATGTCGACCTGGCCGGCCGAGACGCAGAGCGGGCTGATCGCGGCCTTCCGGCGCTTCGGCCTGCCGGTGAACCCGCGCACGACGCGCTGCACCTCGGTCGCCGAGATGCTCGCCCATTACCGCGCCATCGAGACCGAGCGGGCCGATCTCGGCTACGACATCGACGGCGTGGTCTACAAGGTCGATTCCTTCGCCCTCCAGCGCCGGCTCGGCTTCGTCGCGCGCGCGCCGCGCTGGGCGCTGGCCCACAAGTTCCCGGCCCAGCGCGCCGTCACCACCATCGAGGCGATCGAGATCAATGTCGGGCGCACGGGCTCGCTCAACCCGCTGGCGCGGCTCAGGCCGGTGACGGTCGGGGGCGTGGTGGTGTCGAACGCCACCCTCCACAACGAGGATTACGTGCGCGGCATCGACGCGGACGGGACCCCGATCCGCAGCGGCATCAACATCTGGGACGGGTTCGCGCTCAGGACCGACGTCGACCTGTCGCGGGGCTCGGACGTGCGGGTCGGCGACACCGTCGTGGTGCTGCGCGCGGGCGACGTCATCCCCAAGGTCGCCGACGTCGTCCTGGAGCGCCGCCCGGCGGACGCGGTCCCCTACCGCTTCCCGGAGATCTGCCCGGCCTGCGGCAGCCACGCCGTCCGCTCCTACAACCCGCGCACCGGCAAGCTCGATTCGGTGCGCCGCTGCACCGGCGGCCTGATCTGCCCGGCCCAGGGCCAGGAGCGGCTCAAGCACTTCGTCTCGCGCAACGCCCTCGACATCGAGGGCTTCGGCGAGACCTCCATCACCACCCTGTTCGAGGCCGGGCTGGTGCGCCAGCCCGCCGACCTGTTCCGGCTGGACTTCGCGCCGCTCAAGGCCGCGATCGTCGCCCGCCGCCAAGCCCTCTCGGCGGAGCGGGCCCTCGCCTCCGGCAAGGCGCCCGAGGCCCGCAAGACCAAGGCCAAGGCGAGCGAGGAGGACAAGGCGATCAGGAACCTGCTCGCCGCCGTGGAGGCCCGGCGGGTGGTTCCCCTCAACCGCTTCATCTTCGCGCTCGGCATCGAGCAGGTCGGCGAGGCGACCGCCAAGGCCCTCGCCAAGCACTTCCCCGACATGCCCGCCCTGATGGAGGGCGTGCGGGCGGCGGCCGCGCACCAGCCGGGGCCGGACTGGGTGGGGCTCGCCGCGCTCAACCGGGTCGGCCCGACGACGCGCGAGCGGCTTCTCGCCGCGGCGGAAGCCGGCGAGACCGACCTCCTCGCCGAGGGCACCGTGGCGCGGCTGAGCGCCGCCCAGAAGGAGGCGCTCCTCGAGGCCTATGGCAGCCCGGAGGGGGTGCGCGCGGCCGTGATGCGGGCCTGCCGCCAGCGCCCCGGCGACGCCTACCGCCACCTCGCGGACGACAGCGAGATCGGGGCGGTGACGACCGCCTCGCTGATCCAGTTCTTCTCGGAGGCGCACAACGTCGCGGCGGTCGAGGCGCTGCTCGCGCAGGTGCGGACCGAGCGCGCCGCCCCGCCCGCCGCGGCGGCGGCGTTCAGCGGCCGGACCGTGGTCTTCACCGGCAGCCTGGAGCGCATGACCCGCAGCGAGGCCAAGGCCACCGCCGAGCGCCTCGGCGCCAAGGTCTCGGGCTCGGTCTCGGCCAAGACCGACCTCGTGGTGGCGGGGCCGGGCGCCGGCACGAAGCTGAAGGACGCCGAGAAGCACGGCGTGCGCGTCATCTCGGAGGCCGAGTGGCTGGCGATGGTGGAGGCCGCCTGAAATCCGGCGGAATTCCTCGCCACCCGCCGCCGATGCGAACGCTTGCGATCGATTTCGAGACGGCGAACGAGCGCCGGGACAGCGCCTGCGCGGTGGGCCTCGCCTGGATCGAGGACGGGCGGGTCGTGCGCCGCGAGGCCCGCCTGATCCGGCCGCCCGACCTGCGCTTCTCGCCCTTCAACATCCGCGTCCACGGCATCCGGCCGGAGGACGTCGCGGACGCGAAGCCCTTCGGGGAGGCGATGGCGCCCTTCCTGCCGGAGATCGCCGGCGCCCTGGTCCTCGCCCACAACGCGAGCTTCGACGTCGGCGTGCTCTGCGCGGCGCTCGCCGCCTGCGGGCTGCCGCGGCCGCGCTTCACCTCCCTCTGCACGGTCCAGCTCGCCCGGCGGCAATGGCCCGGGGAGGCGCGCTACCGGCTCCCGATCCTGGCCGAGCGGCTCGGCATCCCGCTGCGCCACCACGATGCCGGCGAGGACGCCTTCGCCTGCGCGCAGATCGCCCTCGCGGCGATGCGCGAGGCCGGCGCGCCGGACCTCGCCACCCTCGCCCGCCGGACCGGGCTCGGACGGGACCGGCCCGGGGCCGCTTGACCGAGCGGCCGCCGGGATGATCTCTCGGGGAAGTGCGGGGCCTCTCGGGCAAGTGCGGGGCAGCGCTGCGGAACCGGGTCCGCGGCGCCGTGTTTGAGGCTCGTCGCCCCGCGACGCAACCCTCGCCTCGTTGTCGCGGAGGTCTCCGATGCCCGACCCGCTCCCCTACACGCCCGAGATCGAGGTGATCGGGCCCGACGAGGAGGCGGTCCAGGCCGGCATGATCGCGGCCTTCGCGCGCATCCAGGGCACGACGCTGGAGGATTACGGGCGGGCCGTGCGCGGGGTGCACGCCAAGTGCCACGGGCTGCTCACCGGCACCCTGGAGGTGCTGCCCGGGCTGCCGCCGGACCTGGCGCAGGGCGCCTTCGCGCGGCCCGGGACTCACGAGGCGGTGCTGCGCCTCTCGACCAATCCGGGCGACATCCTCGACGACAGCGTCTCGACCCCGCGCGGCCTCGCCCTGAAGATCCTGGAGGTGCCGGGCGAGCGCCTGCCGGGCGCCGAGGGGACGACGCAGGATTTCGTGCTGGCCGACGCGCCGGCCTTCGTGGCGCCGGACGCGGCCGCCTTCCTGGGCAGCCTCAAGCTCCTGGCCGCCACGACCGACACGCCGCAGATCTTCAAGAAAGCCTTCTCGGCCACGCTGCGGGGCGTCGAGACCGTGCTGGAGACTTTCGGCACCGGGAGCCCGACCGTGATTGCCCTCGGCGGCCATCCCGAGACGCACATCCTCGGCGAGACGTTCTACAGCCAGGCGCCCCTGCGCTGGGGCGATCACGTCGCCAAGGTCGCGGTGGCGCCCGCCTCGCCGGCCCTGCGGGCGCTCGCCGGCGCCTCCCTGTCCGTCACCGGCCGGCCCGACGGGCTGCGCGAGGCGGTCTCGGCCTTCTTCGAGGAGAACGAGGCGGTCTGGGAATTGCGGGCGCAGCTCTGGACGAACCGCGAGACGATGCCGATCGAGGACGCCTCCGTGCCCTGGCCGGAGGAGGAGAGCCCCTACCGGACCGTGGCGCGGATCACGGTGCCGCCCCAGGAGACCTGGAGTCCCGAGAAGGTGCGGGCGATCGAGGACGGTCTCGCCTTCAGCCCCTGGCATGGGATCGCGGCGCACCGGCCCCTCGGCTCCATCATGCGGGCGCGCCGCGCGGTCTACCCGCATTCCGCGCGCTTCCGCGCCGAGCACAATGGCTGCCCGATCCGCGAGCCCGACTCGCTCGCGCGGATGGGCCTCTGAGATGCTTTCCGGACGATCACGTCCGGACAGCGTCTGACACGCCCGCGCGGCGCCTGAGCGAAGCCCAAATCCGCATGGCCGAAAGGGGAGATGGCGAAGCCATCCGTCGTACGACCCCCCTTGCCCGGAGCACCGCATGATCTTCCCGGCCACCACGGCGGTCTACGCCGCCCTGCTGGCGCTGGCCTATCTGGGCCTCGCCGGATGGGTGATCGCGGGGCGCGTCGCCTCCGGGGTCCTGCACGGCGATGCGGGGAACGGGACGCTGCTGAGGCGCATCCGCGCGCACGCCAATTTCTCGGAATACGTGCCCCTCGCGCTCCTGCTGATCGGCCTCCTGGAGGCCGGGGGCGCCCGCCACGCCCTGGTGCAGGGGCTGCTGATCGTGCTCCTCGTCGCCCGGCTGCTGCATCCGGTCGGCATGCTCGCCCCGAAGAACTCGCCCCGCCAATTCGCCTGCCGGGGCGGGGAATCCTGGCGACGCTCGCGGTGATCGGGGTCGCCGCGCTGGCGCTGCTGGTGCGGGCGGCGTGAGCGGCGAACGGCCCCGCACCCGCCCGAGGCGCGCGAGCCCGGCCGCGTCCTCCCCGGAGCGGGACCCCGCGCGGAGCTGCACGAGGCGCGCCCGCTCGGGGTCCCGCTCCCGCATCATTTTTGCCGCCGGACCGGTGGCCAGTTCGGCGAATGATGCTTAGGGTCGCGCGGCTTCACCGAGGGGACCGATGACACCCAGCACCACCTTCGCCGGCCGCACACTCGCCCTGTTCGGCCTCGGAGGCTCGGGGCTCGCCACCGCGCTCAGCCTGCGGGCCGGCGGCGCCGCGGTGATCGCCTGCGACGACAACCCGGAGCGGATGGCGGAAGCGGCCGCGCAGGGCATTGCCACGGCCGACCTGCGCGAGGCCGCCTGGGCGGATTTCGCGGCCCTGCTCCTCGCCCCCGGCGTGCCCTTCACCCATCCCGAGCCGCACTGGACCGTCAAGCGCGCCGCCGAGGCCGGCGTGCCGGTGATCGGCGACATCGAATTGTTCTGCCGCGAGCGCGCCGCCAGCGCGCCCGACGCGCCCTTCGTCGCCATCACGGGCACCAACGGCAAGTCGACCACCACGGCGCTCATCGCGCACGTGCTGCGGGAGACCGGCCACGACGTCCAGATGGGCGGCAATATCGGCACCGCGATCCTCTCGCTCGCCCCCCCGTCCCGCGACCGGGTCCACGTGATCGAGATGTCGTCCTTCCAGATCGACCTGACGCCGACGCTCGCACCGAGCATCGGCGTGCTCCTCAACGTCACGCCCGACCACCTCGACCGCCACGGCACGATGGAGAACTACGCCGCCATCAAGGAGCGCCTGGTCGCGGGGGCCGACCACGCGGTGATCGGGGTCGACGACGACTACACCAGGGCCATCTCGGCGCGGCGCGACGGCCCGCTCACCCGGGTCCATGTCGGCGAGGGGGCTGAGGCGCCCGGCATCCTCGCCCGGCACGGCCTGCTCATCGACGGCACCGCCGAGCCCCCCGCCCCGGTCGCGGACCTCACCGGGATCGCCTCGCTGCGCGGCGCCCACAATTGGCAGAACGCGGCCGTCGCCTACGCGGTGGCGCGCGGGCTCGGCGTCGCGCCCGACGCCTTCGCGCGGGCGCTGCGCAGCTTCCCCGGCCTGCCCCACCGGATGGAGGAGGTCGGGCGGCGCGGGGGCGTGCTCTTCATCAACGACTCGAAGGCGACGAACGCCGACTCGACCGAGAAGGCGCTGGCCGCCTTCCCGCGGGTGCACTGGATCCTCGGCGGCAAGCCGAAGGAGGGCGGGATCGAGAGCCTGCGCGCCTATTTCCCCCGCATCGCGCGGGCCTACCTGATCGGCGCGGCGAGCGAGGCCTTCGCGGCGACCCTGGAGGGCCACGCGCCCGTCATCCGCTGCGGCACCCTCGACCGGGCGGTGGCGCGGGCGGCCGAGGACGCGGCCGGCGAGCCCGAGGCGGTGGTGCTGCTCTCGCCCGCCTGCGCCTCCTACGACCAGTTCCGCAGCTTCGAGGATCGCGGCGACCAGTTCCGGGCGATGGTGCGGGCCCTGCCGGGGCTGGTGCCCGCCGGGGGCTGAGCCCTGGGGGCTGAGCCCGGGGGCCGAGCCCGGGCGATGGCGGGGAGGGAACCGGTTCTCCCGGACGCTCCCCGGGTTCCGCCCGGCCCCCGCCCGGCGTAGGGTTCGCGGCGGTCCTGCGTCGCGCACAACGCTTCCGCCCCGATCCGCCATCGTGGTGGCGCATTTTCGGCCTGCATGGAGCCATGCCGACTCACCCCCATCTCCTGCCCGCGGGCGGGGCTCCGATCCAGGTCCCCATGGTCCGCCCGCCGCGCAAGATCATCAGCTGGAACCTGCTGCGGCGCACCGGCGCGACGGTCGAGGCGGTCGCCGCCCTGATCGCGCAGGAGAAGCCCGACCTTCTGCTGATGCAGGAGGCCACCGCCGAGATCACCGCGCTGCCGGAGCGCGTCGGCGGGTACTACGCCTGGGCGCCGCTGCCGCGGCGCATCCACGGGCTCGCGATGTGGAGCCCGGCCCCGTTCCCGGCGCCCCCGCGCAGCATCCCGATCCCGTCCGGGGCGCTGGTCGACCGGGTCGCGCAGGTGCTCGATTGCGGCGCCTTCGGCATCGCCAACGTGCATCTCTCGCACGGCCAGGTGCTGAACCGCCGCCAGCTGCGCCGCATCGAGCAGCACCTGCCGGCGCGGGCCGCGGTGCTCGGGGATTACAACCTCGTCGGCCCCGCCCTGCTGCCGGGCTTCCGGGACGTGGGGCCGCGCCACCCGACCCACGCGATGGTCGACCTCGTGCCGCTGCGCCTCGACCGCTGCCTCGTGCGCGGCCTCGTCTGCCGCCACCGGGCGGTGCTGCCGCGGGGCGCCTCGGACCACCGGCCGATCGTGGTCCATCTCGAGCCGGCGCCCCTGCCCTCCGGCCGCACCCGCATGGCGCATCTGCGCGAGCGGGTCGACCTCAGAGGTATGGCAGCAGCAATCGCACGCCGGCATCGCGCAGGCGCACCGGCATCCCCCGCGCCGTGAGCGCGTCGAGGGTCAGCGGCACCTGCATCTTGGCGGCGAGGAGCCGGTTCAGCTCCGCCGCGAAGGCCTCGTCGTAGAGCTCCACGTTGAGCTCGAAATTCAGCCGGAAGCTGCGCGTGTCCCAGTTGGCGCTGCCGACGAAGCACCACGCATCGTCCACCACCATCAGCTTCGAGTGGTCGAAGGGCGGCCGGTCGAGCCAGATCCGCACGCCGGAGCGCAGCAGCGGCGCCACGTGGGCGCGGGTCGCCCAATCGACCATGCGGTGGTTGCTCGCCTGCGGGATGATCACGTCGACCGCGATGCCCCGCATGGCGGCGAGGGCCAGCGAGGTGAGCAGGATCTCGCTCGGCAGGAAGTAGGGCGTGGCGAGCCGGATCGAGTGCCGCGCCACCGCCAGGGCCGCCAGCACCACGTACTCGATCTTCTCGATATCCGCGTCCGGCCCCGAGGTGACGACCCGGGCGGGCGTGTCGCCGGCCGGCGGGATCGCCGGGAACCATCCGGGCCCGTCGAGATCCTCCCCCGTCACGAAGGACCAGTCGCGGGCGAAGGCCTGGGCGAGCTGGCCGACCACCGGCCCTTCGAGGAGGAAATGCGTGTCGCGCACCGGCTCGGGCGGGTGGCGCGACACGAGGTTCTCGTCCCCGATATTGACCCCGCCGACGAAGCCGGTCCGCCCGTCGATCACCAGCAGCTTCTTGTGGGTGCGCAGGTTCAGGAACGGCATCCGCCACGGCACGGCCGAGTGCATGAACAGCCCGGCCGGGATGCCCTCCCGCCGCAGGCGCCGGTAGATGGCCGGGAAGAAGTAGCCGCTGCCGATGCCGTCCACCAGCACGCAGATCGCGACGCCCCGCGCCTTGGCCCGGGCGAGGGCCGCCACGAAGGCCTCCCCGCTCACGTCGTCGCGCATGATGTAGCTGGAGAGGCCGACGGTCTCCCGGGCGCCCTCGATCGCCGCCAGCATCGCCGGATAGGCCTCGTCCCCGTGGCGCAGCAGCGCGACGCGGTTGCCGCCGGTGAGCGGCAGGCCGGTGAGCCGGTCGCCGGCCTGCTCCAGCGGCAGGAACGGGCCGGGCACCGTGACGGGATCGGCCTGCGGCACCCCGGGCTTGCGCACCGGCAGCACCGGCAGGCGGCGGGCGCGGCGGGTCACCCGGTTGATCCCGAAGAGCGCGTAGAGGGCGCTGCCGGCCAGCGGCGAGAGCCAGGCGAGGCCGATCCAGCCGATCGCGGCGGCGACCTCGCGCTTGTTGAGGAGGGCGTGCAGGGTCACGGCGAGGGCCAGCACGAAGCCGAGGGCCGCCAGCCCCTCCACCCGGATCGCGCTCAGCAACCCGAACCACGCGCTCACCAGTTCCTGCACCTGACCACCCGCACGACGCCGACGCTCCCGTGCGGATAGGGGAAGAGGGCCGCTCTTTCCACCACCTCGCCACCACCTCGCCACCACCTCGGCGCGGCGCGCCGGGGCCGGCGCGCCGGGGCCGGCGCGCCGGCCGCGAGGAGGCGGCACGCCCGGCAGGTTCGCGCGGGACGATCCCGCCTCCCGGCGCGCCCTCCCCGGAGACCGGGGCGGGACGCGCCGGGGCCGGCTGCCCTACTTCTCGTAGGAGATCCGGTAGATCGCGCCGGCCGTATCGTCCGAGACCAGGAGCGAGCCGTCCGGCAGCGTCGCGACGTCGACCGGGCGGCCGAGATACTCGCCGTTCTCGTTGAGCCAGCCCTCCGCGAAGGGCTCGGGCTTGCCCGCGCCGCCGTCCTTGTTGACCGGCACGAACATCACCCGGGCGCCGAGCGGCGTGGTGCGGTTCCACGAGCCGTGCTCGGCCGTGAAGATGCCGCCCCGGTACTTCTCGGGAAACATCTTGCCCCGGTAGACGATCATGCCGAGATCCGCCGCGTGCGGGGGCAGCTCCGCCTTCGGCGGGACCACGTCCGGCGGGACCGCGTCGTTCTTGTACTCGGCCGTGCGGACGGCGCCGCCGCCGTACCAGGGGAAGCCGAAATTCTGGCCGGGCTTCGTCGCCTGGTTCAGCTCTCCGGGCGGCTGGTCGTCGCCCATCCCGTCGACCTGGTTGTCGGTGAACCACAGCGTCTTGTCGGGGGCGAAGTCCATGCCGACCGAGTTGCGGATGCCGGTGGCGAAGACCTCGCGGTTCTTGCCGTCCGCGTCCATCCGGATGATGCCGCCGATGCCGGTCTTCGCGTAGAGCTCGGCCTTCTCCTTGGGCGGCACGTTGTAGGGCTGGCCGAGCGAGATATAGAGCTTGCCGTCCGGCCCGACGCGGCAGATCCGGGCGGTGTGGTTGTAGCTCTCCTCCGAGACCGGGATCAGCTCGCCCTGCTTGACCACCACGGCCGCCGCCACGTCCGGCCCCTCGTAGAAGAACTCGGCCGCCGGGAACGCCAGCACCCGGTTCTGCTCCACGACGGTGAGCACGCCGTCGCGCGAGAAGCAGACGCCGTTCGGGATCTTGAAGTCGATGCCGGGAGCGAAGACCTTGACCTCGTCCGCCACCCGGTCCTTGTCGCGGTCGGTCACGGTGTAGACCTTGGACTTGCGGGTGCCCACGAAGACCACCCCGGCATTCGGGCCGACCGCCATGGCGCGGGCATCCGGCACGATGGCGTAGAGGTCGATCTTGAAGCCGTCCGGCAGCTTGATCTTCTGCAGGGTCTTGGTGATGGCGTCGGCCTTGCGGCCGGTCTGGGGCACCGGCGGCGGCTCGGCCACGCCGGTGCTCTTGAAGCCCTGCAGCTTCTCCAGGTTGTCGACCTTGGCCTTCGTGTCGCCGGCCTCCTGGGCGAGGCTCACGGCGGCGAACGACGCACCCGCGGCCAGCGCCGCGCTCCCCAGGAGCGCAGCCTTCAGAACCGATCTCATGGTCTCCTCCCTCGCCCGCGGCCGATTCGATCGACCGCTCTTCGTTGGCGCAGGGAGTATGGGGCGCGCCGATGAGCCCGCAAGCGCAAGCGCGTGCGATCACAGGGCCGTGATCGCGGGGGCCTCCCGGTCGAAGCCGGTCGCGGCCTCGTAGGCGGCCGCGACGGCGAGCAGCCTCCCCTCGCCCCGGTGGGGGGCGATGAGCTGGAGGCCCATCGGCAGCCCCCCGGGGCCGCGGCCGGCCGGCAGGCTGATCGCCGGGCAGCCGCCCATCGTGGCCGGGATCGCGACCTCCATCCAGCGGTGATAGCTGTCCATGGGGCGCCCGGCGATCGCCCGCGGCCACATCTCCCCGATCGGGAAGGGGAAGACCTGCGCGGCGGGCAGCGCCAGCAGGTCGCACCGGGCGAACAGGTCGAGCAGGTGGGCGAACCAGCGGCTGCGCAGGGCGCTGGCGGCCTGCACCGCGTAGGCGTCGAGCCGCGCCCTCTCGTCGATCTCGAACAGCGCGTCGGGCTTCAGCGCCGCCCGCGCGGCGGGGTCGCGCGCGTGAGGGGCGAGCGCCGCCCCGGCCTGCCAGGCCCGCAGCACCCGCCAGGCCCGGAACACCGCCTCGGCGTCGAAGCCGAGCGCCAGGGGGGCGACCCGGGCCCCCTCCCCGGCGAAAACCGCGAGGGCGCGCTCGCAGAGGGCGAGGATGCCGGGCTCGACCGGCAGGTGGCCGCCGAGGTCGCCGAGCCAGCCGATCCGCAGGCCCGCGAGCGCGAGGGGCGCCGGCGCGGCGAAGGCGGAGGGATCCTCGGTCAGGCTGTGGGGCAGGCGCGGATCCGGGCCGGCGAGGACCGAGAGCAGCA